>SLKS01000135.1 GCA_007134465.1 Kiritimatiellia bacterium | reverse complement strand
CGCAGCGTCGGCCTCGGCCCACGCCGGGGGCCTGGTCTCCGCTCTGCCTCGGAAGTCTGTGTTATGAAAACCATCTCTATTAACAACCAAAAAGTGTCAAACGGAAATCAGGACGTGACACTGACCTCGGCCGGGGATTGGGGCTGGTTTTCGGAGAATTGCCTGGCGTCTTTTGTCCCTCGGTCCCGTCGGCCTTGCTTGTACGCCGACTTGTCACGCCGTAGATGTTCTTGCGGAGGCGGAAACCTGCAAGGCGAAGGCTGGGCGCCGACGATGTGCCGCATCAGCCATCATCGTGGATTCTGGCGGGAATACGCTTCGCGTGGTTTGTCCGACGCTGGCGTTTCCCGAAGATGTCGGACAACAATATTGTCCAAATACAAGTTGCTGTCTTGGCGGACAAAGAAACCGGCCAATCCGATAGCCGCAAAGGGGCCTGCCAGTTCGCCTTCCTTCTCGTAGAGCAGTCTGCTGTCCTGATAGGCGCGCAGGAGAACTCTGCCGTGGCGTACGGAGAAGACATGGCGCACCCACTCGTTTGCGTAGACAGGCGCAAAGGGAGATGGCGGCACGGTTCGCGGTCCTATGTCACGCGCTTGCACATTCCCGCCCGTAACAGGATCGTGGAACCATAGGCCGAATTTGTATTGCGTAGGCAAAGCGCGTAAGTCATAACTGAATTCCAGCGCCGGAGGCAGCGAATCGAGGCGGGGCAAAATTCTGGGCGTGATCGGCTCGTTCGCTTCCCATGCCAATTGCAGACAATATCCCTGCCCGTCCGGGCGGGGGACCACGCGCCAGTCTCCCGTCGCCGAATGCCAGCGGTCCAGTGTGCCGCTCCCGAAGTCGTCGCGGAATAGCAGACTGGCGTCCGCGTCGGGGCGATCAAAGTCCGGCGGCGGATCGAGCGGGACCAGGCGGCGCACCGAAAAGTCGAGGAGACGTATTTTCGAGCCGGTTGTTGACGCACTGCACATCATGTTCTCGCCCGGCTTCCATTCCAGGGGCGTCTTGTGGCGGGTCATCAGCAGATCGTTAACCTTGAAGGCTACGTCCGCATGATGCCGGCCTTTCTCGTCCTGCCGTACGATATGCTCCATGCTGTGCCGCTGGGCAACGCCCAGCGGGAAACGGACAGATTCGCTTTTCGAGCCTTCGCTGTTGTCGTATCCGGTTTGTCCCCATATCGAAAATTCGATATGATCGCTTTGCGGACGGGCATAATCCTTAAGATATTCCGTGCGATATTCCATAACGATGCTGGACAGGGGGATAGGCGGGGAGAACAGCATGAGTTTCACCTCGCGATTGATTTGGCCGGGATCGAGAACGACGGTTCCCGCCTCGGGCTCATGCTGAATGTATCGGGCCAATTCGGTGTCGGCGGGCGAGAACGAACGCTG
Source organism: Kiritimatiellia bacterium (assembly GCA_007134465.1). GTDB lineage: Bacteria > Verrucomicrobiota > Kiritimatiellia > UBA8416 > SLMC01 > SLMC01. Next base: position 13,476 of record SLKS01000135.1, on the reverse strand, counting down.
CAACAGCGATTTATCCGGCTCGCCGGGCCGGCTATCGAGGACTTCGACGATCCAATGATCGAGGCTGCCCGTAAAATCGTCATGGAACAGCAGCTTGCCGTCCACATGATCGGTGTCGGCGGCATAGGCTTTCAGGACCAGATCGGGGCCGAGCACGCTCGTTTGGCCGGCTTCGATCTCGGCGGTTTCGCCGTCCTCGGCGCGGGTTAGCCGGACGCGGCCTTCGAACACGTCCACTCTCGCCATGGTCGGCGTTACGCCCAGCCGCAGGTCCGTGCCGAGAACGGCGGCCTGGCCGTAGGGCGTGGCGAAACGCATGGGCGCGCGCGCGGGTTGCGAAGCGATATGCGCCGTCAGCCAACCGGAATCGAGCGCAACCTCCTTGCCGCGGCCGGGACCGGTCCGAAGGAGGAAGCGCGTGTCGGCGGCGACCGTTATGCGGGTGTCTTCGCCATCGTACCCGAAGACGAGTCGGGCGCCGGGGCCAACGGCAACCGGCTCGTTCAACGGCAAAGTCTTGCCCGCGCGGACAGGAACACCGCCGATATGGACCGGCCCGGACACGCGTTCAATCCGCGCAACGGCCACGCCGGGCGCGCGGGTTGTCAGAAAGACGAACAGACCCAGCCCGGCCAGCAGCGACGCGGCCAGCGCCAGAACCGGACGCCACAGACGGCGTTGCGCCGGAAAACGCAGCGTGCGCGCATGCCGGGCCGAGCTGGCCTTCTGCTGCAGAGCGGCCTGAAGCCGCATGGCGCGATGAAACTGCACGCGCGCCTCCGCATCGCTGTCCAGGCGGACCGTCAGCATGCGAATCGTATCCGGACTGCGGTCGCCGTCCAGATAGCGATGGATCAGTCGCTCGATGTCGTCGTGCCCGTTCATAAGAACCTTAAAGCCTTTTCCAGGAGATGAAACTACGAAACACGCGAAAAGCGCGAATGGCGCATGCAACAGAACTTTTCGCGTATTTCGCGCCTTTCGTAGTTGCAAATAATTGGGTTGCGGGCGTCAGCCCGCCTTAAGCCAGTTCCTGCGTTTGTTCGAATTTCAAAATGCAGTCCTGCAGCGTTTTGCGGATTCTCGAAAGCGTCGTGTAGATGGAATCCACGGGCCGTTTCAGGCGGCGCGCGATGGCGGCGGAATCGAGATTCGACTCGAACCGCATGTTGACCAGCCGCCGGGCGTTGACCGGCAGCAGCCGCATGCAATGGCTCAGCGCCTGGAGCCGGACAGGCTCCTCGTTTTCGTCGCTCGCCAGGCTTTCCAGATGATCCAGCGCCTCTTCCCCGAGTCGCAACGGCTGCTTGGCCTGCCATTCCCGCTTTTTCAGAATCTCGAAACGCACCACCGCATAGGCCCAAGCCCGGAAATTGGTGCCTTCCTTGAACCGGTCCAGCTTGCGCATCATGATCATGGCCGCATCCTGCAGCACGTCCTCGGCCGAAGCCGGGTCCACGCCCATGCACAGAATGTAGGCAAGCAGATCCGACTGCACGGTCAAGTACAGCTTGAGAAACCGGTCGTGTTTCATGAGGCCTTCTTTTTGTTCGGCACAATCCATCGCGTACGGAATACAAGATTGTCTACCTGCTGTAAATCTTTCTCTCCGCATTTTCCGCCTGTTCCAGTCCGAAATAGGCTGCATCGGCCGGCGCCATAGGGCGGTATTCGTTCGCCAGGCTGCGGGCGATGGCCGATTCCTCGGCGGCCGGCCAGAAATAGGGATACAGGCTGTGGGCGCCATCGGTTTTGCCCTTGCCGCCAGGGCATCCCGTGCCGCCGACGCGTCGCACCTCGCGCACGGGAACGGCCAAATCCAGCCGTCCCAGCAGCGCCGGCGCGCCGCCGACGCGCGCGCAATTCTGCAGACCGCCCAGCGCCTCGAAGCCGAGCGTTCGCTCGTAGTATTTCAGGTGGCGCGGGTGCACTTCGATCACGAAGTCGGTGGCCTTGCGCACCTGGCGGGCATAGATGAAAATCAAGTTGAACAGCCGAATCAGCACATCGCGCGTCACCGCGCCGTCCTTGCGCAACGCGAGCCGGGTCACTTCGGCCATGTGCCGGCCTTCCGATCGCAGCCGCCCGGTTTCCAGCCAGTAGATTTCGTCGCAGGGCAAGCCCCTGTCCGAATCGAACACCAGCGAGACGGTGCCCAGAATGCGACCGTCCATGTCTTCGGCCATCAACGTAAAGGTTTCCGGGCCGGCATCGTGCGCGGACAGGACCATTCCTTCGCCGCCTTCCGCCAGCGCCACGCCGCTGTAGATTTCATGCGCGAACCGATAGACCCGTTCGCGGTCCTCGCGGCTCGACGCCACCCGGAACCGGAATTTCAAACCGGGTTTCGTCCAGCTTTCGACGCACAGTCCCCTGCCGAGCCAATCGGAGCGGCCGATGTCTTCGCTGGCAACGTTGGTTGTCCGCGCCGATGTCCGTGTCGTTGCTTGGGTTAGCGCATGCATGAATCGCCTCGCTGTATGGTTGCGCATCGTCTTGTCCCGGTTAGTCTTCCACAGCCATTCCGCGCGCAAGACACCGTGCGGTTGTTCTCAGAAAATGCGCCCAGGCGCCTGCAAAAAGGAGGAAAATCAGTGTTCCGGAGATCAGCGCGATGGTCATGGCGGCTCCCTTCGCAATGGGTGAAGTTCTTGCCTGTGCCCATATACCCGCGAGCGCCCGCAAATCTAAACAAGAAATTTTTCAAGACGCGCTTGAAATGCGGAGGGGAATGCGATAGGGTTCTTCTTTTTCCGCAGGGCTCGGGTGGCGGAATGGCAGACGCGCTAGGTTGAGGGCCTAGTAGCCGTTAAGGCTGTGCAGGTTCAACTCCTGTCCCGAGCACCATGCCGATGCGAAACGAGAATTCGGCGGAATCGTCCGCGACCGTTTCCATGCGCAAGGCGCCTTGCTTCAACGGCCGGGCCGCATCCGTGAAAAGCGTCAAGGCTTCCAACGCCTTCCGAATGGCCGCATCGCCCGGCACTGTCGCCACATGGCTTGCGAGCCCGTACACGGCTTTGCCGTGCACGGCCGTGGCGTTGGCCGCCGCGAAATCCATCCAGAGAAAACCGGACGGCGATTCTTCGTCAAGCGCATGGCGCCAATGCGGCGCGACGGCGTCGCTCCCGCGGGTTTGCATGGCGGCGATCAGCCGCTCCATAAGACTCCGGTTCAAGGCGAAGAGCAGCCAGGAATCCACCACGGCGAATGTCGGCTGTTCCGCCGCGGTGAGTCTCAGTAGCGCGTCGGTATTGACGCTTTCCGTCAGAATCAATTCCTGATCGCCCGGCCCTGTGGCGTTTTTGGGAATCACGCCCATATTCAGGGCGGCGTTCAGGATGTCGAGCAGGTTGGCAACAAGGCGTCGGCCCGTTTCCGGCTGCTCCAACCGCAAACCGAGTACGAGACCCGGCGTGCGCAAGCCCAGTATGCGACCGTCGAATTCCGGACGGAGAACGGCCAAAAAACAGGACGCGTCCGCACCGGCGGCATCGGCCAGCAGATCGCCAAGCGTTCGCGCGGACGGCGACCCAAGCCGCTGCAAACCGAATCGGTTCGCCAAGCCGAAAGGCAGAACGGCCAGCATGGCGGGCGAGTCGCCAAGAAAAGCGGCGGGTGTTCGCAACGCTTCCGGAGAAACGGCTGCGGACAACGGCTCGGAATCGTCCATGCCGACGCTGCCGGAGGCGGAGTCGGCAGAATCGAGTCCGATCCAGCCGGCGAGCGAACGGGCGTCGTATTCGGTCAAGGCAATGCGCAGGGGCCGTTCGCGCGTGCGCAGCGATTGCGGCGTCGTGTTGCGCAGCCAGCCGCGGTCGGGCGCCGTATCGAAGCGGGAACACGGATCCGTTTCTTGCCGCGCCATTTTATCGCGTAGCGCTTTCACGGGGCGCGCGCCCCATTTCTTGCGCTCCATGAGCATCTGCACGCCTTGCGGATGGCGCGACCAGCACGCCAGCAGCGCTCCGTCCACGAGCGCGAACGACAGCGCATAGCCGTTTTCGTCGTTTTCGTCGGGAATCATCCAGCCCCGTTCGCCACGGCCCAGGTCGAGCGGCTCGCCCGGCAAGCGTCCGCGCAACATGCTCCAGCGCATCTGCAGCGAGAATCGGCCAACCCAACTGGCCATGATCCAGGCGTCATAGGGCGTCTCGTCGAAGAACGGCGCGTAGGCCAGCACGGCGTGACGGCCCGCCAGCCGCTCGATCCACCAGGCTGTCGCCGGATCGTCCAGCGCCTCCTCCAGCGTCAGCCCGTGCGCCGCGCCGGCCAGCGCAACCATATTGCGCACGAGCGGATTGCGCTTTAGCTCCGGCCAGCGCGCGCCGAGATTCTGATGCTCCGCGATCACGGTGACATGGGGCGGAATGGCGCTGTAGAGCCGGTCCACGTGAAAGGGAAAGGTTCCAATCCACCAGAGCGAGCCGCCCACCGACAGCGCCAGCAGCGTCCAGAACGCCAAACGCCGGAGCGGCGAGGGACGGGCAGGCGGCACGGCTGGCGTTGTTTCGCTTTCCTGTTTCTCCATGCCTGTTTCTCCATTCATGTCAGTGCGCTTCCAGGTGCTTGTCCATCCACGCGCGCAGCAGGGCGCGATAGCCGGGCGAGATGTCTATGCCGCCGGCATTGTGCGAGCCCTGCAGCTCGACAAATGCTTTCGGTTCGTTGGCGGCCTCGAACACGAGGCGGCCTTGCTCGAAAGGAATCATTTCGTCCTCGCGACTGTGCGCCACGATCACGGGACAGGCGATGTCCGGCATGCGGCCAAGCGTATCGTAGGAAAAGCGGGACAGCAGCCGGGTCGGATAGATCGGGTACATCCGGTGGGCCATGGCGGGCACCGACGCGAATGCCGATTCCAGAACCAGAAAGCCGGGTTCCACGTAGCTGGCCAGCCAGGCGGCGACCCCGCAACCGAGCGAACGGCCGAACAGCGCGATGCGCTTCGGCGGAATGCGGCGCTCGCCAACAAGATATTCCCAGGCGGCCAGCGCCGACAGGTACGTGCCCCGTTCGCTTGGCCGACCCTCGCTCTCGCCATACCCGGGATAGTCGAAAATCAGCACGCTCGCCCCCAGCGACACGAACGTTTGGATCGTGCCCAGCCGGTCGCCAATGTTGCCGGCGTTTCCGTGGCAAAAAAGAATTACGGGCGGCTCTTCCCCTCCGGCGCCCGGCGCAGCCGGAACGAACCAGGCGGCGATCACCGTGCCGTCTTCCGTTCGCAGCCGCACATCCTCGAAGGCGAGCCCCAGCGCCGACGGCGTCTGTTGCACAGTGCGCGTCGGATAATAGATGTAGGACGCCTGAAAGAAAAACAGCAGCAGCCCCACCGCCACGTATACGGCAACCGCCGCCAGCACGATTCTGAAGACTATCGAACCCATAAGCGGCCACTATGGCGGGTCCAACCGCCTCGTTCAACAAAAAAGACTTGCGTCCGACGGACGCTTGATGTATCTTTTTTGTAGATACGGGAACAGGAGCCCATCATGCAAACGAAGATTCAGAAGTGGGGAAACAGCTTGGCGATTCGCATTCCCAAAGCGTTTGTCAAGGAAGCGCGCGTTATGTACGGAACCCCCGTTGATTTGTCCGTCGCTGACGGGAAAATCGTAATTGACCCTCGGCGAGAGCCTGAGTATCGGTTAGAGGATCTGCTGAAGGGCGTCACCAGGCAAAATGTCCATGCGGAGGTTGGTACGGGCGAAGCCGTTGGACGGGAGATATGGTGATGCCGCCGTACTGCCCGAAACGGGGAGATGTTGTCTGGATTTCTTTCAATCCGCAGGCCGGACATGAACAGGCCGGCCACCGGCCAGCCCTTGTGTTGTCGCCGGAGTCCTACAACCGCAAGGTGGGATTGGCCATACTCTGTCCCCTCACAAGTCAGGTCAAGGGATATCCCTTCGAGGTTCGGATTCCCGAAGGGCTGAAGGCGTCCGGGGCCGCGCTTTCCGACCAGATCAAAAGCATGGATTGGCGTGCGCGCAGAGCGTTGTTGCTCTGTCGCGTCCCGGAAACCACTGTCCGGCAGGTATTGAACAAGGTCGGCACGTTGCTCGATCTGTGAAGGCGTTGTTTGCGAAACAATCCTTGTTTAAGCGCTGTTGGCGAAAGAAGACGGAAAGAAATGTCGCGAGGGAATCGTGATCCGTAAGCGTCGCCGTACGCGTCAACCGATCTTCCCTCGTTCCGGTCGACGCGTACGGCGACGCTTACGGTGGACGATCCGGAAAGTGCGAACAGGCCGATCCGTTTCCGGCAACCCGGCCCGACTGGCGCCCTGAACACTGCGCGACAGGAAAGAAACGGTTGCGAACGACGCATGAAGCGGCGCGCGAGTCCGCTTCTGACCGCGCATCGGCGCGAAGGCGCCTCGCGCGCTATCGGGCGACCGCCGCCAGCAGAAAGTTTTTCAGCCATTCCTGAACGGCGTCCGGCTGGGAGTGCGCCACGGACACCGTGGCACGATCCGACACCAGCAATACGCTCGGCGTTCCCCGCCCTTCCGTTTCGCGCCCGATCCGTACGCTTTCGATTTCCGACACGGGCAAGGATTGTCCGGCGGTCTCTCCCCACGGCGTCCGATAAAAGACGCGCACCTGTTCCGGACCGATTTCCACTACGGGCTGCGACACACGACTCCACACGAACATGGCCGCAGCGGCCAGCAAGATCGCCAAGCCGATCAGGCCCAGGCCGATTCCGCCTTCGCGAAAGAATCCTCCATAGACAAAAGCGCCGGGCAATCCGAGGCCGATGACCAACAATCCGACAGGAAAGCGGACTTTCGGCAGCGTCAGACGCAGGCGGTCGCCCTGCGTCTCGATGCCAAGCCCCTGCGGCGGCGGTTGTTTCGCCGGGTCGAATTCCACGGTCATTTTCCCTTCCCGCACAAGATCGCGAACGGATTTGTCCAAATCCTCGACCGCGCGCACAACCCGGTTCGAACCTTCCCCTTCCAGCGCCGGCAGGTTAAGCGCCCGGCAGTATCCTTCCCATATTTTCCGCAGCCCCTCGTCGGACCGCGACGAATACAGCCGAATCCTATTCTTCTTGTCCGGATGACACAGCTCGACAATGTGCAACGCATAGGAGGAACTGTTCTTCCCGCCGGAATGCCATTCCGACCGACACAAGACGCCTTCGTACCGGCTGAACGGTTCCGACCATGCCCGATGCCCGAACGCCCAGCGCGCATCCACGGAAACGGTTTGACGGTCTATGCGCGTCGTTTTCTCCCGAGTCGCCAGCCAGATCCCGAGGACGAAAATGCCAGCGCCCAGCACGGTAAAGACCAGCAACGGGGCCATCGAAGCCTGAAACGTTCCGCGCGCCAGCGAAACCAGCAGAATCAGCGTCGGAATTCCGCCCCAGAACAAAGAGAAAACGATCGTGAAAACGCCCGTAGACTTCGGTTCCTTTTCCACAAGAATCGCCGGCAGCTCGGAAACATCCATCTGAAACGTCGAGGCCGATGACGAAACGACCGACATCTGCTTTTTCATGCGCATTCCCTCCGTGAAGTTTCGCACTTTTCGAGGAAGCAGTTCGGGTAAGCGTATCCGCCGAAGGGTGGCGGTTAAGGTTGGCGAGCAAGTGTCCGGACCGGCCGGAGGCCACGCTTAATCGACCAGCTTCGTCGCGCACTTTGTCCCCACCCTTACTCGGTTACCCTTCAACGCCCCGCTTCGTCGAGTTCCTCATTCACCAACCTGCGCGAACAGGCATCCCCTGGCTGCTATGAGGGACGACCTCCCGTCTCCGCCCTGCGGGCTATGCCGTGGCAAGCCGTGTCGTCCGATGTGAAAAACAGACTTTCCGCAACAGAAATTAACGCGGGCTGCGCCCGCAACCCAACGGCCTTCGGCCGAGATTCCTCGCAAGCTCGGAATGACAAAATCCAGGGCGCTACGCTAAAACAGTCCGTCATCCCGCGTGTCCCGCCGAAGTTTTCTTTCGTAGGCGGAAGCCTGCGAGGGATCTCGCCGAAGGCGCAAAAAGATACACGCAAAAACGCGTATCTTCACCGGAAAGGCTTTAAGGCGGGCCGAAGCCCGCAACCCGATGTATTGGCCACAAAAAACACATAAACACAAAAACATTTTTGCGTTTTTTGTGCTTTTTTGTGGCTATTCCTCTGGAAAACATACACGCAAAAGCGTGTATCTTTACGAAAAAGGCTCTATTCGATTCCGCTGAAAAAGTCGTTCTCGGAACGGCCGGGGTGGAACCCGGCCCTCCATAACCCGCGCAAATCCGTTGTTTTCACGATTGGAGGGCGCGGTTCCACCCGCGCCGCAGGACTTTTTCAGCGGAACCTCTATTCGGCATGTGACGGTCTCGGGCGGCGTAGCGGCACGAACAGCAGGTCGAGCCGGACGCCGTCGGGCGCGCGCTCGTAGCGGAAGAAGCGCCAGAGAAACGTGACGCGCTTGAACTCGTCCCCGCGCCGATCGTAGGTGATGCTGGGGAAGACGTCCACGCTAACCCGGTCGTCTTCGCGTTCCTTGCGCCACAAATACCAGAGCACGCTGGAAAGGCCGGTTTTCCGAATCCGTTCCGGATCCGCAGGGTCCGGCTTCGCTTCGCGCCGATGCCGATAAAGGAACAGCAGAAAAGAGCTGTTCGCCGTCTCGCTTCCGGTGGCGGGCGTTTCATTGCGGGCATAGCTCCAGAGCGGAAAGAAACCGTTTCGGCGCATGACCGTTTCGCCTTCCGGGACGACGCGCGTCTGATTCTTGTACCAGCAGGCGGGCAGCGACCAGAAGCTCTTGCCGTACAGGCCCGGCGGGACGGCGCCCGTTTCGGCGGCGGGCGCCACATGGTTCCGATAGCCGTACAGCGGGAAGAAGCCGGAGGAACGGCGCGCCCCGTCGCGCTCGTAGCCGCCCCACAGCAGGTTCAGGGTCAAAGCGTCGCGCTGCCGGTCTCTTGTGTAGGAATAGAGCGGGAACAGCCAGCTCCCGGCGTCGTTGCCGGTGCGCACGCCCAGAAAAGGTGTGAGCGGATAGACGAAACCGCGATCGCGCTCGCGGTTCCATCCGACCAGCGGCGAATAGAACGCATCCCTGCCGCGATACAGGTACAGCGGCAGCAAATGGCCGCGCGGCGGCCGCTCGGCGTGCCCCCATCGGTTGCGAAACAGACCCAGCGCCGCCATGATTTCCCGTTCCTCGCCATCGTTCCAGTACACGCTCAACGCGGGTGGAATCAGCCGAATGTCCGTATGGCCCTCTTTCCAGCGGCAGTAGGGCAGCGAAAGAAACGCGCCCGTGTTCGGGTTGCGGTAGTAGAGCGGAAAGACATGGTGCGAACCGCGTTCCTCGCCCCAACTGAAATGCGCCAGCGGGCCGAGCGCCCACAGGTCACGGCGCCGGTCGCGGGCGGTCAGCCACGACAGCGCCGGCGGAATCAGCGTCGTGCGCGAACCGTCCCGATTCTTCCAGCGGGCCGCGGGCAGGGACGCGAACGTGCCCGTGTTCGGGTTGCGGTAGTAGAGCGGGAAGACGTGGTGCGAACCGCGGTCCTCGCCCCAACTGAAATGCGCCAGCGGACCGAGCGCCCACAGGTCGCGGCGCCGGTCGCTGGCGGTCAGCCATGACAGCGCCGGCGGAATCAGCGTCGTGTGCGAACCGTCCCGGTTCTTCCAGCGGGTCGCGGGTAGGGACGCGAACGTGCCTGTGTTCGGGTTGCGGTAGTAGAGCGGGAAGACATGGTGCGAACCGCGCTCCTCGCCCCAACTGAAATGGGCCAGCGGACCGAGCGCCCATAGGTCCCGGCGCCGGTCGCGGGCGGTCAGCCACGACAGCGCCGGCGGAATCAGCGTCGTGCGCGAACCGTCAGGTCGCGACCAGGCAACGGTAGCCAAAGAAACGAACGTCCGGTCGCGTCCGTCCCAGTAATAGAACGGCAACAGGTGATGGGCGCTGCCTTCCGCATCCCGGTTCCAATGGAAGAATGGCGCGAGAACCCACAGGCGGGCGCTGTCCGGTCCGCGCGAACCCCAGCTTGCCAGCGGATACAGCAGCCAGCGGCGGCCATCGGCTGTGCGCTGCGTCCCGCCCAGCAGCGTGGCGGTCAGCGCGCCGCGCTCCGACACCTGCCGGTAATAGAACGGGAGGATCGTATGCCAGCGCTCGTTCGCCGCTTCTGCCGAACCCCAACTGGCCAGCGGCGTCAGCGTGCGCCGCCGCCGCTCGTTGCCCGAATGCCAGTAGAGCAGCGGAACCGTTCGCCAGAGGTCGCCGTCCGCATGGGCGCCGGCCAGCCAGAGCGGCGATACGAACAGCCGGCCGTCGGCATCCTCGGAACGGTAGTAGAACGGCAGCGCATGGCTGGATCGGGCCGTTTCCGACCAGCGCCGATGCGCCAGCGGCCCGAGCAGGAACAGGCTGCCTTCGCGCTCGGCCCACGTCCCGCCCGACAGCGCCGGAAGCGCCAGCCACTGGCCGCGGTTCCCCTCGCGCCGGTAGCCGCCGAGCAGGGTGACAAGACTGCGCCGGTCTTCGCCGTGCCGCGCGAGAAAGACCGGCATGAGATAGCGCCAGCCCGCAGCGCCGGCATCGCCCGACCCGTGTCCGTACAGCAGAGAAATCCAATACGAACGGTCGGGATGTTTGGCGGCGGCATAGAACGGCAGCGCATGATGCCGGCGCCCGGCTTCCGACCAGAGCGCGTGCGCCAGCGGCCCGAGCAGGAAGAAGCGGCCGCCGCGGTCGCGTTCGCTGGCGCCGCCGGTCAGCAGCGGGGTAAACAGCCATGTGGCGCTGTGTCCGTCCCTCCGCCACCCGCCCAGCAACGTCCCGAACGTATGCTCCTCCCCGTACCGCGCCGCGAAATAGAGCGGCAGAACCCCGTGCCAGCGGTCGCCGCTTTTCTCCCAGCCGGCTGCCGCCAGCGGCGAAAGGAAATAGCGGTCTTCGGGAAACCGCGCGTACATGTACAGGGGGAACAGCGTCTGGAACCGCTCGGTTTTCCGTTCATGGCTCCAATCGTGACCCAACGGCCAGAGCGCGAACCGGTAGCGTTCGGAGCCGTCGCGGTAGCTGCCGTACAGAGGCCAGAGCCGAAAACCGGATTCCTCGCCCCGGCGCTTGACATGCGCGAACGGCCAGACGACATGGGCGTTGAACCCTTTCGGATCGCGCTCGAAATGCCAGAGCGGAATCATCGTGCTGGTTCCGCCCGTCGCGCCGAACGGCTCGCCCCGATGCCAGTAGAGCGGAAAGACCGTAGCCGATTTCTCGCTCCAGAACACCGGGAAGACCCGGTATTTCCTGCCATGCGGATCGAACCGCGCCAACGGCCACAGCACATTGTACACGGGCCGACTGTCCTGGAGCCCGTACACGGACATCAGCGGACGCAGCGCGAAATGATCGTCCGTCTTTTCCAGCAGCGGCCAGAGCACGGACAGCGCCGGCGCCCGGTAGTAGAACAGCGGCCAGACATTGACACGCTCTTCCGCCGCGTCCGGCCGCGCCGTTTCGGCGCCCGTATAGAACGGCGTGCCTTTCATCTGCGGACTCGCGCAACCGCTCGACAAGCCGGACAGCGCGCCGGCGGCCAAGACCGACAGAAGAATACGGAGCGGCGTTTTGAGCATGGCCATTCTCTCCTCGGCGAAACAGGGTTGACAAATCGGAGGCGTGTGGTATGTTGATCTCTGAATTAGTCGAATTCCGTCGCAAAAGCGAACGAATTCTTTTCCCGTTGTTCCGGTGTAGCGCAGCGGTAGCGCAGGTGACTGTTAATCACTTGGTCGTAGGTTCGAATCCTACCACCGGAGCCAGACTATAAAGCCCAGCCCTCCGGGGCTGGGCTTTTCTATTCCGGTGGCTAGGTTCGAACCGGAGCGATTCTAAAGTTGCATGTCCCCATGGATTCTTCTGGAGGTTGTGCAGGTAGATAAGCAGGAGTGTCAGTGTCGTCAGGCGCTGTTGCCCGTCGATGATGAAGTTCTGGCCGTCCTTGTGGCTGATGATGATCGAGCCGAGGAAGTAATGCCCGTACTCTTCGACCTTCTCGCGGGCGTGCCCCTCCTCGTAGTCGGCCTGGAAGCGACCGGTGAGGTCGTCGATCAGCTCCGACACCTGCTTGTTTTGCCAGCGGTACTCGCGCTGGTAGTAGTCGATGGAGTACTTCGCGCCGCTGAGTAGCTCACGGATCGATCGTCTTGGCCTTGCCGAGAATCTCTCTCATGGCTGCTCCTTGCAAGCGTTACGGCCCTTGTCGGTCAGGCGGTATTTCTGCAGTCGGCTGTTCGGCTTGTCGGGAACCGTGTATTCGATCAGGTGATCATCGATGAGCCGCTGGAGGCCTTTCTTGAAATTCCCTGTTCGAGTCCTATAACCAGCAACATCCAGAAGCTCTTTTGCCGTCATTGCGCCCCGAGAGCATGCGGAGAGGACGCTCCGCTGCCATTTGGTCAGTTCGACTTGGGCCTCGACTTGGGCCTCTTGGGCCTCGACTTGGGCCTCTGTCGAGGCTGTCGGCCGCCAAAGGGTCTGGATGAACTGGCCCATCTCCTGCCGGAACTCAGGCGGACGCAGCTTGGCGGCCTTGCAGAGACCGATCATGTCCAGGATGCCGGTTCCAGCCTTCTCGATGTGGCGCGTGAGGAAGAGCGGCTCGGCGAGGAGCGGGTTGCGTGGAATCGAGGCATGAGGAAGCCGCAGCGACGCGGGCGTGAGCGACGGCGGCAACTCGCCGGGGTTCCAGACCTCCAGCCGGTCGGCGAAGAGCATGACCTGGACGGAGGCATTGGACGCATAGTCGCGGTGCGCGACGGCATTGACGATGGCCTCGGCAACGGCCGCGCGGGGGAACTCGTAGGTCACTGGAGCCTGGGAACTGTCCGCGCGGGTGCCGACCGATGCCGCGATCTTCGACATGACGAATCCCAGAGCCTGATCCACCAACTCGAACACCGTGCCTTTGAAGATGCGGTAATCCGGGATCGGCTTGGCGACTGTGGTGCCGTGAAACTGGAGGCACTTGACCTCCGATGTCAGCAGGAACCGCTGCGGCTGCTTGCCGAACAACAGGACGGCGGCGTGGGTGGGCTTTTCTCCGTCGAGAAGGTTCAAGTGGGCCAGCGCCTTGGGGGTGGGAGTCCGTGGACCGAGCGGATAGTTCCGTTCGGCCTGGGCGCGGGCCAGGAACTCCTGCACCTTCTGCCGCGACAAATCGTTGAGGGTGGCCTCCGGACATGCCGCCGCGTCGAAGGGACGGGTGCGGACGGTCCCGGCGTTGACCAGGTGCTCAACGAGGCTGGAGTACGCCAACGCAGTCAGTTCGGACGGGTTGTTGAAGCGTCGCCGGATGAGTTGGCCGCCCGCCTTGCGCACGAGGGACTGCATCTTCGGATGACGGGCGTCGTCGTTCTCGCCCTTGACGAAGATCAGCCGCTGTTTCCCGGCGGCGGTAGCCCGGTCGAACTCGCGCTCGGTGGGCGAGACGCCCTGG
>SLKS01000187.1 GCA_007134465.1 Kiritimatiellia bacterium | reverse complement strand
TCGCCGACCAGTCCGACCGTCTCGCCGCGCGGAATGTCGAAATCCACGCCGCGCACGGCGCGGGCCACCCCGCCTTCCAGCGCGAAGCGAACCTCGAGCCCGCGCACGCGAACCAGCGCGGCGCCGTCGGACGAAGACGAACGGCGCCCGTCGGACGCGCCCGAAGCCACATCCGGTTCCGCCACTGAAAGGCCCTCTCTTCTTTCCATGCCCGAACACTGTCAAAACGTAAAAGAAAGGTCAATACCTATGCTAACGACTAAGGACTAACGCCTTATCTTGCGGGCGTCAGCCCGCCTTAAGGCGCGTGGCGCGGGCGCTTTTTTACCCTCCTTGTTTGCGACCGCTGCGTGGTCGCAAAAACAGTCGGCAAGGCGCAACCCTCGCCCGTTGCGGACCTAGCGGAGCAAGGCCGGGACGACGGCGCTCAGGCCGATAGCGAGCAGGAACAGATAGGCGACGATCCGCAGTTTTTCCTTGGAGATGCGGTGGCCGAGCCGCAAGCCGATTCTCGTGCCGAACCAGACCAGCGGGCTGTAGGCCAGGGCGATCAGGATCGCGCGCAGGATGCGCGCGGTGTCGAAGGTGAACGTCAGCAGCACGAGTTGCAACGGGATCGCCGTCAGGAAGACCGCGAACAGGAAGCCGCGCGTCCTGTGCGACGACCAGTTGTGCGCCATGGCCCACAGGACGAGCGGCGGGCCGCCCATCCCCGAAATGCCCGAGAGCAGGCCGCTGATCGAAAAGGCGAGCGCGGCCCAGCCCCAATGCGACCGGTCCACCGGTTTCGGCCGCCAGCAGAACTGGACGGCGACCAGCAGGCACAGCAATGCGCCTACGGCCAATCGGATGCGGGCGGGATCAAGGGTTGTCAGGCGCAGAAGGCCGAGCGTGCCGATGCCGACGCCGGCCATGCGCACGGCGGTGGCGATGAAAGACAGGCGCCAGGGCGTATCCGCGCGCAAGTGTCGCGCGCCGAGGCCTGCCTGGATCAGACTGCATGTCGCGACGAGCGCAATCGTTTGCTCCAGCGGCAACCCGATCCAGACCAGCAGCGGCGTGGCGAACAGCGCGTAGCCGAACCCCACCGCGCTTTGCGCCACACCGGCCAAGCCGAGGATCGCGCCGGCCAATACGTAGGACCAAGGACTCACAAAAACGGCCTTTCCCCTTCAAACGTCAATAACAACCCGGAATCGTTGCGGACATATCCTGCTTTCCGCAACCCATAGCTCCATAATTCGCCGATAATGTCGTAAATAACAAGAGGATTCGGTGGACGAATGCACGAACATACGAACGCGCGATCCACGATCTGCATTCCACGCGGCCGCCCTTTTCTGTTGACCGCGAATACGCGGCTGGGCTAGCTTGAACTATGCACAGAGTATTCTTCCATGCGAACGAAAAAGAGGAGGCATTATGTCGAAAAAACGAACGGGAAAAGCATTGTTGACGGCAGTCGTGGCGGTCGGGCTGGCCGGCTATTCGGCGACAGGCGGCGAATGGCCTCGTTTCATGGGTCCGCAGGGCAACGGGCTGTCTGCCGAGACCGGTTTCCGCAAGAACTGGAACGAACAGGCTCCGCGCCAAGTCTGGAGGCGCGATCTTTCCGACAAAGGCTATGCGGGGCCCGCAGTTGCCCAGGGCAAAGTCTTTATCGTGGACCGGGACGGCAAGAGGGATGTGGTGCGCGCAATGGATATCGCCACCGGGAAAGACGTATGGACGTTCGCCTACGACGATCCCGGTCGCGCCAATTACGGGTTCGCGCGCGCGACGCCGACCGTGGACGGGGACCGGGTCTATACGCTGGGCCGCAACGGGCACCTGCACTGCTTGAACGTCAAGGACGGCTCGCTGGTCTGGCAACGGAACATCGTGGCGGAATTCAAGGGCCGTACGCCCACCTGGCAACTGGCCATGTCCCCGCTGGTGGATGGCGACCGGCTGATCATGCTGCCGGGCGGCGATAAGAACGTGGCCGCGCTCGATAAGCGGACCGGCAAAACGGTTTGGCATGGCGGCAACGCCGACCGTCTTGGCTACGCGACGCCAGTTCCCGTTACGGTTGGCGGCGTCCGGCAATATCTGGTCTTCAACGGCTTCGCGCTGACCGGCATCCATACGGAAAACGGTTCCGTTCTGTGGCGACAGGAATGGCGTACGTCCCACGATGTCAACGCGGCCCTGCCCGTGCCGGTCGGGGACGGGCGCGTGTTTATCACCAGCGGATACGGGCGCGGCTGCGCGTTGCTGGACATATCCGGCGCGAGTCCCCGGATCGTGTGGGAGAACAAGGAGGTTGTGGCGCATTTCAGCTCGCCGATTCTGTACAAGGGCCATCTCTACGCCAATAGCGACCCCACGCACCTGGTCTGTCTGGACCCGAAAACAGGCGAAGCGAAGTGGAAACAGCCGGGCTTCGGCAAGGGCGGGCTGCTGATCGCCGACGGCGTCATTATCGCGCTGGACGGCAATCGCGGCGATGCGATCATGGTTCGGGCGACGCCGGAAAAATACGAGGAGCTGGGCCGGTTTCGGCCGCTGGGCGGGCGAAGCTGGACCGCGCCGGTACTGGCCGGTGGCATGCTGATCGTTCGCAATCAGAGCGCCATCGCCTGCTTCGAGCTGAGGTGATAGGCCCGATGGGGGCCTCGACAAGTCCTTCGTGAGTTTATGCCGCACTGTCGGCGAACTGGCAAGCGGCTTCCCGTTTATGGGGTTTCACTGTATGTTGCGGATCATACCGTGACATGGCCCCGTTCGCGGAGACGCCCGATCCTTGACTTGAACCATGCCTTGGAATCGCGCTCTGGAGACCAGCCGTGGGCCGACTGAAAATTTAGAGATTTTGGGCTTTACAAGAACGCCGCTCCCGCTATATTTCCTGCCCATAGACGAAAAAAGGATTAACAGCGCATCAATACAAGAGGTCCGCACAACGTATGAGTTCCATAGACAAAGAGGCGATCCAAAAAGAGTTTCAGCTTCACGAGGGGGATACGGGGTCTTCCGACGTTCAGGTGGCCCTGCTTACGAAGCGAATCGAAATGTTGACCGAACACTTGAAGTCGCACAGGAAGGATCACAGCTCGCGATTCGGCCTGATCAAGATGGTCAACGCGCGTCGGCGTCTGCTGGACTATATGAAGAAGAACTACGAGGACCGCTACAAGGCCGTGATCAAGAGACTGGGCATCCGCTACTAGTTCGGCCTTTCTTTCCCGGCAAGGCAACCGCTCGCGCGCGATTCGCTCTTTTTCCCGCAGGCCGTTTCCGTCACCGGCTCCTTGGCGCCCTTCCTCGCAGCAACAAAGAAACAACACCAAACAGAAAGAACATTCCGTATGAAAAACGCCAAATCCGTAACCGTCGCCGTAGGCGGCAAAGACATCACTCTCGAATCCGGCGTCCTGGCCAAGCTGGCGGCCGGTTCCGTTGTGGCCCGCATGGGCGACACCGTTCTGTTTTCCGCCGCCACAGGCGCCAAGAAGCCGCGCGAGGGCGTGGACTTCTTCCCGTTGCAGGTGGAATATAGAGAGAAATTCTACGCCGCCGGCCGTTTTCCGGGCGGCTTCTTCAAGCGCGAAGCCCGGCCCAGCGAAAAGGAAACGCTCACGTCGCGCCTGACCGACCGGCCTATCCGCTCGCTGTTCCCCAAAGGCTATCGCAACGAAGTCCAGATCAACAACATGGTCATGTCGGTGGATGGCGTTCACGATCCCGACGTGCTGAGCATTGTGGCGTCCAGCGCCGCTCTGACCGTCTCCGATCTGCCGTTTCTGGGCCCGATCGCCGCCGTGCGCGTCGGCCGGATCGATGGCGCGTTCGTGGTCAACCCGACCACGGACGAGCGCGACAAGAGCGATTTGGACCTGTTCTACGCCTGCACGCGCGACATGCTCCTTATGATCGAAGGCGAAGCCGATGAAGTGGCCGAAGCCGATTTGATCGAAGCCATGAAGGTGGCGCATGGCGAATGCGTCAAGCTGATTGACGCGCAACTGGAGCTGCGGCGCGCGCTCGGATTGCCCGACAAGGTTGTCGAGATGCCGGAGCAGGACACG
>SLKS01000171.1 GCA_007134465.1 Kiritimatiellia bacterium | reverse complement strand
GCAGGAGAACGTCTGTGCGGCGAAAACGAAAGAAACGCATCGGCATTGCGCTGGGCAGCGGCGGCGCGCGCGGCTGGGCGCATGTCGGCGTTTTGCGCGCGCTGGAAGACCATGGCGTGCAGCCGGAAATCGTCTGCGGCTCCAGCATGGGCGCGCTGGTGGGCGGTGTCTATGCCGCCGGCTCGCTGGATACGTTGCACGAGTTCGCGCTCGATCTCGACTGGAAGGAGGTCCTGCTCCATTTCGTCGAGCTGAACATTCCGCGCTCCGGGCTCATCGAAGGGGACCGCATTGTAGCCTTCGTGCGCAAGCATGTCGCGCGGTCGCGCTTCGACGAGATGATCCGGCCGTTTCGGGCCGTGGCCACCGACTTGACCAGCGGCGAAGAAACGGTTCTGGGCGATGGCGACGCCATTGACGCGATCCGCGCCAGCATCTCGATTCCGGGCATCTTCACGCCGGTAAAACGCAACGGCCGCTGGCTGGTGGACGGCGGCTTGAGCAATCCGGTTCCCGTCAATGTCGCGCGCTCGCTCGGCGCCCGGTTTGTGATCGCGGTGGACGTGACGGCGCTGGAGGGCGCCCGCGCGCCCGGACAAACGCCGGCGGGCCCGGCGCGACCGGCCCGTCCGAGACCGGTGCAGGAAACGCATCCGCTTCTGGCCCATGTGCGGCGGAAGTTCGGCGAGAACGGCAGAAACCTGCTGCCCGCCCCGCTGCGGCGGCTGCTGGACAGGGACGACGATTTCAACCTGTTCGACGTGCTCGGCCAATCCGTGCGCATCATCGAGGCGCAAATCGGCGCCGCCCGCCTGAAAAACGATCCGCCGGACCTGCTCTTGCGCCCCAAAGTCGGGCACATGAACTTCATGGAATTCCAGCGCGCGCCCGAAGCCATTGCCGCCGGCTACCGCGCCGCCCTGGAACAGATGGAGGCCATCCTGTGAAAGACGCTTCCGGCCAAGAGCGGGCTTCCGTCGAGGAGATGCGGCGCTTTATCGCGCGCAAGGCGAGACGCCGCAAGGAAAAGAACGCGGCGCTGTGGCGAAAGGCCCGCCAGGACGCCGCCGAGATCGTCGCCATGATCGCCGAACGGTTCGCGCCCCGCGCCATCTATCAATGGGGCTCCGTGCTGGACGGCTCTACATTCAGCGACATCTCCGACATTGACATCGCCGTGGAGGGCATCCCGTCCCAGGAACTGTTTTTCGATTTGGTCGGGAAAGCGGAAGCCATGACGGAGTTTCCGCTGGACATCGTGGAAATCGAACGGGTCGAACCGGAATACGCCCGCCTGATCCGGACCAACGGCAAACGGGTGTACGCCGGGAACGCCGGAAAGGATGCGCCATGACAACCGAAGACAAGTCGCCGCGAATTCTGGCCGGACACATCGTCGCGGGTATCGGCGTCCTGAGGCGGATCGAAAACCATCTCGAAACGTTCCTCGAACAGCAGGCGCCGGCTCTGGGCCGCACCCTTGTGGCGGCCGTGGTTGTCGCCGATGCCCTGTCGCGATACTATACGGCGGCGGAAACGGTGTTCTTCCGTATCGCGAGCTTCTTCGAGAACTCGCTGGAAGGCAAGCGATGGCATGCCGATCTGCTGGATCGCATGGCCATTGCCATTCCCGGCGTCCGGCCGGCTGTCTTGACGTCCCCCACGCAGGCGGCGCTTCGCGAACTCATGCGGTTCCGTCATTTTTCGCGCTACTACGTCGAGTTGGATTACGACTGGGATCGGCTCGATTTTCTGCTGAAAAAGTTCCGCGCCCTTCAAGGCTCGCTTGTCGAGGAACTGAACCGGTTCCAAGCCCTGGTGGAAGACGCCGACCGCGACGGAAGGGAAAACGGTTGACCCGAATGGCGCTTTGTTAACGACGTTTTAAAACAAGCAACAAGCCCTGGGACCGCGCCATAAATGACGAATGACGAAACACCCAAGTCCGAAGGAAATCCGAAAGACGAAAGACGAAACAGGCGGGCAAGAAGGCGTTGCAAGCCGCCGCCCTGCTGTAACCCGAGTTAATCATATCGCAAAAAAAAGGAGAGCATCCATGGCAACGATCGCATTCAAGGGAAATCCTGTTCACACGGTCGGCGAGCTTCCGGCGGTCGGAAGCGCGGCGCCCGATTTCGCGCTGACCAACGGTCAACTGGAGGACGTGGGCCTGGCCGCCTTTGCCGGCAGGAAGAAGATCCTCAACATCGTGCCCAGCCTCGATACGGGGATCTGCGCCCTGTCCGCGCAACGGTTCAACGCCGATGTCGCCGGACGCGACCATCTGGTCGTGCTGAACATCTCGGCCGATCTGCCGTTCGCGGCCGCGCGCTTCTGCGAGAGCCAGAAGCTGGCGAACATCGTGGCGCTGTCCACGTTCCGCGCCCCGTCGTTCGGCAAGGACTACGGCGTGGCGATGACCGACGGCCCCTTGCGCGGACTGCTGAGCCGGGCCGTGATCGCGCTGGACGAGAACAACACCGTTCTCTACACCGAGCAGGTTCCCGAAATCGCGCAGGAGCCCGACTACGCCGCCGCGCTGGCGGCGGTGTAGGGGGGGGAGTCTTGGCGAACACGAATCGCAGTCCGACTCGACCGCGAAGCGCGTGGGGATCGCCGTAGTCGTTCACCGAATCTTCCTGGCGTGCAAGCGGTGCGCGGCAAGAACGAGTGAACGGAGCAAAGACAGGCGGCATGTTCGAGAACATATTCAAACGGATATCAAGCCCCTCTGCGACCAATACGGAACTCCGGCTGTGTTCGATTTGATCCGTAAAATGAACCGGAAACCCCAAGCGAAACTTATAAAAGCAGTTGACTGTATTCACGTAAATTGATACAAAAAAGACAATGATATCAAGAAAAGTAGAGAATATGGTTGTCGACCGGCTTTTCAAAGGGAAAGTCATACTGCTGTATGGTGCGCGCCAGACAGGGAAAACAACCGTAGTCAAAGCGCTTCTTGCCAAGCATAAAGGCCTTTATTTTAGCGGTGACGAGCCTGATATCCGCAGTCGGTTTGAGAACCGCACATCTAGCGAGATGAAAGCCCTGATAGGCGGCCACAATCTAGTGGTCATCGACGAAGCCCAGCGCATCGGCAATATCGGGTTGGCCTTGAAACTGATCGCGGACAATTATCCCGAGATACAGGTGGTGGCAACCGGTTCTTCCAGTTTCGAACTGGCGGATTATCTGAAAGAACCGTTGACGGGTCGCAAATACGAGTTTTTTCTACCGCCATTGGCGATGGAAGAAATCGAAGACGACCGTGGCGCGCTCGCGGCGGACCGTCATTTGTCGTTTGCGGCAATCTACGGAATGTATCCGGAGCCCACGCTTCTGTCCGAGACCGATGCGAAAGAACGCCTGTTGGAATTGGCGGGCAGTTACTTGTACAAGGACATTCTGCTGTTGGGCCACATTCGCCACCCCGATGCGCTGGAAAAACTTCTCCGCGCGCTTGCCTTGCAGATTGGCCAGGAGGTTTCCTATACGGAATTGGCAACGCTGACCGGGTTGGACAAGAACACGGTCGAAACGTATGTTCGCATTCTTGAACAAGCCTTCATTGTTTTTCGTCTTTCTCCCTTCAGTCGCAATTTGCGCAATGAACTCAAGAAAATGCGAAAAATCTATTTCTGGGATACCGGCATCCGCAATGCCGTGATCAACAACTTCACTCCGCTGGAGATGCGGACGGATGCCGGGGCGCTGCGGGAAAATTTGTTGATCGCGGAACGGATGAAGCACTTGAAGAATCATCGTTCGGCCAATGCGAGCTGGTTCTGGCGCACCCACCAGCAGCAGGAAATCGATTATGTCGAGGAACGGGCGCAAGGGCTTTTGGCCGTTGAAGTCAAAACCCGCAGCGGACGGGCAAGGATTCCCGTAACGTTCACCAAAGCCTACCCGACATCCAGCGCTCTGCTCGTCTCGCCCGAAAACTGGCGCGAGTTTGTGTACGCCCCGCGATGAGGCTGCAACAGCGGCCTTCGGCAAGATTCAGTTTCAGCTATGAACAAGAAGAGAACGCTTCCGTCGGAGATCGCGCGCGGCGAACCGTCCTT
>SLKS01000397.1 GCA_007134465.1 Kiritimatiellia bacterium | reverse complement strand
TCCATGGACAACCCCTACGTGGCCGCGCGACCGTTCCGGGTCAATGCCGGCGCCGTACACGCCTATACGCTGACGCCGGGCGGCAAAACCGCGTATCTGGCCGACTTGAAAGCAGGCGACGCCCTGATGATCGTCGGCGCCGACAGCAAAACGCAGCCCGCCTGGCTCGGCCGCAACAAGATCGAAAAGCGACCCATGCTCCTGATTGAAGCCGAGGCGGACGGCCGGCATGTGGGACTCGTGCTGCAGAACGCGGAAACCATTCGGCTGGTCGCGCCCGACGGCCGCCCGGTCTCCGTCAAGGATCTTGCCGTTGGCGACCGCGTGCTGGCCCGCATCGAAGCGGCCGCGCGCCATTTCGGCATGCAAGTCGAAGAGACGCTCGTGGAACAATGAGCAAGAGCATGAATTGGGCAACGCTCCGCCCCGCAAGATTTCTGAACCAGGGTACAGGCGCCCTGTGCTTGCTGTGCAAGGGGATAGCCTTTATCATGGGCGCTCTCGGATTCCTGCTGTTTTCGGGATGCACATCAGAGACCACTTTCTCGACGTCCACGCATTTCGGAATCCCGGTAATCGAGATCACTGGCATCATTGACAGCAGGGGTGCACGGAAACTCTCGCGCGAGATCCGCGCATTCTCAGAGAAATCCCCAAGAGCAATCATTGTCGAAATAAACACGCCCGGCGGACTGCTCTCTGCCTGCGAGTCTTTGGCTGATGCGCTCGACGAGGCGAGCGTTCCCGTATATGCCCTTGTGGACAAGGGCTTGGCAGGTGGTGCAATGATCGCCCTGGCCGCAGATCATATATTTCTGAAACCACGAGGTCTCATTGGTGACATCGCATTGGTCCATCTTCGGAATGGCGATGGAGACGCAGATATGGTCAACACGATTTCTTCCGTCACCGAGGCGAAAGTGGCTGCCATTGCATTCCGGAAAGGCCACAACCCGGAGATTGCCAGGCGCATGGTCAACAGAGAGCGCGACCTTGAGATTCATGGCAGGATGATCGTCAAGAAGAACTACCCGCTCCGTTTATCAGCGGAGGAGGCAAAGGCTCTTGGGCTATCTGAAGGTACAATCGCAACAGCGCAAGAACTTGCAGAGCGCATCTCGCAAAGCAACAAACAGCAAAAATAATGCAAGGCGATCCCCGTACGCGTCGGGTGTGGACGATCGGAAAGGCGCGAGCCAGCCGTGCCGTTTGCCGCCAAGTCTCCCCCTTGAAACACAAGGCAGGATTTCTCGCGTAGCCGCGCAAATTCCTGATTGCGACGTTCGGCAGTTACTGGGGAAGACGCAGCTCTACTCGGCGCCCGGGAGCGCTTCGCCGAGGATGGCGGCAATCATTTTGGGCGTGATCACGCCCCCGCCCTGGCGGCTATAGTCGGTTTGCATGCCGAGAAAGGAATACAGCCGGCCATGCCCGCAGGGCGGTTCGACATTGCCCGGATTCGGGTTGGGCACCGGCGCGTAGGCGCCGGTCTTCTCGTCGAGCCGGGCAACGAGAAACGCCGGGATGCGTTGGGGATTCACGCATTCGGATTCGCAAAAGGCGACGATCCCGTCCTCGCTTTCCACATCCCAATACTTCTTCTCGAACGCGCTCCATGCGTCGTCGGCCAGCAGCTTGTCCAGCCGCTGATTCAGCAGCGCGCACTTGTCGCACCCCTTCTTGCCGAACACCCACACCTGAAACGGCTTCGTCATCGCGCTCTTCCCTTCGTGCCTTAATCCCGCATTGCTGCAACAAAAAAACAAGCGAACCCGGTGGACGACTACGGCGATCCCGACGCGCTTCGCGGTCGGGATCGCCGTAGTCGTGTTCCGTGACCTCCGCCCTCTGAACTGCGACCTCTGGGTTGCGAGCGTCAGCCCGCGTTAAGATTGCTCCGGTGTTTTTCAACACCCGCCACGCTCAAGATAACGCTGCGCCTAACGGGCCCCGAAGGGCGCAGCCCTTCGGGGCGCCGTTCAGGCGCTCGTTCGCATTATTCAGCTTTCTGGTGGCAATCGCCGGATTGTTTTCGCAACCGTTCGTTCAAGCGGGTCGCGTAAGTGTATCCGGGTAAGGGTGGCGTTGAAGTGTACGCTTAAGAAAGCGATCAAGTGTTCGGAACGCCGAAGGCGTTCTTACACTTACCCTTACACTTGATCGCACACTTGATCTCCACGCTTTATCGGTTACGCTTAAACGACCCGCTTCATCGATCTTCATCTTCCTCTGACTACTGATCACTGATTACTGGTCACTGATCACTGGTCACTGGTCACTGGTCACTGATTACTCCCCTCCGATCACACGGAAACCAAGGCGGACTCTTCGGCCGTTCCGGCGGCGGATTCGGCCGTTTCCACGGCGTAGCGGCCGCGATGGCGCGCGACCAGCTCGCCATAGCGCTTGGACTTGTTCCAGTTCTGGACCTTGCTGAAATAGCCGACGACCCGCGTCTCGCCCACCACATTGTCCGAACCGCATTGCAGACAGGCTTCGACCAGGCCGCGCATGTTATGGTTGCAATGATTGCAATAGGTGAACTCGGGCGAAATCGTCAATTGCGCCGTTTGCGTGCGGAACATGACATCCTTGACCAACCGGGCGATCGCTTCGGCCGACGGCCGTTCCTCGCCGACGAACGCGTGCGTGATCGCGCCCGACTCGATGATGCTGTGGAATTTGGCCTGCTGACGGATGCGTTCCACCAGCGACACGTCGGCATCGGCCGACAAATGCACCGAATTGGTGTAGTAGGCGACATCTTCGGAATCGCCTTTGACGATCTCGCTTGCTTCGCGCCGGAAATAGACCAAATCCGTTTTGGCCAGTCGGCGCGCGGCGCTTTCGGCGGGCGATTCCTCGAGCGTGAACTTGAGCTTGTGCTTGCGGGCCAGCCGTCGGCATTTCAGGTACATGCGCGCGACAATTTTCAGGGCCAGCGTCATGGCCGCGCGACTGTCGTGCATCTGTTCACCGATCAGGAAATGCACGGCGTCGTTCACGCCGATCAGGCCCAGGATATAGGTACAGGTCTCCAAATCCACATAGGGCTTGCCGTCGCACGATTCCTGTCCAATCTGCCACAGCGGATGGCCGGGCGCCTGAATCATTTCCTTGATTTTGCGTTTCTTCTGCAAATGCGCCTCGACGGCCAGCTCCATGGTGCGGTCCAGCTCGTCGTAGAAATTCTCGAGCACCCGTCCGTCCCCGCGCCGCGCCGCGCGATAGGCGGCCTGGGGAATATTGAGGGTCACGTTCTGAAAACCGCAGAAGCGCATACTCTCCGGATGGCGCAGCATGCGCGTGTCTTCGATCGTCGTACGCAAACGGCAGCAGGCCGACAGCGTCACCTCGTCGCGATCGAACACGAAATAGGTGGACCCGTTGCGGCTCGCCAGTTCGCACGCCTCCTGAAAGATGGCGTATTGTTCCGGATCTTCGAACGTTTCTTCGCTGACATGGAAGTCGCATTTGGGGAACTCGAACACGCGGCCGTTGCGGTCGCCATCCGACCACACATCGAGCAGCGCGCGGCAGAAGGCCTGCGCTTCCTTCGCGTAGTCGCCGTAGGTCACAATGGCCTCGCCCGCTTCGCGCAGGGCTCGCTCGACGTCCGGATCCCGGATCACGCCGCCTTTGCCATCCGCGATCTCGCGCAACACGAGCCGTCGCGCGCCGTTCGGTTCCTCGACATGCAAATCCATCAGGCGGTATCCGCTTGGCTCGCGATCGGATCGCAGCGTTTCCGTCAGCCGCGTCTTGCGCCCGTCCGCGCGCCGCAGCATATAGCGGCCGCCCGGCCCGACCGCAGGCACGTCGCGCAAGTAGCGCGGCACGCCCGTATGAATGTTGAAATCGAGAAAGAGCGTCTGGCCGCCACGCGAAAAGGCGTTCTGTGCGCCGTTGAAAATCAGCTCCTGCGCCACCTGCTTGATCTCGTCCTGCGCCATCCCCTCGAGGTAGGGCGCATAGAAGACGTTGATGTACGCAATCCCCAGCGCCCCGGCATAATTGGCCTGCATCGAGGCCAGAAACGTGTTCAAATGCCCGGTCAGCACCGACGCGGAATTGGCCGGCCGCGATTCCGTGTTCAGGTTCACCAGCTTGCGCAGACCGTATTTCTTGACATACTCGATGGAATGCGAGGAGCAATAGACCCGGTGCGGATAGCCGAGATCGTGCACATGCACCGCGCCCGTATCGTGCGCCCGCTTCACCTCGGCGCTGAAGATCGTGTCCAGCGCCCATTGCTTCAGGACCAACTCCGCCACGCCCAGATTGACCGCTTCCGGGTTGTTGTTCACGATGTTGCTGTTTTCCGTGGACTTCACGCACATGAGCTGTTCCACGAATTCCTTCGGGATCCTGTACAGCGACAGATCCTGCAACTGATCGCTGTGGCCGCGCTCCATCAGCTCGTTGTTCACCAGCTCGCGCACCAGCGTGGAGTTGACCACCTTGATGTCGCTGGCAATGATCCAGTTCTCCACCGATTTCGCCACCGCGATCGCCTCTTCCGCCGGCAGATCGGTCGTCTTGAGCAACTGCTCCACGATCTTGCGGTGATCCCAGGGAAGGGTAAGATTCTGCGTGGCCGATTCGACCAGCAGCAAGCTGGCGTCCGTCACGTCCACCGCGCCCTCGTCGCGGCCCGCGCCACGCACGCGAATCTTGCGCCGCGCCAGCTCGCGCTTCTTGCGATAGCGCTTGTACGCCGCCAGGATCATCGTCTCGCCGCTCTCGGCCAGCAATATCTCCACCAAGTCCTGCACATCCTCGATGCAGGGAACGCGCCGGCCTTGCTCGTCGGGATAGATGTAGTATTCGCTGGCCGGACGATTAAGCTGATCCACGACGCCGTCGGCAATCTTGGTCGCGATGTCCATGTTCACCGGCAGGTCCGTGTTCCTCGCCACCGCCTCCGCCGCGCATCGAACCGCCCGTTCGATTTTTTCCTTGCGAAACGGCGCCACCACCGACGACCGCTTCCGAAACCCGTCAAACCCTAACGCCGCCTGGCTCACGCCTTCCTTCATAACTCTCTCCCCGCCACGGAAAACTCGGTACTTGCCCTCGAAAACAATCCACCGCATACAACACGGTTTTCTCCGATCCATCAAGCCTTTTTATACTAAATATTGTGGGCCGAGCCGCGGCGAACCACTAAATATTGTTTTATCAAACATTTATGCCTGCTT
Source organism: Kiritimatiellia bacterium (assembly GCA_007134465.1). GTDB lineage: Bacteria > Verrucomicrobiota > Kiritimatiellia > UBA8416 > SLMC01 > SLMC01. Next base: position 9,719 of record SLKS01000397.1, on the reverse strand, counting down.
GATCCATCCCGTCGTTTTGACCGGCAAGTTTTTCTCGCTTGTTCGGCAAGTTCCTTTCGCGTTCTTTTTCGCTGGACTTGTCTTGGCGGTTATCGGACAGTGAAAGCCATATTCCGTTTCTGTTCGGACCTGCTTTCGTCGTCGTGGCGGGCGATTGTCCGAGCCCACTGCCATGCGAGCGCAAAGAGGAGATGGCTGACGATGAATGTGAACGACCGTCAAGCGTACGCAGCGGCCAAGCGAGAATGGGAAGAGGCGGTCGGGAAAGCAGGAATCGAGCCCGACGGTCTCTGTTACGGCCCGGACGCGGTGGCGGACATGGACGTCGTACGCGATGCGGGCTTCCCCGGCGCCTACCCGTATACGCGCGGGGTGCGTTCCACCATGTATCGCGGCCGTTTGTGGACCATGCGTCAGTTCGCCGGGTTCGGCTCGGCGCGCGAATCCAACGAACGTTACAAGATGCTTCTGGAACGGGGCCAAACCGGCCTAAGCGTAGCGTTCGACACGCCCACGATCATGGGGCGCGATTCCGATCATCCTCTGGCCCTTGGCGAAGTGGGCCGTTGCGGCGTAGCGGTAGACTGCCTGCCGGATATGGAACGGCTGTTTCAGGGCATCCCGCTGGACAAAGTCAGTGTATCCATGACCATCAACGCGCCGGCCATCGTGATTCTGGCCCTGTTCATCGCTGCTGCGGAAAAGCAGGGCGTGTCGGCCGATCTTCTGCAAGGCACGGTTCAGAACGACATACTGAAAGAGTATCATGCCCAAAACACGTGGATATTTCCACCCGAACCTTCGTTGCGGCTGATTGGTGACACATTGCGCTATTGCGGGCGGCATGCGCCGAAATGGAACACGATCAGCATCAGCGGCTATCACATTCGCGAGGCCGGCTCCACCGCCTTGCAGGAGCTGGCCTTCACGCTCGCCGACGGGTTCGCTTATGTGGATACGGGCCTGGCCGCGGGGCTCCAAGTGGACGACTTCGCGCCCCGGCTTTCCTTCTTTTTCAATTCGCATTCCAACCTGTTCGAAGAAATCGCCAAGTTCCGTGCCGCCCGTCGCATCTGGGCTCGGCACATGCGAGAACGCTACGGGGCCAAGGACCCGCGCTCGTGGATGCTGCGCTTTCATGTGCAGACAGCCGGCTGCAGCCTCACGGCCCAGCAGCCGGAGAACAACATTGTGCGCACGGCCGTCCAGGCGCTGGCCGCCGTTCTGGGCGGCACGCAATCGCTGCACACGAATTCCATGGACGAGGCGCTGGGGCTGCCCTCGGAAAGCGCCGTCACGCTCGCCTTGCGTACGCAGCAGATCCTCGCCCACGAAACGGGCGCAACCGACGTTATCGATCCGCTGGGCGGCGCCTGGTTCGTGGAACATCTGACGAACAGGATGGAACAGGAAGCCGAAGCCTATTTCCGTAAAATCGAAGACATGGGCGGCATGCTTCCCGCCATTGCCAAGGGTTTTTTCCGGCGGGAAATCGAGCGGGCCGCCTACGAGAACCAGCGCGATGTCGAAGCGGGCCGCACCGTGGTCGTCGGCGTGAACCGCTACCGGTCCGAAGGCCACGCGCCCGATGTCGAAATTCTGCGGATTGATCCGGCGGTCGAAGCGGAACAGAAGGAACGGCTGGCTCGCTTCAAAGCGAACCGCGACCGTGCCGCCGTTGACGCCGCCCTGCGCCGGCTCGAACGCGACGCGCGCGGCGATGCGGAACTCATGCCGCCAGTGCTGGACGCGGTCAAGGCCGGCGCCACGCTCGGCGAAATTTGCGACGTGTTCCGCGCCGTGTTCGGCGAATTCTCGGAACGGCAGATGGCCGGGTAAGGGGGCGCGGAACAACCAACTCGGCATGGCAAACTTGCGCCCGCAAACCGAAAAAATCGCAGAATGTCGACCGCAACAGATTGTTCCACGCATGCAAAAGTTTGTTAAAACGGGCTTGATCGCAAGGCGGGGCCGCTAGGCATAGGCAAAGCGCCTTTGTTTTTCACCCTAATCTTTCGCCCTAATCGTTTGCCCTAATCTTGGGTGAGACAAAGGCGAAAGATTAGGGAGAAGGATTAGGGGGCGTCACTTGTCCAACCACGGATGACATGGAAATCACACACGATTTTATGCGTGTCTTTGCCATGAAGGCTTAAAGGAAGAGTCGGCGACGGGCGCCGTGCGCGGTCGGCGGACTGGTGGAGCGGAAGGGAGTTGAACCCTCGACCTCCAGAGTGCGATTCTGGCGCTCTAGCCAACTGAGCTACCGCCCCGTCCTTTTCCCGGCCGAAAAACAGGCGCCATTCATAGACGCCCTCGCGAAAAAGATCAAGCTCCGTTTTCTTTTTTCTTTTCGCGCGAATCGGCGTCTTGTAGGGTAGGTTTCTTGGCGCAATGGGGAAGACCGGTTGCGACCGCAAGCGAAATCAGGCATGGAAAACGATTATGGACAATCATGAAGTGATTTTGTGCCCGCACTGCAACGCCGAGCTGGCCGTGCCGCCCGGCGCGACGCAATTTCTGTGCTGGTCCTGCCAGGGTAAAATCGAACTGGTCGCCGACGAGCAGCAGACGGCAGCCGCGCCTGCCGCCGCGCCGGCAAGCGGAACCGACGATGACGACGAATGGGAAATCGTAGATGTTAAAAAGGAGCGGCATATCGCGTGGATGCTGGCCGGACTCTCCTGCTGGACGCTGGCGGCCGGCCTGTGGCTGGCCCCGGCCGTGCCCGCCTGGCTCTGGATGCCTTTTGTCATCGCCGCGGCCGTCTTCTGCATCGTCGGCCTGTTTCCGAAACGGACGAAAGCCGGATTCGTCGTACTGGCTGTCACGCTCGTTTCCGCGATCGCGGCCATTGTCGCGCAAAGCGTCGCCTGGCACGGCGCTCGGGCGCCGACAGCGAAACGCGCCGGCCGCCCGACCGACCGACCGGCGGCAACCGCTTCGCAATGGGACCTGCTGCATCGGGAAATATCCGAATTGCGCGCGCGGCGCGTGCGCGCCCTGACCTCCGAGATTCGGGATCGGGTCCGCATCGGCAATCCCCGTCTGCAATGGCGCCGAACCGGCATAACCACCGAACCCATTGTCCAATTCGATTTGCTCAACTATTCCCGGTTCACCCTGTCCGAAATTCTGTTCGAGGCGCGCGTCACCGCCCCGGAACAGCCGGATCCGCTGCTCGACGTCACGTTCCGGCATACGCTGAAGGCGCCGCTCTTTCCGCGCGAACGGACCGGCATCCTGATCGAGCCCGAAGAGTTCGCCCCGCTGGCCAATCGCGAAGAGAGCGGACGGGTGGACCTGGCCCTTTCGCTGTCCATCCGCAACGCCAGGAATCCGGAAGGAAAATCGCTGATCGAAACCTTCACGGACGCGGACGCCGCCCGGCTGGCCGCCTTGGAAGAGGAACTGGAACGGCTGTAACCCCTTCTGCGGTTCCCGTGCAGATTTCCTGACCACGGCTATGGGTTGGGACTGTTCCCCGGAAAATGACTTGGCGCCATTTTCTCGATCCCGCCGGGCTTGCCCCGGCGGTGAAGGAAGTTGAGAGAGAGGGGCGCAACGCCTTCCCCCTCAATGTTTTCCTCCACCGGCAATCCCGACCTCCCGAGAGTCGGGCCCGGCGGGCAGCATAGCGCCATGTGAGAAATGGCGCTGTTTCATTTGCCGATGAGATCAGGTTGAGGCGCAACATAACCGCGATTGGTTGACCTATCGTCCTCGTCGTCGTTCTCGTTCTCGTCCTCGACTTCTCCCGTCAGCTTTGTCGAGGACGAGAACGTGCGCCGTTCGCTCCGCTCACCGAGGACGATTCTCCCGTCAACCCAAGCCTCCCGCTAGAGTCCCGGCTTCAGCCGGAAGTCTTCCGCAGGCTTCAGCTCGCTCATCTTCTTCCCTTAACCCCCGGCGGCTAAAGCCGCCGGAATCCGCCGCGCCGTCAAGCGCAAGCGCTCCGTATCTCGGGTTCCGCCTCGCCGGCCTCGCGCATGCGGCGCTTGAGCGTTTGCGCCAGTTCGCGCCGGACATCCGCCCAGGCCGGACTCGACACGAGATTGTTCCGCTCGTGCGGATCGGCGTCCAGATCGTAGAGACAATCCTCTACATAGACCGCGCTGGCCGGTACCTGGCCGTCCGCATCCGGCGCGCACACGCTGTACTTCCAGCGGCGCGTACGAATGGCGCGCCCGCACTGGCTCTCGCTGATCTGCAGAAACACTTCGTCGGGCCACGGCGCCGCCGGATTTCCGGCCAACGTCTGCAAGGGCCGACCGCGCATGAAGGCGGGCGGCGTCGCGCCCGCCGCCGTCAGGACAGTCGGCGGCAGATCGATCAGGCTGACCGGCGCGGCAGGGCTGGCTCCGCCCCGGAATCCCGGACCGCGCACAATCATCGGAATCCGTATGCACCCGTCGTGACACGAGCGCTTGTATTCCCGGTTGCGCGTACGGAAATGCGAGCCGTGATCGCTCGTGTACACCACCAGCGTGTTGTCGGCCATGCCCAGCGTTTCGAGACGGGCAAGCAACCGGCCGACATTGTCGTCCAGACTTCGGCAACAACCGAGATAGTCGGGATACTCCGCCGCCCAATCGCCTTGCAGTTCGGCCAAATCCTTGGGCGGATCGAAATCGGCGAACCGCTCGCGCGAACCGCGCGGCCCCTCGAAATGGCCGCGGTCGTTCTGGTGATGCGGCTCGATCCAGGACAGGAACAGAAAGAACGGGCGCTCGCTATCGCCTCGCCCGTCCAGATACTCAATCGCCCAGTCGGTCAGGACATCCGCGCGAAAACGTCCTTCGGGGAAATCCCGGCGCCGACCCTGGCTGTCGAACATGTAGCCGTCATAGCTGTGAGATGTGCTCTCCAGCGCATCGGCGGCCAGCCAGAAATCGTAGCCGCCCCGCCGTTCCGGCGGCACGGGCCGCGTCCGGAAATTGTCCGGGCCGTCCTTGGGCCCGCAAGACGCCAGATGCCATTTCCCGATATAGGCGGTATCGTAGCCTTCGGCCGACAAGATCCGGGCCAAGGTCTGTTCCTCCGGAGGCAACAGGCGATGATTGGTGTGGCAACCGACTTCCGTCGCGTACTTGCCCGTCTGAAGACAGGCGCGCGCCGGCCCGCAAACCGGTTGACACGTAAAGGCATGCTCGAAACGGACGCCTTCCCGCGCCATGCGGTCCAGGTTCGGCGTCACATCCAGCCGCTGCCCGTAACAGCCGCATGTATCCCACCGCTGCTGATCGCTGAACAGAAAAACGATGTTCGGTCTGTCCATCTTCGATTCCGGCATGACGGCCGTCCTTTCCTGTTTAAAGCGGTAAAGCCGCAACCATAGTCATCGGCAATCGGCAAAACACTATCCCCTGGCGTCAGGCATTGCTCCTGGCCCATAGCCACTGGCCACGCCAGATTTTCCACCCAGATCGCACAGAATCCATGGGGGCAGACACTACCCCTGCCCTGCGTCGGCCAGCACGGCAAGCGGGGTGCGGCCGACGACCAGCTTGCCGTCGGCGACATAGCCCTCTTCGCGGCCGGTCAGCGTCTCGACCAGCCGCGCGCGCCAATAGGCGACCCGCTCGGAACACGACGGCGCCACGTTCCGTTCGTTGCGCAAGTCCGTTCGCAAATCGAACAGTTGCTCCTCGCCGGTTTGCGAATACCAGATGTACATCTCCCGGCCATCCGTCATCCAGTGGTTCGACATCTTGCCCCGGCTATGCTCGCCATGCAGGTCGGCGCGCCACGCGGGCTCTTCGCCCCGGCACAGGGGCAATACGCTGCGGCCTTCGACGCCGGCCGGAATGGCCGCGCCGGCCGCCTCGAGCAAGGTAGGCATCACGTCCCGCAATTCGACCGGCGCTTCAGTCTCGCCCGTCTGCGGCTGTTTCCATGCGTCGGGCAGCCGGACCAGGAACGGAATGCGCGCGGACGCGTCGTAGCCCGTCGCCTTGGCCAGCAGGTTGTGATCGTACAGCATGTCGCCATGGTCGCTGACGAACATCAGCAGCGTGTCCTGCATGAGGCGCCGCTCGACCAGCGCATGGATCAGACGGTTGATCTGGCAATCAATATGCGTCAACTGCGCCAGATAGGCGCGGCGCGCCAGCTCGATCTGCGCCTCGCTGGTCGGCGCCGGGCTGTCTTCGCCATGCCCCGCCCGAAGCGGTCGGTCGGCAGCCCAGTCGCCCACGACACGCGGCGGCAAGGTACGGCCCATATAGCGTTCCAGCCATGGCAACGGCGGATCCAGCGGCGGATGCGGGCGATGATAGGATACTTTCAGAAAGAACGGCTTGGTCGAATCGCGTCGACGCAGAAAGTCCACGGATTTCGTCGTCACCCAGTTCGTAGGATGGCAGCGTTCCTCGTAGGGCCAGGGCGACACCGAATAGCCGTTGCAGCCCACGCCCGCATCCGTGAGGTCGGCCTCGGCCCCGGCATGGCGGCGCAAATAGGGAAGATAATCGTCCACCAGCCCGTAATCCTCGTCCCGGCACCGCTCGTTATGGGTATAGCCGTCGCAAAGGTCCACGCTGTGAAAGCCCATCAGTTGACGGGCCGGAAACACGTGCATTTTGCCGACGCAATGCGTCTGATAGCCTGCTTTCGCCAATTCGCCGGGCAGCGTGACAGGGTAATTCCATTGCACCCGATCCTGATATCCCACCCGGCCATGGGTTTCCTGCGAAAGGCCGGTCAGCAGCGCGGCCCGCGCCGCGATGCAGGACGGCACCGACGAATAGGCGCGCGAGAACATCGTGCCGTTGCGGAACACATGGTCGAGATTCGGCGTATCGAGCGTCGGATGGCCCTGCAAGCCCAGGCAATCGCCCCGCCACTGATCCGTTACGATCAACACGATGTTCGGCCTGTTCGCTTTCGGCTTTTTCATGCTTTCGGCCTTTTCGTCCAATCCGGATAGCATTCGTCGGGCTGAAGAAATTCGGGCTCGTACTGACGCAGCCAGTCGCGGGCGCAATAGCACAGATGGCACTCGTTCTGGTAGGCGGGCTTTCGTTTCCAGCCATGCGCTTCGGCGCGCGCGGCCACTCCTTCCACTCCCTCCGTCAGCAAGGCCGCCACAATGGGGTTCGGCGCTTCGTCGTATTCGCGCAGCAGGACCGGCAACGGCTTGTCCCGCACATTGCCGAGGCTGACCCCGTAGCAGACCATGACATTCTCGTCCGGCCCGATAATCACCGTGCGCGGCCCCTTGGGGTCCATGAAACTCCATGTTCTGAACTCCCAGCATTTCCGCTCGGCGCGCGGCATGGCGCATACATCGGGTGGAACCAATTCGTGTCCGAGACCGTACGGCATCGAATTGTGCAGGCTTGCGCCATGGCCCCATTCGCGAATCTTGCCCACGATTTCGCGCGTGCGGGTATTGAAGGGATGCTCGTATTCCGGGGTGATCATTGCCACCACGCTCAAATCGTCGTTGCCCTGCAGCCCAAGGTCCACCCGGGCTTGCGACAAGATGCGGATATTCTCCAGAGGCACCGCGTCCTGATGGAAAGCATCGGCGCTGATAAGAAACCAAGTCAGCCCGGCCTCCTTCAAGGCTCCGAGCATGCGCCGCGTCTTGTCGGGATCGTCCGCCCAATAGCCGTTTGTGGAGCATGTGATGCGCCGGGCGCCGCTTTCTTTCGCCATGGCAACGGCTTCGAGCAGCCGGTCGTAATACAGAAACGGTTCGCCGCCCGTATAATGCACTTCGCGAACCGGTGCGATATCCTTCATGCCGGCAATGATTTCGCGCATGCGCGCAACGGTAAACGCGGCGCGCGGCGCCGCTTGCGGATAATAGAAGCAATGCGGACAACGCAGCGAACATTCGTACGTCATATTGAAAATGATTCCTTGGAATTGCATGCGTCCCGTCCTTTCATCATGCGGGTTTCAAGCGAAACCTTCGTGCCTAGCGGGCCAAAGCCAGCGCGCAGGCAACGATCTTTTCGAACAACTGCGGCGCGCGCGGCAAGTCCGCTGCGCGCAGCGCCGTTTCCGCCTGCGCCGACGCGCAGGGTTTATCCGACAATGCCGCAGCGAGCAGCGCAACCTGCGGGGCCGCTATTCGCGAAAGTTCGTCTGGCGGCAATACGCCCCAGTCCGTCTGATCGAACAGCGCGGCCAAAGCCATGGCAGCCGCCACCGCCTCGGGGGCGCCGTCCCGTTCCCCCGCGTCCACATCGCCGCCGAACCGCATCAGCATGGCGCGCACGCTGCGACGGGTGGCGGGCGTCAGCCCGGTCTCGCGCGCCAGCGTGGCGCGCAGCGCTTCCGAAACGGCGTATGCGATCATTTCGCCCAGCTTGACATGCCCCTGCGCTTCCGACAGAACAAAGGGGCTGTCCTGCGGGCAGGCGATCACGCACTGGTCCGTGCCCGTGCCCGTGGCGATCCCGCGCCCGTACATGCTGCGCACGCTCAGAGCCTGCAACGTGGCCGCTTTGGCTTCCGTAGCCATGATGCAGGCCTTGACCAAAGCGTCCGGCGTCAACCGGCGATTGATCAGAAGCATCAGATTGATCGTGCCCGGATTCGGAGACGCGGCAACGGGCTTCCAGCCTTCCGCCGTTTCGTAATGCGTCGCGGCATCGCCCGCGCGCACCGCATTCACGCAAACTCCGCCCGTGACAACCGCCAGCACGCGCACATCCTCGTGCGCGGCTTCGCACCAGCCCGCATTGTTCATATCCGCGCTGGTCAGCATCGTCAGCGCGTGTTCCGGCTCGCAGCCAAGCGCGGCGGCATGCGCATCCAGATGCGCGTTCAGGTCTTCGAGGCAAACGCGACAGGTCGGGCATTCGCCTGTGCGGCAGATTTGATAATTGATGGCGGCGCGAACGCGATCGTTTGCGCCGCCATGGCGACGGGACGTGCTGAGCGCATGGACCGGCCGCGCAAAGCGGCAGACCAGGCTCGCGTCGGACCGCTCGAACTCCGCCATGTCCTCGAACGAGCGCAAGGCTCCGATCGGTTCGTGCCTGCCATCGGCCATGCCGTTTGCCGGATCGTTCATGAGCGAAGTCCTCCCGAACACCCGTTGCGTACTCTGCCTGAAGTTTCCTTTGTGCCAGCGCCGGCTTCGTCCGTCAAGCGTTCTTTCAGGCGCCCCGGAAACAAGGCCTGAAGGCGGCGCTCCGATCCGCACTCCCCGCCAGAGTGACGGCTTCAGCCGGAAGTCTTCCGCAGGCTTCAGCCCGCCGCCGCCTGGTCTCGAACCCGGCGGCTGAAGCCGCCGCAACCGCTTCCGCCTGAAGGCGGCACTCAAACCCGAGCCTCCCGTCGGAGTCCCGGCTTCAGCCGGAAGTCTTCCGCGGGCTTCAGCCCGCCACCTCTTCACATTCTCGGCTCATCCCACCCCTTCCCGAAATCGAACAGCGGATGCGCCTTCCACATGCGCTCGGCAAACTCCCGCCCTACCGCCTCAAGATACTGTCCGGCGCTGGAAAAAGGCCACTCTTGCCAGCGGAGATGTGATGCCAGCGCTTCTCGAATCCGTGCGGCGGACCGTGCCACGGCTGGCCGGCCTGACGGCGTAGACGCAGCGCCTCCGCACGCGCTTTATCGGTCATGTTCCGCCAGTTGTACATCGCCCATTCACCGCCCCGGCGGCTGAAGCCGCCGCAACCGCTTCCGCCTGAAGGCGGAACTCCGACCCGCACTCCCCGCCAGAGTCCCGGCTTCAGCCGGAAGTCTTCCGCGGG
>SLKS01000277.1 GCA_007134465.1 Kiritimatiellia bacterium | reverse complement strand
GAGGTTACGGAAGCGCTGATCGCACGCATCCGCGAAGCCGCCGCCGAAGGCGCGCGCGTGCGCTACGTGGCCAACGCCGGCGATGGCGAACCCACGTTGCATCCCGAATTCGGCGAGCGCATGGCCATGTTCGGCCGCATGCTGAAGCATTGGAACGCTCCGGTCGCCGCGCCGGAAGTCTCGGTGGTCACCAACGGAGCGCGCCTGACCAAACCGGGCATCCTGCGAGCCGTTGCCGACAACGGGTTGAGCCTGATCGTTTCCTTTCCGACCCCGGACCCCGAAGCGTATGGCGCCATGATGGTTGGCGAGCCGACACGCGGCGAAAGCATGCTGGCGCATGTTGCGCCCGGCATCGAGGCGGCCATGAACAAAGCGGCGCGCGGCGAATTGTCCCGGCTGTATTTCCACATCTCGCCGCCGGAACGGACGATTGTACGGCGCGATTTCTCCAAAACGGTCGAATTCCTGACCCGTCTCGCCCGGCAAGCCGGCTTGGAGAACATTGACTTGATTCTGTTCCCGGCCACCAGCAACCGATCCGGCTCCATTCGCAACCGCCTGAACGGCACGGACATGTATCGCGATCTTTTCCGGCGCTACAACGGCAAGAGTTTCAACGGCGTGCGCGTGGACATGAAGCTGGTGCTGGAGCGGTTCCTGAAAGGCTTCGCGGAAATCGCCGATTTGCTGAAGGCCTTTCGCTTTCCGTGCCTGTGGAACGCCAACCTGTTCATCGCTCCGGAAGGATCGTCCATCTGCTGCAACGACCAGTCCATCCGCCGTCCCATGGGCAACGTTCTGGAGCACAGCCTGGGAGAACTGATGACGGCGAAGGAGACGCTTCCGTCAGGAAGCATCTGCCAGGCATGCGACCAGCGCCCCGAGCGCATGAGCGGGTCGGCGTTCGCGACCCTGTACTCGCTGGCCGCCCGTCTGCGCATGCGCTGGCCGGATGGCCCGGCATCCGGTCCGGCGGACTCGCCCGCAGGAGCGCTGGAAGAACCCGGCGCCGTATTGTAAACGCAATCAAGCCAAGGATACGGAAATCATGAAGGCGATTGTCATGCCATGGCGCTTGGTTCTGGGCAGGCGAAGATGGCGGCCGCGTCTTCCCGCGTGGCTGTCCTGTAAGCTGATGGCGGATTTCACGCTGCCGACATGCGGCTGTCCGTTGAGTCAGCCGCATTTGCGTTAAACGAAGCCTGAAACAGGCGAGTACGTTTGTTCGAGACCGTGGCACGGGCATCTTGCCCGCGTTTTCGGAAATCGCGAAATCGGGTTGCGGGCCAAGCCCGCGTTAGGATACAGTGTTTGCCGGATGCGGAGTTGCCGGGAGAATCCGCCATGAACGACCGCGAACGCAAAACGCAATTGTTTCTTCAGCATCAGGACATGCTGGCGGAATACATCCATGCTTTGGTCGCGCATTCGGCCGATGCCGACGATGTGTTCCAGGAGACGGCCATGGCCATTCTTCACAACGCTCCCGAGATTCCGGGCGATCCGGCCCGGTTCCCCGCCTGGGCGCGCGGGGTTGCCCGCAACAAAGCGCTGCGTCATTGGCGCACGAAAAAGAAAGACCGGCTCGTTCCGGACACGCGCATCGTAGAGGCGTTGGGCCGCGCCTACGAAGAAGCCGATTCCAACGACGAAATCTGGCGCCAGCGCCGCTCCCTGCTCAAGGCCTGCCTGAACCGGCTCGCTCCGCTCCATCGGAAAATTCTCGACCTGTTCTACGCGCAGGAGCTTAAGACCCGGCAAATTTCCGCCATGATCCAACGCAAGGACGCCACCGTGCGCATGATCTTGCGACGCGTGCGCATCGCCCTGTCCGAATGCATACAAACGGGAATGACTGCCGTATGAACCCGACAGACATGGATTTGCTCGATTTGCTGATCAAGCGCGACAGCGATGGCCTGTCTGCGGAGGAAGCGGACCGGCTGAGCGCCGCGCTCGAGAACGATCCCGCCGCCCGCGAGGCCGCCGTCATGCATTACATGATCCGGGTCGGAACGAAGAAAGCCGCTCGCGCAAAAGCGGCGGCCTTGGCGGAACGGAACCGCCTTCGTTCCCGTCGTGTCGTCTGGCGCATGCTGCCCGCGCTGGCCGCCGCGGCCGCGCTGCTGATTCTAACCGGCGTTTGGATCGCGAACCGCACGGGCGCCGACATGCGAGTTGCGCACACCGTTCTGGTTCTCGACGAGGCGGAGGGCGACGTGCAGTTCGTCCGCGACGGCCGCCCGGTCGCGGCCCGAACCGGCATGCGTTTCCGCCCGGGAGATGGCGTTCGCGTCCTGGGCGCCGGCCAGGCAACGCTCGCATTGACTGAGCAAACAGGAGTCTCCGATCGCTTTCTGCTCGCCGACAACGCTTTCGCGACCGTGGCGGCCGCCGAGCCGGGGCTTCGGATTGTTTTGCGCTCCGGCCGCATGGAAGCCCATGTTGAACCGAGAACGGCCGTGCCCGCGTGGTTCATCGAAACGGCGCACGCCCGCCTGACGGCGCTCGGCACGCGCTTTCTTGTCGCTACCGACAGCGATGTAACGCGCGCGCGCGTGACCGAAGGCGTCGTGGAGCTGACACGCCTTTCCGACGGCAAGACCGCCCGCATCGAGGCGGGCCATTACGCGGTGGCCACGGCGGATCAGGGGCGCCTGCCCGGCGGCCCCTATACGCCGGGCATGAACGTGGAAGGCCGCGTTCTGTTCCGGGAAACCTTCGAACGCTGGAACCCGGAAATATGGGAAGCCGCTTATTCCGACCCGACCTTGGAACAAGTTCTTCCGGGAAACCCGGTGGGCCAGTCGGTCGGCGTTACGTCCGAAACGCGCGGCCATGCGGCAAGCTCGCATGCGCTGGATATTCGCGCCGACGGCCCGGTCGGCTCCCGCACCACAGTATATGCGCCATTGCGAAACATTCGCTTGCCGGACAGCTTTGTCGTGGAGTTCGATTTCCTTCACGTCAAGCCTTCCCTGCTCGCCTATCTCAAAATCGGTGGCGCGGTGGAAACCCTTTACGCGCATCCGCGCGCGAACGCCATTCGCTCCCAATCCATGCGCGACCGGCAATGGTGGCGCGTACGCTTCGAAACTCGCCTGTATCAAAGCGAGGACGGTTTATGGAATGCCGAACTGACAGAATACTTGAACGGCGCCAGAATTACCCATGACAGAAACACGGCCATTCGGCATCCGGAAATTTTCGATGGACCGCTGTTCCTGTTTTTCTCTGTCGACTCGGGCCATGTCAAAATAGCCAACATTGTCCTGCATGAATGGACGCCGTTCGATGCCGAGCCCGCAGCGCCGGATCCCGTCATATTCCGTGAATCCTTCGCGCAAGGCTGGCGTCCGCATGTTTGGCAGACGGGTTTGTTCAACCCGACGACACGGCAAACCCGCTTCGAAAATGTTTTTGGACGCCATATTTTCGTCACGAAAGACACGCAGGACCCTAACAGGTCCGAAGCTTTGGAAATCAAGGGGGCAAGCGATCATATCATGCTAAGAGTCGATCCGCGGCTGCTGCGTTTCCCGGATCGATTTGTCATGGAATTCGACGTCTTCCAACACGCCCCGTCCGACTACGCGTTTCTAGCCATCTGCAATCTGAACGAATCGCCCGAAACTTTGTATCGCAATCCGAGAAGAGAACACTTGCAGACTCAGGCCCGCCAAAGAAAGGAATGGTGGACAACCCGTCTGGAAATCGAATGCTCGCAAACGCCCGACGGAACACGGGTGGCCGATGTTAAGGAATACATGAACGGCGAACGGATGCTGCATAAAATCTTCTCCGGCATCCGCGATCAGGACTCTTTCACGCCGCCCGAGATTGTCCTGTTCGTTCTGGAATCGGGCCATCTCATGCTCGATAACATCCGTGTCTACGCAGATCCATCGCCCGAAACGTCCCTCGCTCGGGACGACCGCGAAACGGCGGGCGGCAACTAGCCCTAAAATAAGCGAGTTTTTCTGCTGCGAGCACGCCAACGCCAACGCCTGCGGCACTTGAGGCGGGGTGCGCATTTCACCCATATTTCAATATGCGAGAATCGCGCGCCCCGCCTC
>SLKS01000112.1 GCA_007134465.1 Kiritimatiellia bacterium | reverse complement strand
GCTGGCGGCGTTGTCAAGGGAGTCGCATACCAAGAGTATAGCGACAACCCTTGACGCCTTGCCATCGGAGCAATCTTGCCACCCGTTTTCTGCGGGGCTGCGCCCAACGTGTCCCGGCGTAGCTTCCCTGCGAAGCCGGACCGCGAACACGCCACGGGCGCCTTGCCGCATCGCCTTTCAGCCGAATGCGGCAATGAACATAGGAAGGCAGAATCCAGCTTTGTTTTTACGGCCCCTTGCAGGGGACTTCCGCGCCATGCTTTATCAATAGTTCAAGCGCGTTGCTCCAGCCTCCGAACATTGCAAGCTGCGATGCTGCGTAGTGGGGAATGGTTTTGGTGGCAGCCGAAAGGGTCACAAAAGCTTTTCCCCCAATTTCGCGATATATTCCGATACATGTGCTAACAAATCGGCGGCAGCCGACCAGTCTGGGTCTTCAAGATCGAATCCGGGGTACCGTTCCTCAATGTAGCATTCGGCCAAATCGTCTACAAGCGATTGCAGTAGATTGGCAACGGATTCGTCGTAGGCAACCAGCGCGTCATTAAGCTTCTGCAAGTCGTGCGTCTTTTCTAAAGGCCATCCTCTCGCTAGCAAGTCGGACTTCAAGCCCTTTTCCAGCGCTTCGGCCAGCTTGCTCTTGCAGACTGGATAGGCGACCTGCTCCCTTACCAGTAGCCGGACGGCATCCAGATCGGTTTTGGCGTAAGCCAGCCAATCAAGGGGATTCCCGGAGTCAGTCTTTCTCGGCAAGACACACCCCCTCCCGCATAATGGTCTCGAAAAAGGGATCTCGGATGTAGCGTTTCTCGGCCAGTCTGTCGGTTGATATCGGCACCAAACTCAAGGCGGGCTTGTTGCGAATGCGTCCGATGGCTCGGCGCAGTGAGCGTGCCGCCGATTGTTGCGTCTCGTTCCCGTTCGTGACCACGCACAAATCTACATCGCTGTCCGGCGTGCTTTCTCCGCGCGCATAGGACCCGAAAAGCAGAACGCGCTCGATCGGCAATGTTTTGTCGAACGCCTGAATGCATGCCTGCAATCCATCCGCATGCGCGCTCAACGCTTCCGGTATTCGTTCTTGTCGCACTTTCACCGGTTCATATCCTATCGTTCGGAAGTTGTTTCATCCGTGACATACTGAGCGCAAAAATGTTTTGTTATGTTTATTATTGAACCATAACTCAGTTTTTCAAGCAAGTGGAAAATTGAGTTAAGCCACCACCGGGCGCATCCGCGATTGGCTGACCTATCGTTCTCGTCCTCGATTCTTCCGTCAGCTTTGTCGAGGACGAGAACGAGACCCGTTCGCTCCGCTCACCGAGAACGAGGACGATTCTCCCGCCATCCTCCATCGTTGGTCAATGAATCAGGGATGCGCCCGCCACCACCCGCATAACGCTGTCTTCTGTTAAGGGAGCCTTGTCGACCGGTCTCCGGCAAGCATTCTTCTCTTTAATCTGTCCAACCATGTTTTCTCGTGCAATGGGGCCATGTCGCTTTGGGGCCCTGGGGATCAGATGGCTTCAGATAGCTTCGCGTGTGCGTAGAAGTTATTGGGATGCTCCAAGAGAAAAAGGGTTTCGAATGTTGCGAGACGACAATACTAAACGAAAACCATGTGTGTCAAAACGCATCTGGGAAAGCGGATAATGACGGGATGTGCAACGCACAGAATACTCCGGCAACCCTTGGCGCCATGAAGCTCCGCGCCAAACGCTACGCCATGCATCGGGCTTCCAAGTGCCATCCAACGCGCACGCCTCCCAAACATTTCCCCCAACCCCATGCAATCCCCAGGGATTTGCCCATAGCTGATCCACAGGCGCTGTAACAATGAACCCGTCATTGTATCCTTTGATTACAGGACCGTATCTCGCGTGTTCTTCCCCGAAATAATTTCCGGCTTGCCCGCTTATCGGCGGCCATTTGTCGCCCCAAGGATATTTGCGTCCATCCCCGCATTGCGCATAGGTCATCCATTCCTGCTCGCTTGGCAAGCGGTATTTCAACCCGCCCAAGTATTGCTTGTCTTGATCGTTAAGCCATTTCGCAAATGCTATGACATCGGCATAATCCACCATTACGACGGGTTGGCGATCTCCATCGAGGCTGTATCTGTCAAATTCTCCGCTGTTATGACCGGCATTCATCTTTCTGTATTCACTGTTTGTGACTTCGAACTTGCCCACCCACATTTGCAATGCCTCGACCCATACAAATTCCATGCCGGTGGACGGGGAAGTCCATCCCAGCCCTTTTTTCGGTCCATGATCCCGCTGTTTTTCCACGAAAGCAAATTCGCCCGCGTCATGTGAATCCACCCATGTCCTGAGCGGTTCTTCCGAACTCTTGCGAAAGCGCGCGCATCCCACATGCTGAAGATAGATACGCCATGCTTTCGCTCTTTGAGCAACAGCATGTTCAGTCATGGCCAACATATCTGCCCCCACCATCATGTTTATATCTGTATGATAGTTGACTATTACATCAAGTATGTCCGACACACGCAAAAATTTGAAATTGCTTATCTCGCCTTTCCCTCGACCGTCCGATCTTCCCGGCAGAATCACTGTTATCAATCCTTCCGGCGCTTCCCTTTTGTCATCCATCAACAGGATAAGGTCAGGAACAATGTGTTGGCCGAATGAAAAAAGCAGGTTGACCGCGTAGCCCACGAGATCCGGGTCCGTCAGTGCGTTGACAATTTCAGCGATTTCCGGTCGAGGCAGCAATGCTTCCGATTGAACGGACGTATCCATATCTGTCAACATTTCTTCATGCAACTTCATCATGGCGGCAATCTCGTCAATAGCCTGTTGAGAAACCGGCAAAACGCCATCCATCTTCTCCGAGTAAGCGATGACGAACTCTTGACGATGCGCATCGGTGTTTTTGACGCCGGTTCTGCCAAAATACGGATGATTATACTCTTGTAGAAAAAGAATCACATCCCGACCGGAGAACGTACGGCGCAGTGTCTCGTTCTTTTCCGCTCTTGAAGACGAAGACGTCACAAGATTTGCAAAGCGAGCATTCACGCCAGGCCCTTTCAAAACACGCTTTATCTCGATCTCGACAATTCTAAGGGGCGTGTACGCTTCTGATATGTCTTTCGATGCCTCGTGCAATCTTCCAATCACAATGTGATTAGCCCCGGCAACGACTTGCCAGTCTATGTCCGCATCTTTCTTGAACGCAGCATTTTGACAACTGGTTGCGGCAAAAAACATTCCTGTACAGAGGCATAAACCAAGGCATTGCTTCATTGTGTACTGCTCCATGTATTGACACAGCCGATTACGTTCGCGCTGCAACTTGGTCGTTTTACCCTCGTTCTATTTATCATTCATATATGGGTTCATCCTACCTGGTCTGCCCTTGAATTCATGCCATTTTCCGCGTTCCAGGTTTTTTACCCGGTTGTAAATCCATTCGTAGTTTCGCCAATCCGCCTTGTCAGCAGCATCCGTATAAGCCATAATATTCCCCTTGAATTTTCCCCAACCAGGCCTAAATCCAGCGCCGCCTTCGTACTCCACATCAGGAAAACCTATCAAATGCCCCGCCTCATGCCCTGCAAGATGAACAGGCCTTGTTTCCCATAAACCTTTGGTGTACAAATAAAGGTCTCGCCCATGCTCAACTCGGTTTTGTCCCGCGCTTTCATAAATATACCCTCTATTTGTAGCCCAGCCATGCACATGACCGGCAACGACTTTTGTTACAACATTATAACGTCCTTGGACATTTTCGGCTGACCAAGCTTTTTCGATTGCCCTGGCTACCTCTTGTTGCCTAGCACGACTTCCTCTCTCCCAGTGAATTGGAATATTTATCTCCATCTTTTTCCCGTCAGGACTGATTCGAACAAATGCTTTTCTACCCCATGGATCCACGAACATCACGGGATTGTTGTCGAAGGCCACGAACTGGTTGAGACCGCCAGCTATCCCAATCGGATCCTTTGAGAGCCACCTGCCGGTGATGGGGTCATACCAGCGGGCGCGGAAATAATAGAGGCCGGTGGCCCAACTGTATTCGCGGCCCTGGAACAGATAGCGGTTGCCGAGGGCGGATTCGGAG
>SLKS01000262.1 GCA_007134465.1 Kiritimatiellia bacterium | reverse complement strand
ACGACGGCGGACTGACCCCCGCACCTCATCTCCTCTATGGTTCAGTGGCGAAACGCGTCTGTACGCGAATCGAAAGTCTTTAGCGGTTGCGGAACGTGATTTTTCCCCCTCCTTCGTCAGTCGAATACACGCGATTCGACGGAGAATACCGATAATAAATTCTCGAGTCTCTTATCTTGATTTTGTGCCGCTGATCCCGCGCCAAAATGAACGTGTTCCACGTCTGGCCTTTGTCGGCGTCGGCGGACACCGTGACGGTATGGCTTGATACGTTTCTGAATTCCCATTCGTTTTTCGTGACATCTTCGCATCCGCTCCATAGCAGCGCCGAAGCCAGAATGCCTGCCGCAACGATCCATGCCTTGATCATGACACTTCCTCCTTGGTGTCGTTTGCCGTTTCGGTTTCGTTGCCGTCGGCACGCGCCGACATGGCGAAACGGAACGACGCAAAACGGCAATGTGGCGTCCTTGTGAATCCCTATCGGATTCGCTGGAAAAATCAAGAAGAAAATACAGGTTGAGATTCGATCGCATACGCCGTATACATTGCGCATGACTCTGTTTTATCTGGCCTTGCGCAATATGCGGCATGCGAAAGGGCTGACGCTGGCGGCGGCGACCGGCTTGGCGGTGGCCGGCGCCGCGCTGACCGGTTCGCTGCTGGCCGGCGCCTCGGCGCGCGCGGCGTTGCGGGAAACGGCGCTGGCGCGGCTGGGCCGCGCCGATACGGCGTTGACCGGCACGGAGTATTTCCGCGCGAATCTGGCCGAAGAATTGGCGCGCGAGACGGAGACAACCGTGGCGGCGGCGATTCTGCTGCCGGGCTCGCTGCGACAGGCGGATACCGGCGTGACCGTGGCCGGCGCGACGGTGGCGGGCGTGGACGACGGGTTCTCGGCCTTTTTCGACAACGCCCCTCTGGAGCTGTCCGGGCGGGCTGCGGCCATCAACGAGCGGCTGGCCCGCGACCTGAACGCGCAGGAAGGCGATACCCTCCTGATCGCGGCGCGCCGGGACGGGGCGGCTCCGGCCGATTCACTGTTCGGACGGCGCGAGCGTGGCCATACGCTTGCCGCCATGAGAGTGACGGTGGCGCGCATTGTGCCCGATACGGGCGCGGGCGGCTTTTCGCTGGCGCGCGAGCCGGACGCGCCGCGCACCGTGTTTCTGTGCCGAACATGGCTGGCCGACCGGATCGGACGCGCCGCCATGGCCAATACGCTGCTGGCGCAAGCCGATGGCGCGATAGCGGGCAGCGGCAAGGACGTCTTGAGCCAGGCGTTCGGTCGGCAAGCAGCTTTGTCGGACTGGGGCGTGGAGATGAAGCCGGGCGAACGCGGCGATCATGTGCGGGTAACCGGTGCGGGGCTGACAATGAGCGCCGCGCAGATCGAAGCAGTGTCGGCGGCGGCGCGCGATGCGGGTTCGTTGGCGGATCGCGTGTCGGTCTATCTGGCGAACGAGCTGGCAACGGAACGCGGCCGCAAGCTGGCCTATGCGATGGTGGCCGGACTGGAACGGCCGGCGGTTCTGGTCGGGGACGGCTTGCCCGAGACGCTGGCCGACGGCGATATCGTGCTCAATGCGTGGGCGGCGCGTCTGTTGGACGCGCAAGCGGGCGACCGCGCGAGCCTGACGCATTTCCTGGTGACCGGCGACGGCACATGGCCCGAAAAGAAGCGCGTTTTCACCGTGCGGGGAGTCGCCGCCATGGAAGGGCCGGGCGCCGAGCCCGAACTTGTCCCGGAATTCGAAGGCTTGACGCAAGCCGAGCGCATGGGCGATTGGGATGCGCCGTTTCCCGTGGATTTCGACCGAATTACGACGGAGGACGAAGAGTATTGGCGCGACTGGCGCGCCGCGCCCAAAGCGTTTGTCGGGCTGGAAACGATGCGCCGCCTCTGGCAAGGGGAGGGGACGGCAGGCGCGGTCGGACGGGACTGGATAACGTCGCTGCGCGTGCCCGTGCCGGACGGCGAGGAGACGGCGGCCTTTGCCGCGCGTTTCGAGGATGCGCTGCGCGTCCGTTTGGCGGAACGGGCGCCGGGCCGCGCATTCGAGCCCGTGCGCATGCAGGCGCTGGCCGCCGCGGATGGTGCGCAGGATTTGGCAGGGCTCTTCGTCGGCATGAGCGTGTTCGTGCTGGCGGCCGGGCTGGGCCTGGCGGCCATGCTGATGCGGCTGGCCTTGGCCGCGCGCGCCCGGCAAACGGGTCTGTTGCTGGCCTGCGGATACGCGCCGGGCGCGGTCGGACGTTTGATCGCAATGGAAGGCGCCGTACTGGCCGCTCTCGGCATGGCAGGCAGCCTGCCGTTGGCGCTGGGCTATGCCGCCTGGCTCGCGCGCGGGCTTGGCGATACGGCCGGCGTGACGATCCGCGCGCGCGTGGACATTGTCGCGCTTCTGGCAGGGCTGGGGCTGGCCTGGACGACCGGATTCCTGGCCATGATTTCCGTCGCGCGAGCGCTGAAACGAAAAACCGCGCTGGAATTGCTGGCCGGCTGGCAGCATGCGAGCGCGACAGTTCCGCGGCATGGCGCCCGGCGCGGGTTCGCGCTGGCTGTCGCCTGCCTGGCGGGCGCGGCCGCCGCCCTGGGCATGGCCACGGCGGGCATTCTTTCCGATACGGCGGCGTTCTTCTCCGCCGGCATGGCGTTGTTGACGGCAGGCCTGTGCGCCGCCAATGGCGAGCTGATTCGTCTGCTTCGCCGACCGGGCCGAGCGGCGACAACGTTCGCCCTGGCGGTGCGCAGCCTGGCGGCCAATCGCGGCCGGACGCTGACCGTGGCCGGCTTGTTCGCGGCCGCCAGTTTCCTGTGGGTCGCCGTCGCGGCGAACCGGCGAGATTACAGCGCGGCGGATGCGGGCCGGCTCGATTCCGGAACAGGCGGGTTCGCCTTGCAAGCGCTGTCCGGCCTGCCGGTTCCCTACGATTTCGGAACCGCTGCCGGCCGCGACCGGCTCGGGTTCGAGCCGGAAGACGAAACGGCATTTGCCGACGTGCGTGTGTACGGGCTGCTTTCCAATGCGGGGGACGACGCCAGTTGCCTGAATCCGGCGGCGGCGTTGAACCCGCGCCTGGCCGGCGCCGGTTCCGCCCTGATCGAACGCGGCGGATTCCGGGTGCGGCTCGATGCGGAATTCGCCGCGCGGCTGACCGGCGAAAATCCATGGCGCGTTCTGGAACAGGAAACGGACGACGGCGCCATCCCCGTGTTCGGCGACGCCGACAGCGTGCTCTGGCAGCTCGGCTCCGGGCTGGGCCGAACGATCGAGGCTACGGCCGAGGACGGCGCGCCGGTGCGCTTGCGCGTGGCCGGCTTGCTCACCGGCAGCATACTGGCCAGCGAGCTGATCATGGCGGAGTCCCGGTTTCGCGCCCTGTTCCCAAGTGAAAATCTGCCGCGCCATTTTCTGATCGAAACCCCGCCTGACCGGGAACGGGCCGTTGCCGAGCTGCTGCGCCAGCGGCTGGGCGAGCGCGGGCTGGTTGTGCAGACGACACGCGAACGGCTCAACGCACTGACGGCGGTGCAGAACGCCTACATGACCCTGTTCATGGCTGTCGGCGCGCTCGGCGCAGGATTGGGCGTGTTCGGATTGGGGGTTCTGCTGCTGCGCGCGGCCCTGGAACGGCGCGCCGAGTTCGCTCTGATGCGGGCCATCGGATTCCGGCGTTCGGATTTGATTCGCCAGTTGACGCTTGAACACGCGCTTGCGTTCGGGTTCGGCTTGGCGCTGGGGACCGGTTCGGCGCTGCTGGCCACGCTGCCCGCGTTGCAGGCGGCGGAGACGGCGGTTTCCGTCGGAACGTTCGCCGCCTGGCCGCTGTCCTTGGGCATGCTCGGCCTGGCCGTTTGCGCGGCCGCCGCTGCTTTCGTCGCCCAAGGCGCGCCCATCCCCGTTCTGCGCAACGATTAGTCCTGGAATAAGCGAGGGATTCGTCGCGAGAGTGCGCAAACGTCTGCGAAATATTGGGGGTCATCCATTAAAGGCGGGTGTCAAGAGACAAAAAACCCCTTCCGTTCCCCTGAACGGGGAAAAGCTAACATCTGCTTGACACCCCAGACCGGTTAGCGCAACCCCTTCCGTCAATT
>SLKS01000226.1 GCA_007134465.1 Kiritimatiellia bacterium | reverse complement strand
TTACGAGCAATGTTCTCACTCACATACTCCCAAACCCACATACCCACACACTTGGGTTGCGGGCGACAGCCCGCCTCAGCCTTCAGTCTTCTCCGTTTTCGCCCCCCGACCGCCCCAGCCGCAGGCTTGAAAAACGCCGGACAGCACAGCGGCGGCAACGGGAACGGGCAGACTGTTACCCGTTTGCTTGCGGGTCTGGGCCGGGGTGCAGACAATCCGGAAACGGTCGGGAAAACCCTGCAGCCGCAACAGCTCTCTCGGCGTCGGGCGCCGCTCGCCATTGACCAGCAGATAGTTGTAGGACGCGTTGGCGCGCAGGGCGCATGCGAACGGATGCGCGCTCACATGACCCGCCTTGTTCTCGTGCCAAATCGTCGGCTCTTTCGTCGGAGTCAACCGCGCCAGACGCCGGGCGCGGATATAGTCCGATGCGAAATGTTCGCGCGCCACCCGCTTTTCCAGAAGGGCGCGCAACGGCGTCATCGGAATGCCGCCCGACGGCCACTCGAAATCGGCGGCAGGTCTCAATCCGACAATGAACACGCGCTCGCGTTTTTGCGGCAACCCGAAATCGAGCGCGTTCAGGACCCGCCACTCGACCCGGTACCCCAAATCGCGCAACACGTCCAGGATGCGGGTCAAGGTCCGGCCCCGGTCGCGACCGACCAGCAGCTTGACGTTTTCCAGCACAATCGCGCGCGGCCGCTTCGCCTGCGCAATACGCGCGATCTCGAAAAACAGCGTGCCGCGCGCATCCTCGAACCCTTGCCGCCGCCCGATAATGCTGAAGGGCTGACAGGGAAAGCCCGCCAGCAGAAGGTCGTGGGCCGGAACCGCCGCGGCGGGGATCGCGCAGATGTCGCCCGTCGGCGTTTCGCCGAAATTGGCTTCGTAGGCCTTGCGGCAGTCCGCATCGATATCGCTCGACAACACGCAGCGCGCCCGGACGCCCGCCGCTGTCGCGACCGACTCCGCGGCATAGCGAAAGCCGCCAATCCCGCAAAACAAATCGACAACCCGTACCGTTGCAGCGCACGCTTTCATATCAGTCGCCTATCCTTACCCGAACACCACGTAATCCGCCGCCTTGCTCAAACGTTTGCCGAAACGCCCGATGTCCTCGAACCGGCGAAGCCGGCCCGTTTCGCCTCGTAACTTCAGGATACGTTTCACAACAACCGGGCCCAATCCCGGCACGCGTAAAAGCTCCTCGCGGCCGGCCCGATTGATATCGATCGGGAAACGTTCGGGATGCAAGCGCGCCCAATGCTCCTTGGGATCGGCATCTGTCGCCAAGTGGCCGGTCTCGTCGAACGGAATTTCGTCCGCACGAAATCCGTACCGACGAATAAGCCAATCGGTCTGATAGAGCCGATGCTCGCGCAGCAGCAAATCGGCTCCGCTCACTTCGGGCCGCTCCCCGGGCAAGCCGGGATCGCCCGCGCCCTTCTGGTACGCGCTGAAATACACCCGGCTCAGTCCCAGCCGGTCGTACAGGCCGCCCATGTATTTAACCAGCTCGCGATCCGTCTCGTCCGAAGCGCCCACCACGAACTGCGTGGTCTGCCTGACCCGGCTGTAGCGCGTGCCGGGCGAGGTCAACCGACTGATCAGCCGCATGGGCCGAATCACGTCGTCCAAGTAGTTCTTGCGCGACGACAAGGTCCGGAAATGCTTTTCGCCAGCCGTTTCGATATTGATCGACACGGCGCTGGACAGCGACACCGCCTCGCGCACGGCCGCGTCGGAGGCTCCGGGAATGATCTTGAGATGGATATAGCCGCGAAACCCCTCGCGCCGTCTCAAAATGCGCGCCACGTCGTTCAGCCGCTGCATGGTGCGATCCGGCGTGCCGAGCACCCCTCCGCTCAAGAACAAGCCGAACACCCGGCCGGCACGCCAATAGTTCAGAAAAGACGCGACCGTTTCTTCCGCCGTCAGCGTGCAGCGGCGCGTATCGTTGCGAGCACGCAACGGACAGTAACGGCAGTCGTTTGCGCACGCGTTGGTAATCAGCGTCTTGAACAGGACCGAACGGCCGCCGTTCGGCAGCGTGACCGGGTAGATCCAGCGGTCCCTTTCGGGCGCCCGCCGCCGCCGATCGTCCGCGCTCGTTCCGCAGGCGCAAGCCAAATCGAACTGCCCGTCGGCAGACAGCGTCGCCAACTTCGCTTGCGTATCCATCGTTGTCGCTATTCCAATCATGGTGAAAGCCTAGCTAGAGTTCCGGTCGCGACCGGCGACGCTGCCGAACAGGCGGCGGCACACGCCTTGCAGGCCGGGCATCCGGTTCATCATCCAGGTTTCCGCCACGCGCTTGGTCAAAAACGACATGGTGGGGAAAGAGTGCTGCAAAAACATGATGTCCCAGATACGAATGTTCTTCTGAATGGCCAGCGCCCATTCGCCAATCATCTCGCCCGACCCTTCGCCCGCAATGTTCGCGCCGTAAATGCGGCCGGTGACGGGATGAATATACGCCTTGACCCAGCCTTCGCCGATGCCTTCGGCTATGGCGGCGCCATAATCGCCATAGCGACTGACCACCGTTTCGAAACGGCGGCCGCGCGCGCGGAGCTGCTGTTCGGTTTGGCCGACAGCGGAAATCTGGGGATCGGTAAACACGGTCCAGGGCACGACATATTTTTTGAAGTTGAACCCGAACGGACCGGGCATCATGGCATTCATCAGCGCCAGCATGCCCTGATGCATGCCGGCATGCGAAAACAACGCATGCCCGTTGACATCGCCCGGCGCGTAGATCGATGCGTTCGACGTCTGGAGCCGTGCATTGACGCCAATGCCGCGCGGCCCGTATTTCACGCCCGCGTTTTCAAGCTTTAATCCTGCAAGATCCCATTGACGGCCGGCAGCCAGCAACAGGCGTTGCGAAACAATCCGCTCGTCGCGGTCGGTCGCAAGCGCAATTAAGTCGCCATCCTTTTCGATCCGCGCGATCTTCCGGCCATTGTACACGGCTATGCCCTCGCGCTTGAAGGCTGCTTCAAGCAGAGCGCCGGCTTCGGCATCGCCAAACGGCAGCAAATGCGGATCCATGTGAACGACGGAAACCGATCGCGTTCCCAGCCGCGCAAAGGCCTGCGCCATCTCGCAACCGATCGCCCCGCCGCCAACAATCGTCAGGCTTTCAGGGATGTCCTTCTGCGCAAAAACATTCTCGTTGGTGAGCACAGCGACATCGGCAATGCCGGGGATTGGCGGCACGGCAGGACGCGAGCCGGTACACACGAAGAGGGTTTTGGCGCTGAACCGCTGTCCGTCCACAGCCACGGTATGCCCATCCACGAACTCGGCGGCGCCCTCGCCGATGGTCAGATGGACCTTGTCGAACATTTTTCGCGTCTTGGTCGCATTGATATGGTCGATAAACGACTGAATCTTGCCGAACACGTCGCCCACGGCCGGGGCCGACGTTTCGCCTAGCGCCATGGCTGGCGCGCGCGCGACGCCATATCGGAGTTGCGCCATGCGCAACAGCGCCTTGCTGGGGATGCAACCGACGTTCATGCATTCGCCGCCGATCTTGTTCTTTTCGATGGCGCGCACCTTGAGGCCCATTTCCGAACCCATGACGGCAACCGCCATGCCGGCCGGCCCCAGTCCAATCACAATAAGATCGTAGTCGTATCCCATGGTTCTCCTCGTCGTCTCAAAGATTCCCCGTTTCGATGTTCAATGTTGAATGTTCGATGTTCGATGCTCAAAAAGCAAACCATCTATTGTTCAGTTGCCGCCCATAAAGGTACAAGGCGGGCTGACGCCGCAACCCAGAGGACAGATGTCAGAAGTCGGAAATTCAGAAACTGACATTCGATTTCCGTCCTCTGGCATCTGGTTCCGACCCACCAATACGGGCCGGTTGATTTTTCTTGTTTATTCCCCGACCGTTAGGAAAAACGGCGGGGACCGCCGACTCCAGGCCGGGATCACAACGAAACTGGTGTTTCGGCAGAACGGCGGAAACAAGGCACTAAGACTACCCTGCCTTGGCGCTTTCGGTCAATGCCTCTTTTCGCGCTGATCTGGGATTGGGCACTGCGATCGTCCGAAGGCGGTGACTTGAAATATGTGGCTCTTCCGCAGAATCTGT
>SLKS01000141.1 GCA_007134465.1 Kiritimatiellia bacterium | reverse complement strand
CTGACAACCCTGCTGGCTGTCCTCGCGGCCGACTGGTGGGCGCGGCAGGGCGAGACGCAGTATCGCAGCCGGGCTCGGTTCAAGATGCAGCGTCAGGCGACGTTCACGGACATGTTCGACATGTTCGTTGTGGGCGTTGGCGATCCGATCGCCAACCATCTGTTCGAGATTCAGGGCTATATGGTGGCCAGCAACGCGGCGGCGCGGCTGGCCGCGCCCGCTCCGCCCGAGCCCGACGCCATTCGCGATCTCCGCAATTCCGTTTCCGCGCAGCGGCTGGAACGCAGCGATATCGTGGAAGTGTCGGTTACGGCCTCGTCGCCCGAAGACGCCCGGCTGCGTTGCCAGGCGGTTGTGGATGCGTTTATCGAGCAACACGACCTGGCATTGCGCAAAAACGCGTTGGATGCGCTCGCGGCCATCGAGATATCCTATGGCGCGCTGATCGAGGGATTGCGCCGCAAGGAATCCGAGATGCTGGCCAATCTCGGGCCGGGGCTGGTCGGCGGAGATATCGAGGACGAGCTGGCGCCGTTACGCGCGCGTCTGGCCGAACTGAACATGCAGATTCAGGATTTGCGCCTGAGCGGCAACTTCACCGAGCAGTATCCGGAGATTGTGGCGGCCAGCAATCGCATCGCGCGCATCGAGTCGTTGCTGAGCGAAAAGCTCGAGACCGAATTCGAGCGCCGGATGCAGGTGGCCGAATACGAGCGGTATCGGCGGCTCATGGACGACAAAGCCGGGTTTTTCGCCTTAAAAATCGAGGAGGCCCGCATCGCCGCCGATCGCAAAAGCGAAACGGTGCATGTGATCGAGCCGGCGCTGCCCGGCGTGCCGGTCGGAACCGGGCGCTGGCGCCAAACCGTTGCGGGCGGCCTGCTCGGGCTCATGATCGGCGTGGCCTTGGCGTTCGTTGCCGATCATCTCGACACCTCCGTGCGCACGATTCGCGAAGTCGAAGACATCTTCCGATTGCCGGTTCTGGGCGTGATCCCCCATTTTTCGCCCGACGATCCTCTGCTGCCGATCGGCGATCGTCATTCGGCGTTGCGCATGCACTGGCGGCGCATGCTTCCGCTGCGTTCGCTTCGCCTGTTGCGGCGCGTGTTGACAGCGGCGTACAAGACGGACAAGGGCGCCGGGCGCGACGAGCGCGGTTCCGGGCGCTCCCGCCTGATTCTGCCGTTCGTGCCGCGTTCGCCTGCCGCGGAAGCCTACCGCACGCTGCAAACGAACGTGCGCATGGCCATGAGCCGCGAGGAACGCCATTTGCTCATGGTGACCAGCGCCAGCCCCGAGGAAGGCAAGACCACCTCGATCGCCAATTTGGCTTTGGCCTTTGCGCAGGCAGGCATGCGAACGTTGCTGGTGGGGGCCAACATGCGGCGACCGCAGATGTACCGCACGTTCGGCTTGAAGCGCGACCGTGGCCTGGCCGATGTTCTGCTGGGCGATCTGGCTTGGCGCGACGCCGTCAAGGACCATGCCGACGTCGCTTTGGGCAGCGAAGCGAACCGGGGGCTGGCCACCGCGCCGGGCATGGACAATCTGTTCTTTCTGACGTGCGGAACGCGCGTGGCGCAGCCGGCCGAGCTGCTGGCCCAGCCGATACTCGCCTCCTTGCTGAAGGAGTGGAGCGAGTCCTACGACATGACCTTGATTGACGCGCCCCCGGTCATCCCGGTTCCCGACAGCATCATTCTGGCGGAAAAGGCCGAACGGGTCGCGCTGGTATACCAGCAAGGCGTACCGGGCCGCGAAATGACGCGGCGCGCCATCATCTCGATTCAGAACGCCGGCGCGCGCGTGCTGGGGATTGTACTGAACGATTTGCGTTCCTATTGGGTGGATCAATCCGAATCCTTTCATTACAGGGCGTACTACGGGCGCCCGGAATAGCGCATGCGCAGGCCCGCTTTTCTTTTCATCGCCGTGCTGCTCGGTATCCTGGCGGCCACGCGGCTGGCCGGACTGGACGACATTCCGGTGGCGGCCGGCTTGGCGGCGTTCGGTCTTGCCTTGGCCGCTTCGTTCGTGCGCGGCACGGATGCTTTGTACATCATCGTTTTCGCGATGCTGTTCAGTCCCGAAATCGGGACCGGTCTCGAAACCGGGCGCACGGCAGGCGAGGGCGCGGTCGTGGCCGTCCGGCTCGAAGACCTTCTTCTGCTCGCCGTCGGCATCGGCTGGATACTGCGCACCGCCTACCGCCGGCGCCAGTTCGGCATCATGCAAACCGGCGTGAACGCTCCGATGGCGCTGTTCATGGCGGTTTCTGTGCTTTCCACGCTGCTTGGCGTGCTGGCCGATCGCGTGCGGCCGCCTACCGGTTTCTTTCACAACCTGAAGCTGTTCGAGTATTTCTTTTTGTTCTACATGATCCTCGCGCATGTGCGCGACCGCAAAACGATTCGCGGCATTCTGCTGGCCATGTTCGTGGCGTTTTTCATGGCGCTGAGCTATGGCTATGTGCAGATCGGAACCGGTATGCGCGTGGTGGCGCCGTTCGATCGCGAGCCGAACACGTTCGGCGGCTACATCGTCCTCATGACCTGCGTGGCGTTGGGCGTGGCGATGCGGCAGACGTCCTTGCGCGCGGCGCTTCCTTATCTCTTGCTCGCCGGATACGCGATGCCGCCGCTGCTGTTCACGCTGTCGCGCGCTTCGTATTTGGCCTTGCTGTTCGGGCTGGCCGCCTTTCTGGTTGTCGGCCGTCACCGCCTGCTTGTGGGGGGGACGATGGCCGCGCTGGCCGCCGCTCTGGCGCTTGGCTTGCCGCTGGCGCCGGCGCCGGCCGCCCAGCGCGTGGTTTCCACTTTCGAGCCCGGCCGGCAATACCAAGAGAGTATCGCCGGCGTGGACTTGGATCCGTCCGCCTCGGCGCGCATTGTGTCGTATCGCCGCGCTGTCGAACGCTGGATCGAGCGCCCGCTGCTCGGGCATGGCGCGACCGGGACCCATTTCATTGACGGCCAGTTCTTCCGCCTGCTGGCGGAGACGGGCGTGGCGGGGCTGGCCGCATTTCTGTTCCTGATGGGGCGCTTGCTGGCGGAGGTGCGGCGCGCCGTGCGGGATACGGACGATCCCTTCTTTCGCGGCACCGGCTTGGGCCTGTTTTGCGGCATTGTCGCCATGCTCGGCCATGCCCTAGCCGCGAACAGTTTCATCATCATTCGTATCGCCGAGCCGCTTTGGATGATGGCCGGCCTGATCCTGCTCGTGCCGCGCATCGGCATGCATCGGCAGGAGAATGGCGATCGCGGCGGGCGGCACGGCGTGGAGCGCACGCTCCCTGCCTGCGGGTCATCGGGTCACCCTGTCATCGGGTCCTCGCTTGCGGAGCGGCTTCCCGACTCGGTGACCCGGTGACAGGATGACCCGCAGGCGAACAGACGCTGTGGTTTCCGAGCAGTCGTTTGCGCACTCTCGCGACGAAAACTTCGCTTGTTCCGGAACTAGGGGGAAAGCCTGTCGTACAGGGCGCGGATGCTTTTCGCATGGCGCGACAGACTGAATTGTTTTGCTTTCTTCTGTCCGCCGTCAATCAGAGCGGCACGCAAAGCCGGGGCCGTCAGCGTTTCTGCCAACGTTTGCGCCAGCGCTTCGCTGTTTCCCGTTGGCGTCAGGAGGCCGTCGGCATGAGGTTCGATCAGTTCGCGGGGGCCGTCGGCATCGGCGGCAATCACCGGCAATCCGCTTGCCCAAGCTTCGACTATGACCCGGCCGAACGCTTCCCGGCGCGACGGCAGCACGAACACGTCCGCGCCTTTCATCAGGGAAACGGCGTCGTCGCGCCAGCCGGCAAAGACGACCCGATCCTGCAGTCCCGAGGCCGCCGTTTTGTCTCGAAGTTCGGTTTCATACGCGCGGTCTTCCGGCAGCGCGCTGCCGACAATTACGCAGGAGAAAGGAATGTTGCGCTCCCGCAAAACGGCGCAGGCTCCGATCAGCTCTTCTGCTCCTTTTTCCCGGCTTAGCCGACCTGCATACAGGAGGATGGGCGCGTCCGAAAGACCGAACTCCTTGCGGATATCGGTTCGCGGCGTCGCGCGAATCCGCGCCAGGTCCACTCCGTTATGGACGACGGCCGCCTCTTGTCTGCCCGGCATGAATGGCTTCAAGGAAGCCGCAGCGGCGACGGAATTCGCCACGATGGCCGAGGCCAGTCGCGCGCGGATGCGATCGAGAAACGGATCGCGTTCCAGCACCCGCACATGCCACAGGCTCGGCAGGCGCGCGGCGCGCGCGGCAACGCCGGCGTAAAGCATCGCGCGCGCGCCGTTGACATGGACAACGTCCGGAGCGATACGAACCAAAAGCCGCTTCATGCCCACGCAGGCGCGCCAGACGGAAACGCCTGTCCAGGGCCGAATACGGGGCGCGGCAGCCGTGCGCATTTCGATCCCCATCCTGTTCAGCCGGTCCGCGACTTCGCCGGGGCCGGGAACGATCGCGACCGGTTCGACGCCATGGCAACGGATTTCGCCGAGCAGATCAAGCAGGCTGATCTCGCCCCCGCCAATGATCTCGGCCGTACCGAAAACATAGGCTACGCGCAAACTCAGCATGGTTCCGATCTCCCGACGAGAGTTTTTTCACCTTGACCTAAAAAGCCTGGGTTCGGCAGTTCATTCACGACGAAGACAGTATGAGAAGGCGAATCTCCTTCGGATTGCGATATAGTCACAATAGCGCGCAGTCACCGAAAGGAGATTCGCATGAACAAGGTAGTCGGTCTGGATTTGGGAGACAAGCAGAATAAAGAATGCGTCACGAAGATAGCAGCGCCAACGACGGGCGCTATATTGCACCGGGGACTTGGCTGTCTCTACATACAGAGTGCGGACAGAAAGTCGTTGCGTTTCGAGCGTATCTGTGCCAAATATGCGGCTGTTTTTGCGAAAGACAACGGAACAGGGAGGACATATGGGCAAGATATCTGCGGAAGACATTCGTTTGACGGCCAACACAATACGCGGACTGGCGATGGACGGCGTACAGAAGGCCAAGTCTGGGCATCCAGGCATGCCGATGGGCATGGCGGACGTGGCCGCCGTCCTGTTTTTGAACCATCTGAGGCATAATCCGGCCGACCCCGCCTGGCCGGACCGGGACCGGTTCGTCCTGTCGGCCGGTCATGGCTCGATGCTGCTCTACAGCCTGCTTCATCTTGCCGGTTACGATCTGCCAGTCGAGGAGCTGGCGGCCTTCCGCCAACTGGACAGCCGTACGCCGGGCCATCCCGAAAACGGGCATACGCCGGGCGTGGAAACCACAACAGGTCCGCTCGGCCAGGGTTGCGGCAACGGGGTGGGCATGGCGCTGGCCGAACGCATGCTGGCCGCCCGGTTCAACGCCGACGGATATCCCGTCGTGGATCATTACACCTATGTTTTGGCCGGGGACGGCGACATGATGGAAGGGCTCAGTCACGAGGCTTTCTCGCTGGCCGGCCATCTCGGGCTCAACAAGCTGATCGTGCTGTACGACGACAACAGCATCACGATCGAGGGCGCGACGGAACTGGCATACAGCGACAAGGTGAAGAAACGGTTCCAGGGCTACAACTGGAGCGTGATCGAAACGGACGCGCACGATGTCGAGTCCGTGAACAAGGCGCTCCGCAAGGCCAAACGCGAGAAGAACCGGCCCACGCTGATTGTGTGCCGGTCGCGCATCGGCAAGGGCAGCCCGAACAAGGAAGGCTCGGCCGACTCGCATGGCGCGCCGCTCGGCGAAGAGGAGGTGCTGGCGTCGAAACGGAATTTGGGCTTGCCGGAAGATCGGCCGTTCCATGTGCCGGAGGCCGTGCGCGAGCTGTTTGCGAGCCAGCGCAAACGCTGGAAACGGCAGGCGTCGAAGTGGACGCGCATGTTCAAAGCCTACGAGGCCGCGCATCCCGACAAGGCCGCCTTGTGGCGGACGCATCGGGACGATGTCCTGCCCGAGAATCTGAGCGAATTTTTGCCGGAGTTTCCGGTCGACAAGGCCGTAGCCACGCGGTCGGCCTCGGGCAAGGTCATGCAGGGCCTGGCCAAGGCCCTGCCGCAGCTCGTGGGCGGGTCGGCCGATCTGGCGCCGAGCACCAAGACGTTTCTGGACGGACTCGGTTCCGTGGGCCCGGGCTCGTTCGATGGCCGCAACTTCCATTTCGGCGTGCGCGAGCATGGCATGGCCGCCGTCATGAACGGTATGGCGCTGCACGGCGGATTCCGCGTGTACGGGGCCACGTTCTTCGTGTTTCTCGACTACTGCCGTCCCTCGGTACGGCTGGCGGCGATCATGAATCTGCCGGTGATTTACGTGTTCACGCACGACAGCTTCTATGTGGGCGAGGACGGGCCCACGCACGAGCCTGTCGAACATCTGGCCAGCTTGCGCTGTATACCCGGCATGACCGTGATCCGTCCGGCCGATCCCACAGAAACCGCCGCCGCCTGGATTGCCGCGCTCAAGAACAAGACCGGCCCCACAGTCTTGGCCTTGACCCGGCACGACATTCCGGTTCTGGATCGCACCGTCTATCCGGCGGCCGCCAACGTTGAAAAAGGCGCCTACACCTTGTGGCAGAGCGGAGCGGGCGCTCCCGATTTGCTGCTGCTGGCGTCGGGCTCGGAAACGGAGCTGGCGCTCGAGGCGGCCAAGATCATGGCGGTGTCAGGCAACATTCGCGTGGTGAGCATGCCGTCCTGGGAGCTGTTCGAGCGGCAGTCGGCCGAGTATCGCGAGAGCGTGCTGCCCGCCGCCTGCCGACGCCGTATTGTGGTGGAAGCCGGCGTTTCCATGGGCTGGGAACGCTATGCCGGACCGGACGGCGCGTATCTGTGCCTGGACCGGTTCGGGCTGTCCGGCCCCTACAAGGCGCTGGCCGAACGGTTCGGGTTCACGGTCGGGAATCTGACGGTGATGATTCGCCGCATCCTGGATAGCGAGTAGCATGCGGGAACATGCGGCGAGGATTTTGTGCCGCCGCCGCCCGATGCGTTTGCCAACGAGGAACTGGTGGTTGCCAGAGGAGAGAGGGGATGACGGGAAAGTTTAGTGCGAATGCCGGAAGCCGGGATGTGCCATCTGTGTTCCCCATGATGCGTAAAAGTCGCTGTGTGCAGGAATCGTTTGCCGATGAACTGCGACGATTGCACAGCATGTCAATAAAAGAACGGGTGCAGGAAGCGCTTGGGATGGCGGATCGTTTTTCCTGGATGGATTTGACTAAGAGGATGCATCGCTGATGAAGAAGACCGATGAACTGCTTCATGTTGCCGGACAAGTTATGGAGGTTCTGGCACGGCATCGGGTTGATGCTGTCGTCATTGGCGGTGTTGCATTGGCCGCGCATCATTATGTCAGGCTTACGTACGACATGGATTTAGGTGTAAATGCTAACGTCGAAAAACTTCGCGAAATTGCATCGTCTCTTACGCAAGCAGGTTTCCATGTTGAATTGCGAGAGCCGGACAGCCAGGATCCGCTTGGAGGCGTGATAGATGTAAAGGGCTTGTTTGGTTTATTGCAGATCATAAGTTTTGCCGGTCGTTTTCCCGCTGTGATCGAAGATTCATTAAGTGCTTCCCCCGTTGCTTTGTGCCCAGGAAGCGCGTTAAGGATCATTCCCTTGCCACAGTTAATTGCGCTGAAGCTCTATGCTGGCGGACTGAAGTCCAAGGCGGATATTCTGGAATTACTCAAGCGGAATCCCGATGCTGACCTCAAGGAAGTCAGTGATGCCTGCAAACGTTACCGTTTGCAAGGTTTGGATGAAATTATTGACGAATGGATCTGATTTTTGGGGCAGTCAATGTGAAACGGCTCCTGTTGCTGGCTCGCCGCGAACGCGCGGATGTCGTACTGGCCGAGCTGGCGCGCCAGGCGCTGAAAGTGGAGCCCGCTCATGCCGTGTGGGCGCAGATTGCCGACAAGATACCGGCGGGCAGACATCTGCGTTCCCCTGTTGCGCATTTGCAGCGATTGGCTTGGCCCGTGATGCGAAAAGGCCATGCGAACGCGCACGGATGGGAGTTGGTCCGACGAGCAACTCCGATTTGATGTTGAGCAAAATGATGCGTTACGATCCGACGGATCTGGACGACCTTGCTTTTGTTGTGGCCCGTTCGGGACTTGTCCGGGACGATGTCGCCCGCACCATAGATCAAGCTCGCCTGCCGGATTCCGAGGAGGTGCACGAACAGTTCGGACAATGTCTTTCGTGGCTTGTCCGGCAAGGGTTGTGTTCGAAACCCGACCGTCGCAAAAGCGATAGGCAAGGATCTACTAGATGGAACAACCAGGAATAGGCAAGGAAATCGAACTGTCGTTTGCCGAATGCGCGGCTGCGGTGCGGCGGCGGCTTTGGCTGATCGTGCTGATCCCGGCGCTGTTCACGCTGTCGTTCTGGCTGGCGGGCCGGGTCGAGCGGCATCAGGCGGAGGCGCTGCTGTTCATTCAGGATTATCCGATTTTTTTCGAGACGCAGACGGGCCATCGCGCGCACGAGAATCTGGCTGCCTCGCCGATTTTTCTGGAGCGCCTCGAGAAGGGCATGCGCGGGTTGTCTGCCGACGAAGCCGAAACGCGGCGTGGCGCCGTGCGCGTGGATGCCAACTTGGCGCGCGGCCTGGCCGATACCGCCTTGCGCGTGACGGTCACGGGCCGTTCGCCCGAGGAGATTCGCGCCGCGCTTGACCTGTGGCCGACCGTCTATCGTGAAGTTGCGCGACCGTTTCACTTCGCCTTCGCCGAACGACAATTGAACGAGGAGATACGCCAGGCGCGCCTCAACGCGGTCATGGCCCGAACCGTGCTGGACGCGGTCGAGAACCGCGTGGCCGGAAGCGGCACGGACGAGGATCTCCATTTGCGCAAGTTGCGCATGGACGCCGCTGCCGAAGAGGCGCGGCGGGCGTTGCTGACCGAGGTTCATGCCGGGCTGGTTTCCGAGGGCGAAATCGAACGGGAATTGTCGCCATCCGCTCGCGCCTATAGGGACGCGCTCCTGGCCGATCCGCAGGTTGCCTTGCGACTGGAAACGCCGCGCGCAAGCGCCGATGCTGTTTCCATCGGGAAACTGGCAGTGGCGCTGGTTCTTTCCTTCGCGCTGACCGTTGGGCTTGTGCTTTTCGTGGATGCCGCGCGGCCGAGGAAGAGCGGAGAACGAATGTGAACCGATGGAAAGGACAGTGGCTGCAGTTGCGCAATCCGCATTTCTATGCGATGGCTCTGGCCGACGCCTTACTGTTCGCGCTGGCCCTGTACCTGGCCTATCTGTTTCGCTTCGACGGGCGACCCTCCCGCTTCTATCTCCGTCAGTTCCAACAGATTCTGCCGTGGATCGTTCCGATCAAGCTGTGCGTTCAGCTGCTGTTCGGCGGCTATCTCGGGATGTGGCGTTTCACGGGATTGCGCGAGACGGTTCGGCTGGCGCAGGCCTCTGCCGCAAGCCTGGCGGCGATCGTGACCGTCCTGACCTTCTGGGACCGGTTCGCGCAGTATCCGCGCTCCGTATTCGTATTGGACAGCATTCTCGGGTTCCTGCTGGCCGCCGGCTTGCGCGTGTCCATCCGCCTGTACTGGGCTCGACGCGAAACGGGCCGTCTCTTCCGGCCCGGCTTCCGCTTCTGGGCCGACGCGGGCGCGCGCAAGAAGGCGCTGGTGATCGGGGCA
The DNA here is from genome assembly GCA_007134465.1 of Kiritimatiellia bacterium. Classification (GTDB taxonomy): domain Bacteria; phylum Verrucomicrobiota; class Kiritimatiellia; order UBA8416; family SLMC01; genus SLMC01. The sequence continues at coordinate 5,402 of SLKS01000141.1, read as the reverse complement.
GGGTCGGCCGGCGCGGCGCTGGTGCAGGACATGCAACTGCGCAAGGCGGCCACGCACGAGATTGTGCGCGTGCTCGACGACGATCCCCGCAAGATCGGGCGTACCCTGCACGGCGTGCCGATCACCGGCCCGATCGCCCGCCTGGAAACCGCCATCGCCAAGACAGGGGCGGACGAGGCGCTGATCGCCATTTCCGCCGCGACCGGCGAACAGATTCGGCGCATCGTCGAGTTGTGCGAAAAGGCGAACATCCCGTTTCGCATCCTGCCGGGCATCGGCGAGCTGGTGGACGGACGCGTGACGGTGCAGGCCTTGCGCGAGGTGGACTTCCAGGATTTGCTCGGGCGCGATCCGGTCAATCTCGATGCCGGCGAAATCGCACGCGCGCTGAACGATCGCGTCTGCCTGGTGACCGGCGCCGGCGGGTCGATCGGTTCCGAACTGTGTCGGCAGATCTTGCGCTACGCGCCGCGCCGCCTGATCCTGATGGACGCCTGCGAAGCCAACTTGTACGGCATCGAGATGGAGTTTTTGCATAGGAGAAGGTTCGAAAAATACGATGCCGTGCTCGGTCGGGTGCAAGACCGGCGACTGCTGCGTCACGTGTTCGAACGCTATCGGCCCGCCGTCGTGTTCCATGCCGCCGCCTACAAGCATGTCCCGCTTCTCGAGCAATGTCCGGCCGAAGCGATTTTGAACAATGTGATCGGAACGCGCGTGGCCATGGAAGAGGCGGTGACGGCCGGAATCGAGCGGTTCGTGCTGGTCTCGTCCGACAAGGCCGTGGCGCCGACCAACGTCATGGGCGCCAGCAAGCGGCTGGCCGAAATGCTGATCCTTGCCCAGAAGCCGGGCGCCGTCAAGTTCATGGCCGTACGGTTCGGGAATGTGATCGGATCGTCCGGTTCGGTGCTGCCGCTTTTTCACGAGCAAATTCGGCGCGGCGGGCCGGTAACGGTCACGCACCGGGACATCGTGCGCTATTTCATGACCATACCGGAAGCCGCGCAGCTTATTCTGCAGGCTTGCACTCTGGGGAGCGGCTCCGACATTTTCGTGCTGGACATGGGCAAGCCGGTACGGATTTACGATATGGCGTGCGACCTGATTCGTCTGGCCGGCAAGGAGCCAGATCGCGATGTCGCCGTCGAGATTGTCGGGTTGCGGCCCGGCGAAAAGATGCGCGAAGAGCTGTGGACCCCGAACGAAACCGTCGCAAAAACGGCTCATGCGAAGATCTCGCGCTTGCGCCAGGATGCGCCGCCTGCCATGCGTTCACTGAACAAGGGAATCGAGCGGCTGGAAAGGGCCGCCGAGGAGCGGGACGCCAAGGCGATTCGCGCCCTGCTGGCCGCGCTCGTCCCCGACTATGTCCCCGGCGACGGCTTGTTGTGAACTCCAAAGAAGGATCGCCCGCCAATCACGCCAATTTCCGCGAATGGGGACGTGAACCTTATTCGCGTTTATTCGCGTGATTCGCGGGGAAAGAATGAAAAAGATGGCCCGCTAATCACGCGAATAGACGCGAATGGGGAGAGGCATGAAACTGCGAACTCGACAGACCGACTGGATTGTATTCGGCGGTTGGACCGCGCTGCTGGTTCTCGGCCAGATGCTGCTGCCGTTTTCGTCGAGCCTGCTGCAAATCGTCGCCGTTCTCTGGATGTGCGGCGGCGTCTTCGTCTTGCGCAAGGCGTCCTGTCTGCCGTTTCTGCTCATGACCTTGCCCGCGTTCCTGTGCGAGATTCATCGGCCCTGGGCCTGGGCGCAGATGGTCATGGCCTGCTGTTTCCTGTTGCGCATGCTGCGTGATGAACGGCTGAACCGGCGCGAATGGCTGATACTGATCGGCATCGTCTCGGCGGTGTTTCTCTTGTCCTGGCCGCTGGATTTCATGGAACGGCTGCGCGGCATCTTCGAGCAGCCGAAACGGATCATCGCCTGGCAGTTCTTCCATCCGGAAGCGGTCTGGGGGATGTTTTCGTTTCGGCAGACTTTCGACCGCTCTCTGATTGCCGCGCTGGCCGCGCTGCTGGTTCTGCGCGGAGCGTGGTTTTCGACTCCGCGCGTCGCCTATGCGTTCGCCTATGCCGCCGTCATGGCGCTGCTGGCCGGGTTCGCCGCCGCCCTGATTCCCTGGCACGAGCCGCACAGGTTTCTCGGCACGACGAATGTGGCAGTCCATAGAGGACATTTGTTTCAGGGCGCGGGCACGAACGTGCATTATCTGGCGCATACGCTGGTGTTCGGTCTGCCCTGGCTGTGTCGGCCCTTGCGGGCGAAACGATACGGCTGGACGCTGGGCCTGCTCGGGCTGTTCGTGCCCGTGCTCTGGATTCGGCAACGTGCGATGGTCGTAGCCATGCTGGCCATGGTCATGCTGGCGACGCTGTTCCGGCTGCGGTTTTGGCGGCGCGGGAAGGCTATCCAAAAGCCGGAGGACGCAAATCTGAAGTCAATGACGCCCGACACCCGACACCCGACACCCGACACTTGCGCTGATTCAACGGCAGCCGTTGCTTCATCATCTCTTTTATTCCGCCCGATACGCCAGAGCCATTCACCCCTACACTGGCCTTTGGCCATGCGCGCGCGGGCCGGGTTTGTTCTGGCCGTGTGCCTGGCCGTGAGCGGGCTGTGGCTAATGCGCTCGGGAATCGGCGATTCAGATTCGCGTTTGCGCCGGCATATTCGGCGGCTGTATCGGGTGGAGCCGTTGCGCGACATGACGTCTTCGTCGAGCCGCGATGGCGGGAAGATTTCTCGCGAGCCCGAGACGATTCCGTTGAAACTGGCGTCGGTTGTTCCGACCTCTAGGCTTGTGGAGATACTTAAGCGCGTAGATTTCGTGCGGGGCGAAACCTGGGCCCGAGCGTTGACCCATGTGCGGGCCAACTATTTTTGGCGAGGAGCGGGCGCAGGCGCCTGGGCGCCGTTTCACCGGGCAAACAGAACGCGCGACTGGACGGGGACCTGGTATTGGGCGCATGCGCACAATACGTATGTGGATGTCCTGTTCGAGTATGGCATGGTTCCCGTCGCCGTAGCCGCTCTTCTTGCCGTTTTCGGGCTTGTCCGGCTTGTTCGCGGCAAGGTCTATGCCGGCCGCCTGTGGCTTTTGTACATTGTCGGTCTGGCCGCGCTGGCCATCAGCCAGCATCTGTTGTTCTCTTTCCGAACGCTGCCGGCATTGTTGCCGGCGTTCGTTCTGCTGGGCCGCGCCGTTCGAGCCCAATTCGCGGACATCCCGATCGCGAGAGGGTTTTGACCATGGTTTCCTGGAAATGCTCTGGCAACCACGGAATTTAAACCTTGCGTTATCATGGCCGATGCAATACTTTTTGGCATATTGAAAGGATATTGTTATGACATCATTGGCGGTTCAGGATTTGAAGCGTCCCCGTGAGTTGCGGGATATTCTCGCTCGGGAACGCGAGGTTTTCATCACAAAGGACGGGCGTCCGTTTGCCATCATGGTTGGCGTGGACGCAGAGGGCGCCGAAAACGCCTTGCGCGAAGTCCGCCGAGCCATGTTTTCCGCCGCCGTCTCGCGCGCCCGCGCCCGCAACCGGGCGCAGCCGATTTCCGCCGCCGAGATCGGGCGGGAGGTTGCGGCTTCCAGAAAGCCATGCGCATCATGACACGCATTGTGCTTGACACCAATGTGCTGGTTTCCGGCATGATCAACGCCAAGGGCGCCCCGGGGCGTATTATGGACCTCGTCCGCGAAGGGTTGGTGGATCTCGTCGTGGACGATCGGATACTGGCCGAATACTCGGAGGTTCTCAACCGCAAGAAATTCGGCGTCTACTTTCATGCCTGCGATGTTCTCGACATTCTCGTCTTCCTGGAGCACAATGCGCACTATGTTGTCTCCACCGCGCAAATAGCGGATATGCCCGACACCGATGACGCTCCGTTTCTCGAAGTGGCCTTGACGGCCGCCGTTCCACTCGTCACAGGGAACACGTCGCATTTTCCGGCGCGTTATCGCAAACGGGCGAACATTCAAACACCGGCAACATTCATCGCGAACTATAGCGCCCGTTCCGGCAATGCTTCGGCAAAGAAGAGTAACCAACCACGAAGCGCACGGCGGCACGGAGAAGGCCGGGTTTCACCATGAAGAACATGAAGAGCGCGAAGGAATGGGGGAAGCAGCAAATGTCGCAACGTGACGACCTCTGGTTTGCCTGAAGCAGCAATGCATGAATGACGTGAACAGTGTTGTCATTTCGAGCGTAGCGAGAAATCTCGGCCGAAGGCCGTTCATTTGCGCCGTGCCGCCTTTATCATTGCATTGTTGAACAGTTTTTTTTCGGGATACAAAGAAAGCGTTGATGGATTGTGAACACGTTGCTCGGACTCTGGTTCTTCTTGTTGGCGGCCGTTGTTACCCATGGGCTGGCCCGGCGGCATCCCGGGGTGGCCCAGGCTTTATGGGTCGCCTTTTTCGTGCGCTTTCTGGCCGCGGTTACGCATGCCTATGTGTTTCCTTTGCCCGGCGGCGATTCCGATGCCGTTAGGTTCGAAGCGTTAGCCTGGGCGTGGGGGCAGGACGGAGCGGTTGCCGCCTTGGGCCATTTTCGCGGACCGGACAGCTTCTTCTACTGTGTCAAGCTGGCCGTGCTGTACGGGGCGCTGGGAAGAAGCTCGCTCATGGCCCAGGCACTTAGCGTACTGGCCGGAACGTTATCCGTCTTCTGCGCCTGGCTGCTGGGCCGAGAATTGCAGGGCAAGCGGGCCGGACGCAAGACGGCCTGGTGCGTCGCCCTGTTCCCCGCCGTTGTACTGTTTTCCGTGTTCACATTGCGCGAATCATATTTTGTTTTGTGTTTGACAGCCGGACTGTACTGGGCCGTGCGCTGGCGGTCCGACCCGAACCGACTTGGCCGTGCTGTCGCGGCCTTGATTTGCTGGGGAATCGGCGTCTTCTATCATGGCGCCATGCTTATGCCGATTCTCGTTTTCTTCCTTTTTCTGTTGCGTCATTGCTTATGGCACTGTTCCGGATCGCTCCGCAACCGGCGCATACCGTTGCTGTCGGCGGCCATAGCGGCCTCGGCTGTTGCCGCCTTGGCTGTTATCCTGCTGGGCGGAGTGGCTATCCCGAAGATGGGGCGAGGGGCAAGCGGCTTGCTGAATATGGACCGTATACTCCGTGCAACCGAGACCAGAACGGTGGACACAGCGGCCTATCCCGAATGGACGGTGCCGGAGGACGCAGGCGATCTGGTTTGGAACGCACCGGTGCGTCTGGCCTATTTCGTCTGGTCGCCTTTCCCGTGGGATATTCGGAGCCGGACGCATTGGATCGGATTTGCCGATTCGTTGTTGTACTGGTGTTTGCTATTATTTCTTGTGGCGAACAGGAAACGCCTGCTCCGGAATCCGAAGGCGCG
>SLKS01000283.1 GCA_007134465.1 Kiritimatiellia bacterium | reverse complement strand
CGATCGCAAGGCTTGCGGGGATGTCGCTATACTCTTGGTATGCGACATCCCCGCATAACGCAGCGAGCGCTGCCGTATGGCCGCCCGTCGGGCCGCCACGAAAACGCCACACGTTCGAGGCCTAAACCGCAAAAGACTTGCCCGGCAACGGATGCAGGCCATACGCAGACAGCAATGTATCCCACGCAATACCCGGAAGGGCCGAGATGTTAGACATCGCGATCGTCAACATCGAGGATCCCGAGCGAGCCAACGCCTTCTTTCGGCGCGGCATGGCCGAACTGAAGAGGAAGGAAGACCGGGAAACGCTCGCCCGCATGTACAGCGGCATCCGCACGCGCTTGCATGCCCGCGAAATTCCAACCCGCAAGACGCAGAGAAAGACTGAACCGGTCTCCGACGCTTGACATCGGGCAAGAAAATGTGCCGCATGCGACCTATGCGGCTGGCGGGTGACACCCGACACGCGACACCCGACACGCGACACCGATCACTGGACACTGATCACTGGTTACTGTTCACCGATCACTTTCCCCCCCGCCCTCTCTTTCAGGGCAGGCATTTCCCTTCCCATTCCGCGACGCCCGGGCGGGCGCCGGACAGGCATTCCGAAAGGCGCAGGGCCATTTCCGCATAGCGCGCGTCGAGCATGCCGAAGCGGGCCTGGATGGTTTCCAGTCCCTCGGGCTTGTTGTGATGCAGCCACATGGCGCGGAAAGCCCGGGCCATGGCGCGTACGCTGCGCCGCGCGCGCGGGATGCCGGCGGCCGCTTTTTTCAGCGCCGCCCGGTCCTTGCGCTTGTAGGCCGCCAGCAGTTGCGCGATCAGCGCGTAGCGGTCGGCAAAGGCGCGCGCCGTGGCGGCGGCGAATTTCATGTCGCCAGCAGCCCGGTCCCGTACATGACCGGTCAATTCCCTGGCCAGTTTGTCGAAGGCGGCGGCATGGCGCGCCATGCGCGCGGGATTGTCCTTGGCGAACGCGCGGAATCTCGTCTCGAACAGAGGATCGTCCCACATGTCCGGCTGAAAGCCGGAAACGGCGCCGCCATGCAGCTCGGCCGCGCGCAAGTGCGCGGTGTAGTCGCCGCCGCAGACGGCCTTGAAGCGCGGCTGCAGGGCTTTGACATCGGGACGGACATGGCCGTAGGCCTTGTCGGCGCAATAGGCCATGCCCGCGAAGGCGGAATCGTGATCGCAATAGGCGCCGTTGTCGCCCCATTGCGTAAAGATCAGCTCGCGAACCTTGGCCTCCGCGCACGCCTCGATACAGGGGCCGGCCGTGGCGACCGTCGTACGATGGTCGTACCAGTAGCGGTTCCAGGTCCAGATGCCAGAAGCCATCAGCGGCTCCTTGCCCAGCGCGCGATGCCGCTCGATCCAGTCGAGATAGAATGCCTTGTCGCGATGGTAGTAGTCCCAGTACACCAGTTCGGCTTGCGCGGGGATCGCGCGCGCGACCTTGTCGGGGATAACCGTGGCCGGGTCGTAGTACAGCCCGCTTTCGCAGCCGAGCCGGAAATACATGTCGGACCAGATCATGGGTCGGAACCCGGCGGAGCGACAAAGCTTGACCACCCGGGCGAGATGCTCGTTGAACAGGTCGAAACCGGGCCGGTATCCGAACCGGTCGAGATAGCGGCCCCGGCCGAGATCGTGGGTCTCGTCCATGCCGATATGGATGCGGTCGGTCCGGCAAACGTCTTTCCAGAAACGAATCATCTTTTCGATCAGAGCATAGGTCTTCTTCTCGCCCACGAGCAAAACCGACGGCGTGTCCTTCACGGCGCGGTAGGCCTTGTGGCGGAGAATTTTCTCGAGATGGCCCAACGTCTGAATGCATGGCACGATTTCGATGTTCAGCCGGGCCGCATAGGCGACGATGTCCCGCAGCTCCGCCCGGGAATACGCCCCGCGTCGGATGCCGAAATACGGCTCACCGGGCAGTTGGTAGGTGTCTTCGGTGTAGAGCATGACCTGATTGTAGCCCAGCAGCGCCAGGCGCCGCAGCCAGACGCGCACATGGGCCGGGGTCATGACGGCGTTGCGCGAGCAATCGAGCATGATGCCCAGCGTCGTGAACGGGGTCGTTTCGCGAACGGGCGCGCGCGAATTCGCCAGCCCGGCCAGCAACGCGCCGACCGCGCGGCCCGCCTGGGCGGAAGTTCCGTAGCGGACCGTCGCGCCGCCGCCCTCGCGCAGAATTTCGCAGACGCCGGGCTCCGCCGCCGCTTCGAAACGCACGGCAAGCCCCGGCCCGGCCCCTTCGGCCAGCGGATAGGCTTCCGCCAAGGTGCGCAGCAGGGTTCGCAGTTCGGTCGGCGTACGGCCGGGATTCCAACGCAGGACGGTTTTCACGGGTCTCTCCTTTTTAATCTTTCCGGGCTTCAACAGTTCGGCTCAAATCACTACTAATGCCCGAAACGCGCCCGGCTGTCAACCATCGAACATCAACCGAACCGCATCTGGGCTTGACGAAACGGCACGCAAGCGGCATGAACTAGTGAACAAGGATGGCAACCTTTTTCTACAAACAAACGCTTTTCGCGCGTTTTGTTCGTCTATCCCACGCAATTCGCTGTCGAGCGCGGGTATGCGAGCGAAGCTCGCCTTAAGCAAGAGGCGCAACCGAAATCCATGACCATTCCCGACCATGCCTGGAACGAATCCGAAACAGGAGCGGACACCGCGACCGGTCGCCCCGTTCTTTATCTCACCACCCGGCCCGGACGGCATCGGGGGCCACCCTATCACCGGCGCGGCGCCTTTTCGGCGGACAACCGAACAACGCTTTTCGAAATGCAACGGCGGAACGAATGCGCGCTCGTACTGGCCGACGTGGCAACAGGCGAGCTTACGCCGTTGTTGCGCGGAACTTCCGCCAACGGCGCGCCGTTGTTTCACGGCTTCTTCGCCTTGCACGAAACAACCAACTGGATCGCCGCCGTTCGCGAAAAGACGGCTTTGCTTCTGATTCATGCGCAAACAAAGGAAACTCGCGTGCTGATTGACAACGCCGGCGCCGGCATGGAATGGGGCTGTCCCTGCTGGAGCCTGGACGGCGCCGACATCCTGATCAACCGCATACCGAGGGACACATCCTCGGTCGGCGCAAGTGCGCCAACGATTTACGAACGCATCCGCATACGGGACGGCGCGCGAGAAAGAGTCTGGGAGGACTCGGCCGGATTCGGACGTCACACTCAGGTTTGTCCCGCCAACGACGATTGGCTCCTGATCGACCGAGACCGGCCGCCCGGCTTCTCGATCTACGGAGATTTCCGCGCTTCGCCCCGCGCCTGGCTGCTCAATCTGCGCACGTCCGAACTGCGCCCGTTGCAGCCGAACAATGACTGGCGCTTTCAAATCCACACCAACTTCAACGCGGACGGTTCTCGCATTTATTACCACGGGCGCGCCTGTCCGACGCCGGAAACGCCGGGCGACACCATGGACGACACCCCGCAATATGTCGGCGCCTGCGACCTGAACGGAACGGTTCTGTGGGAACATGTTTTCCCCTGCTTCCATTACGGACACGTCTGCGCGCACACGCAACAGGAAGCGATCGTCACCGACGGACTCGTTTCGCGCGATCTTCTCTGCCTGCTCGAATACGAAGACGCCGGCGCGAACGGGCGGCCGCGCATCGTTGTGCTGGGGCGGCACGGTTCCGACTGGGCGCGCGCTTTGGGACAGGCCGCCCACCCGCACCCGGTCATGACCCCGGACGGCCAGCGCCTGCTCTTCGCCGCAGGCCAAGGCGACAGCACGCGCCTGGGTCTGCTTCAGGTTTGAGCCTTATCGCGTCACGACGAGTTCGTCTCCGTCCTTCATCTCCAAGCATTCCCCGTCAAGCCTGACGCTGGCCGTACATCCCGGCGGCTTGGCAAAGGCATAGACGGTTCGGCCGTCTTCCCGGCGCCATTCGGACCTGACAATGCCGCGCCGGGTTTTGAGGCTTGCCTTTGCCCACGCCAGACGGGCGTCGGTCATGGGTTCGAAATTGATGTGCGCGAAGCCCGGTTTGCTCTCGTCATAGCGGATTCCGGCAACGCCCCGGTACAGCCATGCGCCAACCGAACCGAGCGCATGATGGTTGAGCGAACCGAACCCCGTCCGGCTCGG
>SLKS01000046.1 GCA_007134465.1 Kiritimatiellia bacterium | reverse complement strand
GGCGCCCTTGTCGCCGATCACGATCAGCGCTGTCTTGTCGTTCGGACGATCGCCCTGCAGTTCGCGCGCGCGGCGCAGGATGCCTTGGTTCAGCCCGCCCATGAATCCGGAATCGGACGTGACCACGACAATGCCAAGCGTATCGGACATGGGCCGTACCAGCGGATCGTCCACCGTCACCAGGTTGACCACACGGAAGAAGCCGGCGAAGGCGTCCATGAACGTCTCGAACCGCTCCTTTTCCTTCTCCATGATATGATACTGGGAGGCGGCGATGTTCTTGAGCGTTTCGATCAGGTTCAACAGCTCGCCGTTGAACTTCAGCTCCTTGCGAATTTCGTTCAGTTGCATGCGTCAGGCCTTCTTGACTTCGGCCATGGCTTCGCGGAAGCGGTTCAGCAGGCTGCCGTCAATTTCGAGGCTGCCAAGCTTGAAAGCCAGGCCGCCGATCAGCTCCTTTTCGATGGTTTCGCGAATGTCGGCTTCCAAGCCGAACTTGTCGCGCAGCATCTGGCGCAGGCGAGTTTTCTGCTCCTCCGGCAGCGGGTGCGGAGTGCGAATGTCGGCGACATCGGCGTCCACAGTGATATTGGTGGCGTCCATCTCGTCCAGCGCGTCGAGCAGTTCGCCGACGAACCGTTCGTTGAGCGCGGCATCCACGGTTTCGCTGAAGACCATCTGGAAGATGCGGCCGCCAAGCTCCACAGCCTGTTCTTCGGCTTCCAGCATCGCCTGGCGTCGCATCTTTTCCTCGTTCTGGCGGGCTTGGTCCAGAATGCGCTTGCTTTCCTCGCGCGCTTCGCCGATCAGCCGGTCGCGCATCTGCGCGATTTCCTTTTCCGCTTCGCGCCGTTGTCGAGCCAGCTCCTCTTCGATCTCCGCTTTCTTGCGGGCGAAGGCGCCCTCTTGCTCCTCGATCCGACGCATGACGCCCGTCTCCTTGAGACGGACTTCCGTTTCCACCTGCCGTACCGTGGCCACAGCCCGGCTGGCGTCGCGCGCCAGCAGCCGCTTGATGCCCGCAATCGCAATGGCCAATGCGCCGACATGCACCGCCGTGATCGGCGCCACCACTCCCGCAATTTCACTCGTCATAACGCTTCTTCTCCGTTTGTTTGTTCGCGCCCTGCGGGCGAGTTCATCGTTCTTTGTTCCTTCGGGCAAAAGATTAGGGGGTCACTGTTCATTGACAACCGATCCTCTTCGACCAAAGACTTATGGACTTCGGATTTAGGATTTCGTTCGTGCTTGGGTCTTTCGTCATTCGTCATTTATGGCGCGGTCCCATAGCTTGTCGCTTGTCCTAAAACGTTGTTAACGAAGCGCCATTCCTCCCTCAGCCCCGTCCGAAGAGCTGGAAGAGGATGAGCAGCGCAATGACGGCAATGCTCATGGAGAACACGAGCGCCACGATCATGGCCTGCAATATTTTCGGGGCGGCGGACGGGTTGCGGCCCAGCGCCCGAATGCTGGCGTAGCCGATCGCGGCGATCACGGCCGACGGCCCGATGATCGTAATGAACATGACCAGAAAGATTATGAAATTTTCCATGCTATTCTTCTACCAGAATCATGCATTCGTTCTTGTCGAATTTGACCATGCCGCGCTGGACAGGCACGGCGGTCTCCCAATCGAGCACCACCTTGCCCGGACGCAGCAGACTGACAATCGGCACGTGACCGTCCAGCAACTCGAATTCGGCCAGATCGCCGGGCAGGAAGACGCTGGCCGCCTCGCCGTCGAACAGCACCTGTTTCGGGTTGAGGATGGTCACTTTCATTGGTTCATAGTCCATGGTCCATGGTCCGGAGTCTGCCGGCTGCGGAGCATGACCCGGTGACGCGGTGACAGGGTGACACGGATTGCCGCCTCTTCGTCATGAACCCTAATCTTGCGCCCTAATCTCGCTTTTTCTTCTTGGGCTTCGTATTTCCCTCGGATTTCAGGTTTCAGGTTTCCGCCCTCCCGCCTTCGTCCGAGCACTACGGCGGGCAAGCAACTGTCACTGATCACTGATCACTGGTTACCGGTTACTGGTTACCGGACACTTCTTCACCCCCCTCCGCCTCGCCGCCTTCCGCGGCTTCGGGGGCTTCGCTGGCGTTGGCGCCGAGCGATTCGAGCATGCCGTTGACGATGGCGGCCAGTCTCTGTTCGACATCCGGGTTCCATTCCGGTTTTTCCTCGATCGTGGCGACCGTGTCCGGGAACTGTGCGAGCGCGAACGGGAAGACTTCGCGCACGAACTTCTTTCGGGTGGTCTCATCGAGCGCGATCAGGGCGTCCTGACGGAGCGCGTAGAGCAGAATGGCCAGTTCCGCAATGCCGACGGTCTGGTGTTCGTTTTGCTGGAATACGGTTAGTATGGCCTGGCCGCGGCGCACGATCTGTTCGGCTTCGCCTGACAGGCCGGACTGCAATTTGCTGAGCTTGACCACTTCGCTGTAGCGGGCGAAATCCGCGCGGATATCGGCCGCGAGCGCCTTGAGCGCAGGCGGTTGGGCGCGTCCGCCGATGATGGAGAGCGAGAGGAGCACGTCCACGGCGGGGCGCATGCCTTCGGCGAACAGGCTGGCGCTCATGGTGATCTGACCGTCGCACATGGATGCGAGGTTCGAGGGGATATAGCCGGTCAGGTCGCCTTGCAGCGTTTCGGCGATGCCCAGGAAGGTCAGCGACCCGCCGCCGCGCTGTTCATTGAAGCGGCCGGCGCGTTCCATGAGCTGGGTCTGCACGTAGAAGATGTCGCCGGGATAGGCTTCGCGGCCGGGCGGTCGTTCCAGCAGCAGCGAGAGCTGGCGATAGGCCCAGGCATGCTTGGTCAGGTCGTCGAAGACAACGAGCACGTCGCGGCCTTTGCTGGCGAACCAGTCGGCGACGGAGGCGGCCGTATAGGGTACAAGATACTGCTCGCCGACGGGCGCGTTGTCCGTAGCGGCGACAATCAGGCTGTAGTCGAGCGCGTTGCGGTCGTGCAGAAGGCTGGTAATTCTTTCGAGGGCGGACATGGACTTGCCGATGGCGCAATAGAGGCAGATGGTGTTGCGGTCCTGCTGCGCCAGGATGGCATCGGCGCCGATGGTGGTCTTGCCGGTCATGCGGTCGCCGAGAATCAGCAAGCGCTGGCCTTTGGCGAGCGGGGTCAGGGTATCGGCGATTTTCGTGCCTGTGGGCAGGAATTCGTAGACGGTGGCCCGCTGAACGATCGGCGGGGAATCCATGAAAACCGGCCGCTTGTCGGATGTTTCGATGGGGCCGGCCTGGTCGCACGGTTCGCCCAAGGCGGTGATCATGCGTCCGAGCAGGCGATCGCCGACCGGAATGCGGAACGGTTCGCTCACGCCCGAAACGTTCTTGCCAAGTCGCAGCTTGTTGCGGTCGCCCAGCACGAGCGCGAGCACGTCTTGTTCGTCGAAGCCCATGATGATGCCGCGGACATCGTCGCCGAAATCCACGATCTGGCCGTTCAGGCATGTGGGCAGGCCTTCGATACGGGCGATGATTTCCTTGATATCCCTGATTTTCCCTTTTTCTTCCACTCGCAGCTTAAACAGCGGAATGGGAGAAGCGGACAAGCTGCTCATGCAAGCCCTCCTTAATGGCGTCGGTCATGACGCGCCGGTCAACCAGTTCTTCGATCAGATCCGGTCGCTGCGCGCGGACATGCCGGATCATGCCTTCCAGACGCGCCTTGACTTGCGCGGGTTCCGTGTCGTTCAGGAATCCTTCCTGAAGCGCGAAGAGGATCAACGCCTGATCCTCCATGGGGATTGGCCGGTTTTCGGGCTGCTTGAGGAGTTCTTCGAGCACACGGCCCTGGCGCAGGCGCGCCTCGACGGCGCTGGAAACGCCGGCCTTGATGCGGGTCAGCTTTTCCAGCTCCTTGTAGCGGATGAAATCGAGCTGGAGCATTTTGGTCTGGCCCTTGATGGCGGACCATTGCACCTTGTTGCCGATACGCGAAACGCTGAGGCCCATGTCCACGGCGGGCCGGAATCCTTCGGCGAAAAGCGGGGCGCTCAGAAAGATTTGACCGTCGGTCATGGAGATGATGTTGGAAGGGATATAGCCGGCCAAGTCGCCCTGCTGGGTTTCGACGATAGGCAGGTGCGTCATCGAGCCGCCACCGCGCGAGGGCGACAGTTTGCCGGCCCGTTCCACAAGCTGGGAATGGCTGTAGAAGATGTCGCCGGGATAGGCGTCACGGCCCGGCGCACGCTCGAGCAGCAGCGATATCTGGCGCCAGGCCCAGGCGTGCTTGGTTAGGTCGTCGAACACGACGAGCACATCGCCGCCGCGGTCGTGCATGAAATATTCGCCGAGACAGGCGGCGACATAGGGACACAAATACTGCTGCCCCATGGGATCGGAGGCGAGCGCCGCCACAATGATCGAATAGTCCCATGCTCCGTGCGCGCGAAAGGTTTCCGCCACCTTGTTCAGCGCCGATTCGGATTTGCCGATGCAACAGTAGATGCACGTGACATTGCGGCCTTTCTGGGCCAGAATCGCGTCCACGCCGATCGTCGTCTTGCCGGTCATGCGGTCGCCGATGATCAGCATGCGCTGGCCTTTGCCGACCGGCTTGAGCATATCCACGATCTTGGCGCCGGTCACCAAAGCTTCGGTGAGCGGAATCCGTTCGAGCACGGAAGGCGCGGCGCCGAAAATCGCGCGGCGCCCGTCTTCCCGGATCGGGCCGGCATGATCCACTGGCTGCGCGAGCGCATTCACTTGGCGGCCGATGAAACCGGCGCCGACCGGAACCCGGAAATCCTCGATGGCCGACTGCGCCATGTCGCCCGGCTTGATCGAGCCCGACTGTTCGACGGCGAGCACGAGCACATAGTCGGGGTCGAATCCGACAATCACCCCGCGCGCGCCTTTGCCCAGCTGCACCAGTTGCCCGTTCATGCAGTTGGTCAGCCCGGTCACGCGCACGACATCTTCCTTGATTTCGGCGATGGTGCCGTGCTCTTTAATCTGCAGCAAATTGATTTTGAACGCCATAAGCGCCTTTTTCAAGAAGACACACGTTTTCGCGTGTGTTTTTTACTGAAGATGAAACTACGAAACACGCGAAAAGCGCGAAAGGCGAATACATGAAAAATTTCGCGTGTTTCGCGCCTTTCGTAGTTGCAAAACAATTGGGTGGCGGGCGCAGCCCGCCTCAATCTCTTTCGTCCAGTTTTTCGGCTTTGCTCCGTCCGTACCAGCGGACGAAGAACAGTAGGCTGATTGTGCCGAGAAAGCCAAGAATAATCCAGATGATTCGCCACGTGGTCTTGACGTCGGGCGGCGTGGCCTCGAAGCCGAGCCGGGGCGAAGGCTGGACGGGCCGCAGCGCGGCTTCGACCCGGTGCAGGCGCCGTTCGACGGCATCGAGCCGTTCGCGTTCGGCGCGGAAGAAAGCCACGTAGCGCTCGTTCAGCGTATCGGGAGCCGACGCCTGCTCGATGGCCTCGAGCTCGGCGCGGGCTTCGTCGAGCAGAGCGAGAACCGAGTCGAAGGCGCCGAGGCCGGCCACGCGTTCGCGCAAGTCGGTCGCCTTCGCCTGAAGCCGGACGAGGCGCGGCCGGTTCACGTTCCAGCGGTCGCGGATGCGCACGTTGAAGGTGCGGGCTTCGCCGGGGGCCAGCTCGAGCCCGTCCAGCGCCAGGTGGACGATGCCGCCCTCGCTGGCAGTCGCCAGTCCGTCCGCGTCCAGCACGTCGCCTGGCCTGATTTCGGACGGCAACGGGTGGCGCACATCGAGGCGGCGCGCATGGACGGGCGAGGGATTGCGCACGGTCACGCGGAACAGCGCTTCGCCGGCCGGCTCGCCATCGGCGGTTCGGTCGGGCGCGGGCGCGCGCGGGTCCTCGCCGAGCAGCGCGCCGGGATCGCGCCCGCTGGCCAGGGCCAGGTTTTCGAGCCGGGCCAGCCGATGGCGCACATCGCGCAGGCGCACATCGTTCACCTGACGCGCGCGCACATGGTCCACCGCCCGCGCCCCGGCCGAGAGCGCATGCGTGCGCTGCTCGGTTTCGACCGTGTCCATCGTTTCGAGGATGCCGTCGCGCAAGGCCGCCGCAGTATCGGCATAGTCCGTATCGGCCAGCAAAGCGCCCAGCGCCGTCGCCTGCGCGCGCAGACGAGCCAGCGTCTCGTCGGGGATCGTCCATACGTCGCGCAGCGTCACCCGGAAATCGGCGCGCGACTTGGGCGCCAGCTCGACCGACCGGAACACGTAGTGCAGATCCTGCTCGACATCGTAGCGCACCTCGAGCCCGTCCGCCTCGAGCACGTCGTCCGGCTCCACGCCCGGCGGCAGATTCGCGCGCACATCCTTCGTTTGCGGCGCATCGAGCGGATTCGCCACCGTGATCTTCAGCGTCACGCGCCCGGCGAAAACCGAGCCCGCGCCAACCAGCAGCAGCGCCAGGCAAGCGGCCGCCAGCCCGCGCGCCGGCGGCCGCCCGGCGGAATGGTGCGTCTTCCATGTCATAACCGGATAAACTAGCACGGCGCGGCGGAGATTAGAAGCGTTTTTTCTACCATGCGCGGTCGGCGCCGAGGGCAAGCCGGAACCGATCGTAGGCATGGACAGGGATATTGGACGAGTTGTCGTTCCAGTCCATGCGCAGGAACGGGATCCAGGGCCATGCGTTGTTGCGGTAGCGCATGGCGCCGGACAATGCCAAACGCCGGTCGCGGCGGGCGCGGTGGCTGCCGTCCTCCAGCGTGTCCCGTCCGCGAAACAGGCTGACGCGCCAGGAAGCGTTTCCTTCCGCCGTCAGGGAAGGGGTCGCATGCGCCCGGTAGCCGGCGGCAATCTGGCAACGAACGGGCGAGGCACTGGCGAAACTGTCTTCGGTTTTGCGGTCGGCGCGATCATTGAACTCGCCCTGGATGTCCGCCGTCCAGCGTCCGGTTCCATGTCGACCCGAAACGCGGACGCGCGCGTCGTGCCGGAACCCGTCCAGATGCCCGTAGCGGGCGCCGCCCTCGATGCGACAGACACGGCCGCGCAGGTGGAGACGGGTTGTCGAGGCCGGCTCGTCCGGGAACAGGCGGCGGCTGCCTGCGGCGCGGATTTCCGCGGCGGTTTCCAGGCTGTGCGCGCCCGCCCGGACATGCTGCAGGCGAAGGCCCGTGTCCGTTCGCCAGCCGGCCGGCGGATGGCAAAGGCCCGCGCCCGCTTCGAGCAGCGCCAGGTTGGCGTCCGACTCGCGCGCGAAAAGTGTCAGCGCGCCGGCTCCGAACAGGCGCAGCCCGGACTGCCTGTTTCCGAGCAGCATTCCTTCGCCGGACATCCACAGGCTCGCGAAGAGATCGCCCGTGCGCGCGCCGGTCGCCAAATCCTCGTCCCGGAATCCGGCCGCGCTATCGTAGCCGGTCGCCAGCTCGAGGAACAGGGAACGGTCGGGCGGCGGCGGCAGGGCGGCTTCCGCCCTTTCGGCGAGGATGCGCAACGGATCGGAGCTTGCGCCGGCCGCCGCCAGCCGGAACCGGCGCCGCGCTTCCGGCCAGCGCCGGGCGTCCCGCGCGATGCGCCCCAAATGCCAGTGCGCCAGGGCCGCCAGGGCGGGATCGGCGGTCGCGCGGCGCAACGCGGACTCGGCCTCGTCGCGACGGCCCAGCCGCAACAGCGTCACGCCGCGATTGTACTGAAGACGGGCCGTGTCCAGCCCGGCCTCCGCCGCCATGTCGAACGCGCGCAGCGCGGCGAGATCGTCGCCGCGCCGCGCCGCCCGCACGCCCTCCGCATACGCCACCGCGCCAGTGTCCGCGCCATGGACATAGGCAGCAGCGGACAAGACCAGAAATAGGGCCTTTATAACGCAACGCGCTTTCAATACCGGAAGCCTCTATTTCCGGGGCGCACCGCGTTCGCGCGCCGATTCACGGGCGGCTTCGCCACGCGCACGGCCGGCTGCGCGCGCCTCGTCGCGCCGTTCCATGGCGGCTTCGCGCGCTTCGGCGGCCCGTTCCTGACCGAATTCACGGCCGCGTTCCCGCGCCTCGTTGGCCGTGGCCAAACCGGCGGCCGCGCTCTCGCGCGCCTGATCGGAAGCTTCAGCGGGCAAGGCTAGCGGCTCTTTCTCATCCTTCTCGCCTTCGTCCTCGTCTTCCTTGTCCGCTTCCTCGTCCTTCGGATCGGCATCGTCCGCCTTGTCGGCGTCGGTATCGCCTTTGCCCCTCAGGCGGGCGCGATTGGCCGTGGCCAGGCCGAAGGCCGCGCTTTCGCGGGCCTGGTCGGACGCCATTTCCGGCAGGCGAATTTCCCGCGCGACATCCGCCTCGCCCTCGCCGTCGTCCAGTACGCGCAGCGTTACGTCTTCCAGGTCGCCATCGTTCTCCTGGGCCAGGGCCGGCACGGCCAACAGGCACGGCACAACCAGCAGACCCGCCACTCGCATCGCAGTGTTCATGATGTCCTCCTTCTTTCCGGGGCGTTCAGCCCCGTGTAGGGTTGATGAATTATCCTCGCCTGTCCGGCAAGAGCACGTTCAATTCGCGCACCTTGTTCTGGCGTTCGATCCGCGCCACCAGCACGCCGTCCGTCCCTTCGCGCAGGCGCAGCGGAATGCGCAACCGGTTCACGCCGGCGACCAGATCGTCCTGCCACTCGATTTCGGCCCTGCCGGGATGGCCCGCCACTTCGGCGCCCGGCGGCAGGATCAGTCGCAGCGTCACGCCCGGCAGATCGCCCGCCGACTCCACCGCCAGCGTCACGGTATGCTCGACAAACGGCGCGTCCGACGGCGCGCGCCAACGGCTCAGGACAAACGCCAACCCCAGCGCCAGCGCCAGCGCCGCCGCACATGGCAACACGCGGCGACGCGACCACAGGGAAACGGAAGCGGGCGCCGCCGGTTCGCGAAGCCGGCGGCGCAGGGATGCCGGAACGGCGGGAACCGGTTCCGCCATCAGCCGCTCGCGCAGAAGCGCGACATCGGCGGCAAAGGCCCGGCACGCGTCGCAACCGGCCAAATGCGCGCGCAAACGGTCGGCCTGTCCGTCGCTTGAGCGCCCCTCGCGCAGGGCATCCAAATCCTGTTGTACCGACAGGCAATCCATGGTTCTTCCTTTCACAGGCTATACACGCGGAATCGTCCGCTCAGGTTCCATCGCCGAACGATTTTCTTACCGCCGACCGGGCCCGGTGCAGGCGCGACTTCAGCGTTCCGACCGGAATGCCCAGCATGCGCCCGATCTCCTCGAGCGAATAGCCTTCGGCATCGTGCAGGAGAACGGGCAGCCGCCAGCGGTCCGGCAAGGCGCGCACGGCGGCAAGGACCTCTTCCGCGGAAACGGTTGCCAGCGAAGAGGTTTCTTTCGTATCGGCCTCGATAACGGCGCGGTCCGGGTCGGGCAGGGATTCGGCGGCATCCAGCGCGTTGCGCCGGCGCCAGCGGTCCACGTGCATGCGGGTCAAGACTCGGGCCAGCCAGGGACCGGGCGCATCGAGCGCCAGCACGTCCGCGCGATGCCGCCAGGCGCGGGCCAGCGTTTCCTGAACCAAGTCCTCGGCATCGGCCGGACGGCCCTGGAGCCGCAAGGCCAAACGCCACAGCCGTTCCATGTGCGGCGCCACGCAGGCCTCGAACGAATCGGCGTCATGGCGTCCGCGCCAGAATGAAAGCAAACGGCTCATTCCACGCTCAGCAGGACGGCTTCGACGATGGGTTCGTTGACGAGCTCGTCCATGAGCCGCTGGACGAGGCGCAGTTCGCCACGCATTTCGTCCATGGTCCGGTTGAGGATTCCGATGGTTTCGCGGTCGGCGCCTTTTTCGAGGGTTTCCGGCGGCAGCTCTTCCATTTGCAGCCAGTTATGGAATCCGCGGCTTTCGGCCATGGTGCGGATGGTGGCGGCCATGCGCGTCATGGAAGAGTAGTAGTCGGCGACGGGTACGTCTTTTTGGATGGCTTCGATATGCCGGTTCGCTTCGAGCATATGGGTTTCCAATTGCGCGAGCATGGTTTTTACGCCTGTCAAATTGCCGCGTTCGAGTTCGGCGCGCACCTGCTGTGCGGTGGTGGCGGCCGTGCCCGCTTCGCCGCGTGCGGCCTGGGCGCGTTTGGCGGCGGCGTCGGCGGCCCCCCCCACGCCGTCGAGCCGGGTGGCAAGCGAATCCATGCGCTGCAGCAGGGTGGTGTCGGCGTCGCTGTCGGCCAGCGTGCCGAGTTGCTGCTCGATGCGGGTCAGGGCGGTCAGGTCCACCGGCTCGCCGGTGGTGTCGAGGGTCTCGACGGCCTGCCGCACGTCGCCGATGGCATCCATGATGCCGGTCATGTCGCCAGCGGTTTCGAGGACTTCGACCATGGCCCGGATGTCGGCCAGCTCGCCTTCCATGACATCGAGCGTATCGCTCACGCCGGTCAGCAGCGTGTGGTTTTGGTCGGGATCGGCATCGGTCACGTTGACGATGATGCTGTCGGTGGCGCGCGCGTCGGTGCAGGTGATGACATAGAAGCCGACCCCCCAGTTGGCGATAAGATCGGCGCGCTGGTAGATGCCGGGCACGACTTCGGTCATGGGCAGGCTGACGCCGCCGGGAGTGACGGACAGGGTCACGGCGTTGCCGTAACCGGGCCGCGACTTGTAGAGGATCGTGTTCGTCGAGCCGAGGGCCAAGGTGGTGGGCCGGGTCAGGATGCGGGCCAGGCCGCTGACGGTATCGTCTTCGATCCCTTCGACGCGCGTGGTCAGGTTCGTGACGTGGGGCAGAATCACGCTCACGTCGCCGGCGAGGCCGTGGATGCCGGTCAGGGCTTCGGTCAGCAGTACGCGGTTGGTATCGGTTGCCTGCAGGATGTCGGCACGTGCGTCGGCCACGGATTCGAGCACGTTGGTCAGGCCGGCGCCTGTTTCGGCGCGGAACTGGTCGAGCGCGCCGCGCATGGCGATAACGTTGGTGGCCACGCCTTCGACGCTGTCGAGCATGAGCCGGGTGGAATCGCCGATGGCGTCAATGACCGTCTCGATCTCGTCGCTGGCCGCCTGACGCAGCATGAACGTAAGGCCCGAGGAGTACGTGACGCCGGAATAGGCGATTTCGACACGGGCGAAGAAGACGTCGCTGGCGGTGAACGTGCGGCCGAGCTCGGCTTCGGTGGCGGCCACGTCCCAGACCTGGCGGAAGACGCCGTCGAGCGATTCGGTGGTGGTCAGCGTGGCGACCAGCGCGCCGGCGGTGTCGTAGACGCGGATCGTGTTGCGGTCGGGCGTGCCCATGATCTGGCCGCCGCGTTCGACCCACGACTGGATGTTGAAGCTGCGCGCCACCGTATTGTAGGCGAAGTTGGCCATGACCCGGAAATCGGGTTCGATTTCCGATTTCTGCATGTACACGTCTATTTCGCGCGAAGGGCGGGAGGGCCACTGGAAGACGACTTTGTCGGCGAAGAATTCGCGCATCCAGACCGTGTCCCAGACGCCGTAGGGGTATTCGCGCAGGATGGGCGAGATCATGCCCGACTGCGACCAGCCGGAGCTGTCGCTGACGCTGAGCTTGCCCAGATGGTTCGAGGTGGCGGCGTCGCGCACGTTCCACAGGATCTGGTAGTACTTGACCTCGAACATGCCGAGGTCGTCGTAGGGGCCGGGCGCGTCGGCGGAGAACATGCGCGTGTAGTTGGCGTCCTGGATGCGGAACCAGACGGTATCCGTTTTCACGTCGGCCACCGTCCAGAGATAGGTGCTGGGCTGATTGTGGGCGATGGCGGTGAACGGTTCCGTGTTGATCTTCACCCAGCTGTTCGTGGCGCGTTGCGGATCGGTCGAGTAGTAGAAGTCCACGCCGCCGGACAGCGAGCCGCGCGTGGTCCAGTTCACGGGGTTCGGCTCGAGCGCGTAGATGTCGCCGACGAACGGCTGGATCTCGAAGCGGGCCGCCACCTCGAACTGGTCGAACGTGTCGGCGATGTCCGGGTTCGCGCGGTTGACGATGATCAGCCGCATGGGCCCGATCATGTTCGGGATCGGGGTCCAGACATGGCTGAACATGCCGTCGGCGAGCGGGAACGCGCCCTGGGCGAGCAGGTTCGTCATCGCGTAGGGATAGGCCGAATAGCTCACCTCGAAATCGTTGACCATGTTGCCGCCCCGGCTCCAGACGATGGTGTTCGTGCCGTTCACCTTCCAGAATTCGCCGGGGACCGGGCCGATGATGCGGATGGACGGCTCCATGACCACCTCGAACCGTTCGGAGACGCCGGCGAGCGTGCCGTCGGTCACCTGGATGGTGATGGACTCGCCGACGGCGGTGTCGGGCATGGTCCAGTCGTATTCCGTGCCGGTCACGCCGGTGGCGATGGTTTCGGTATGGACCGGCGCGCCGTCTTCCCAGCGGGTGAAGCTGAGGTCGTAGACGCCGGCGGCGTCCACGGCCGCCCAGCGGACGGTGTTGGTCAGGTCGGATACGGCCCAGATGTCGGAGCCGACGGGCCGGGTCACCTTGATGCCGCTCATGCGGAAGGGTTCGGAACGGCCCTGGTAGGCGCCGACGGCGACGCGCACCACGGCGTTGGTCGAGGGCATGCGCGTCCAGGTTGCGTCGGCTTCGATCGGCCAGCTCGCGGTATTGAGCCCGTCGAGGACCGGCACGTTCCGGGCGATGGGCCGCGCGGTATCGAACGTGGCGCCGCCGTCATGGGAATAGTGCAACGTCGCCTGCGCGCCGCCGCCGAGCCCGGCGGCCCGGAAGCGGATCGGGCGCGTTTCGCCCAGGAACCAGTTCGTGCCCGCCGCCGGACTGGTCAGCTTCAGGCCGCGCAGGGTGAACGGGTCGGAATACATGACAACGTCGCTATCCTGTTCCGGCGTATAGACGCTCATGCGGATGACGGCGTTGGTGGTCGGGTCCAGATCGGGGTCCACCGCCCACAGGAAGCCGTTGTTGAGCACGAACGAGGTGTCGGAACCGCCGGCGCCGACCCCGACATGCCGGAACGGGCCGCTCATGCCGGCCACGGACAGCGCGTTGCTGGTCTCGGCCTGGAAACCGAGGCCGGCCGATGCCCATTGCACGTTCTCGGTCGCGCCGATGTCCAGGATGTCGCCCGCCTGCGGACGGGTGATGCGGATGCCGCGCATGGTGAACGGCGGCGTGACCGCCTCGTAGGAGCCGGCCACGACCTTGATGCGGGCGTTGGCCGACGGCAGCAGCCTGCGCGAGACGACCCAGTTGTGATGGTTCCAGCTTGTGCCGGCGTCCACGTTGCCGATGAAGGGCAGCCCGGCGAAGGTGATCACGTCGTTGTAGGTTTCGCCGTCCGGCGAATAGAGCAGTTGCGCGGTCGTGCTTTCCGTGCGCGCGGAATACCATTGCAGGCCGTCGGGCACTGTCGTGCCCAGGGTCACGATGGACGCGTTGGTCGGATGCGTGGCGGACAGGCCGCGAATGGTGAACATGTTGTCGGAAATGTCGTATTCCGGCGTGCCCCGCGCCTTGACCATGACGCGGGCCATGGTCGAAGGCCGGCGCACCTTGTCGGGCGTGACGACCCTGCGTCCCTCGTGAATCGAGACGAGCGGGTCGAGCGATTCGTACAGATTTGTGGTCGCCGCGTCGGTATAGGTAATGAACAGGTCCACTTCTCCGGCGGTCGAGCGGTGCAGCCAGGTGACCTCGTTCGTGCCGGTGAATTCCCAGGTCTCGCCGCCGTTCGGCGAGACGATCTGCACGCCGGTGATGTCGAACGGCTCGGTAATCGCATAGAGATCGGCCTGCGTGATCGAGCGGATGCGGAGGCGGGCGCTGCCCGAAGGCGGGCCCTGCACGGTCCAGCTTGCGCGGTTGGTGATCACGACATCCGTGCTGTTCGTGTTCGGGTAGCCGGTGGCGATGGCCGTCCAATTCGTGCCGTCGGTCGAATAATGGATGTCCACCGTGTCGCCGGCGCCGCCGGCGGTCCATTCGATGGTCTGCTCGGTGCCGATCCGCCAGCGGTCGCGTTCGGCGGGCGCGCCGCCTTTCGGGCTGAGAATGTTGATGTCGGCCAGCACGAACGGGAAGGAGACCCCGGTCACGAGCGGGTCGTCGTTGGCCGTGATGCGCAGCCGCGCCTGTTCGGTCGGGTTCGGGGCGGTCAGCGCTGTCGTGAACGTGTTCGCGCCGGGGACGCAAGGCGCGTTCGTGGTCAATACGCTCCAGCTTGCGCCGTCGAAGAACTCGATGCGCACGCCACCGGCGCCGGCGCCCGCCGCCGTGAAGGCGATGTCTATGGGATTGCCCATCTTGATGCCGGCCCCGGCGGACGGATAGGTGATCGCGATGCCGGCCATGGTGAACCGGTCGTTCGAGATGTCGCCGAAAAACGCCGCGACCGGATCGGGCGCGTCCGGCGTCGAGACGCCCATCAGCGCGCGCTCCGAGACGTAGTTCGCGTTGTTGGTCGGCGTCAGCCACACGTATTGGTTGTTGCCCACCTGGTTCGGCGGACGGTTGGCCGCCGACGTGATCTCGAACCAGTTCGTGCCCGCGTTATGGCTGAACCAGAGCGAGACGCGGCTGCCCAGCTCGAGCCCGCCCTGGCCCCACGAGTCCCAGGTCACGATATTGGTCGTGCCGATATACCAGTGTTCGCCGCCGTCCGGGCTCGTGATGCGCAAGTCTCTGACAAACGCGAAATCGCCGTCCGACCAGTCGTAGATGGCCGGGTCGTTCAGGTCCCGGATGCGGATGCGGTAGGTCTCCCCCTCGTCCTCGGTAATCACGGCGTTGTACGTGCCGGTGTTCGGGATGCCGGTCGCCAGCGTGCGCACGAAAGTGGCCCCGCTGTCGCGGTACAGGTTGATTTCGAGGCTGTCGCTGACGATGCCGTCGCTTTCCCAGCGGATGTCGTAGGGCACGCCCACAACCAGCGATTCGTCGCCCGTCTCCGCCCCGTTCGGGAAGAGCACGGTCAGGCGGCCGTCGGCGGCGGTGAAGCGCACCTGCTCGAGCTGGATCTGACGGTCGCCGTCCGATTTCAAAAAGGCCCGGAACCGGAACTGGCCGCCGGTCTTGTCGTAAAGCTGGTCGTAAAAGGCGCCGATGCCGGCGGCGATGTCGGTGGCGGAACTCGTCTCGAGCGGGTAGCCGAACCCGCCGGTGGCGG
>SLKS01000292.1 GCA_007134465.1 Kiritimatiellia bacterium | reverse complement strand
TTGCAGGCGGCCATGGCGGCGAAACGGGAGACGGCGGACGCGACCGTGCTCGAGCGGCCCGCGCCGGAACCGGAGGCGAGGCCGGCGGGGGGCGCATCCGACCGATCCGACCGATCGGACAGATCCGACAAGTCTGCCGCGCCCCCGAAAGCCTCTGCTGGCAAAGCCAAACGTTTCGCGCTGGTCGCGGCGGGGCTGGTGGCTGTTGCCGGGCTGATTGCCGTGTTCGCGTTGCGCGGGCGCGGCACGGCAAGCGGGCCGGCTCCCGGCGAGCAGGGGCCGCATTGGACCGTGTACGAGGCATGGCCGTTCGACGGCGAGGAGGCGGTCCGCCGCCAGCGCGAAACCGCCGAGGGGCTTGGCATGCCGGTCGAGCGCACGGTAACAATAGGCGGCGTGGATCTGGCCCTGACGCTTGTTCCCGCCGGCGAATTCGTCATGGGCGGGTCGGAGTCGGCGGCCGAACTGCGGAGAAGAGGCGGAGGCCATCCCGATTTTTACCAGAGGGAGCAGGGCCAACGCCGGGTTCGGATTTCGCGGCCGTTCTATCTGGGCACGCACGAGGTGACCCAGGAACTCTGGGAACGGGTCATGGGCAGGAATCCCAGCCAGTTTCGGGACCCGAAGAATCCGGTCGAGAACATAAGCTGGGACGATGCGCAGGCCTTTCTGGCCAAACTCAACACGGCGCTCAAGGGCCGGGCCGCGGTTCGGCTGCCGACGGAGGCCGAATGGGAATGGGCCTGCCGGGCCGGCACGGACACGTCGTTCCATTTCGGGGAAAGCGTCGCTGGCAATCCGGCGAACTGGAACGGAGAACAGGCATGGGACGGACAAACAGGGCCGAGGCTGGGGAAAACCATGCCGGTCGGCAGCTACCCTCCGAACGCCTGGGGCCTGCGCGACATGGCCGGCAACGTCGCGGAATGGTGCCAGGACTGGTTCGCGCCCTACGCGCCTAGCGACGATACGGTTACGGATCCTGCGGGGCCGTTCACAGGGGTGTTCCGGATCCGGCGCGGCGGATCGTGGGACGCAAATCCGGCAGCGTGCCGGTCGGCGTTCCGAAGCGCTGTCCGCAGACCGTCGGAAAGCGACTCGGGATCCGGCATGCGTCTCGTGCTGGATCCGGGTTTGCCCCGCGAGCCCGGCGCGCCGCGCCCGGCCGTGGCGAAGCCGATCACGAAACCTGTTCTTCCCCCTTCGGACGAATCGCCGTGGAAGGGAACATGGCGGCAAAGAGTGGAGCCGGGAGGATATTTCATGCATTGGGCAGCCGGGTTCGACACGCAACGCGGACTGTATGTTGTTGCGGATCAAGCGTATAACGTATACGCTTATGCGTCCGCCTCCGATACGTGGGAGCGGATCGGCACGCAAGACGATGGCGCTGCAAGCCTTCGCCGAGGTACCGATACCGGCCTAGTCTATTGTCCCAATCGCGACGGGGTGATCTATTCCGGCAGAGAGATGGGTACGGCATTTTTCTGTATGGCTTCGCGAAAATGGCGCAGATTGAACGACAGCGGAGGCACACGCCCCGCTCTGAGCAGCGGCGGCGGACACGTGCTACGTTTAACAGTCGGCATGCCCGGTACCAGACGGCGTTTCTCCCGTTTGTCAGCCGACAGCGTCGAATGGGAGGAACTTGGCGCAAGCGGAACCACAATTCCCCAGTCGGGCATTGAACTGCCTCCTGTCGGCGATCTTAATCCGGGCAATATCATGGCCTACGACTCCAAACGCAACCGGTTTGTTGTCTTTTTCCGCAGCGAGGGTCAAGGCCACACTTGGGCCTACGACCCGAAGGTCAGCCGTTGGTCCGAATTGAACCCTGTTGCGCAGCCGCCGCCTCGCGGTCGTCCCAGCCTCTGTTACGACGCCGGAAACGACTTGATCGTCATGCATGGAGGGAGTGGCGTGGCGGATACCTGGGTGTTCGACGCCGAGCGCAATTCCTGGTTCGAACTGGTTGTCGCGCACGACGACGCTATCGGCGCTGTCGGCGGCATCGAATACGATGCGCGCAGCCGGCTTGTGATTGCTTTCCGTGGCCGTTCCGCAAACCGTTTGGCTGCGGTTTGGACCCTGACCATCGAGCCGCGCTGACGTTTGCGTAGCCATTCCATCTCCCGATGCCGGACAATGCGGAGGTTCACGACCTTGCATCGTTGTCCCGATTCTTGCCGTGATCCTTGTCGTCGGATGGCGGCCTTTCGGCACTCGGCGCCAGCGTATGCGCGTAGAAATTGTGCGCGTCCCGGCGCTTTGCCTGCAGCGCTCGAATCGCGGATCGGAAATTAAGGTTGACGTCATGCTGGCGTTGTGTTAGATACGCGCCTGTTTCGCTTCGGAAGGACCGCGGCGCGCTGCTGTCATGCAGCCTTTTCTTTTCCTCCACGTCCGGCAGGCAGAGATTGTTTCATTAATTCCCGGACGGAAAAGAAGAGGGTATCATGCAGGCATCCACTGTGTTTTCGACGTTAATCGAGCCGCTGCGGCGGGCGATTGCCGAAGAAGGCTACACCGAGCCCACCCCCATTCAGGAACAGGCGATACCGCCTCTTGTCGAGGGACGGGATTTGCTGGGCTGCGCGCAGACGGGGACAGGCAAGACCGCCGCGTTCGCTTTGCCGCTTTTGCAAGCCTTGTCTCGGAGCGGGTGCCGCTCGCTCGGCGGCCGACCGCGCGCCTTGATTCTCACGCCCACCCGCGAGCTGGCGGCACAGATCGGCGACAGCATCCGTGCCTACGGCCGCCATGCGAGCGTTTCGCACACTGTCGTTTTCGGCGGGGTCGGGCAGCGCCCGCAAGAGCTGGCGTTGCGGAGCGGCCCGGATGTGGTCGTGGCGACGCCGGGCCGTTTGCTCGATCTGATGGAGCAGGGGCATGCCAAGCTCGACCGAATCGAAATGTTCGTGCTCGACGAGGCCGACCGCATGCTGGATCTGGGCTTCATGCCGGCCGTGCGTCGCGTGATCGCCCGCTTGCCGGAACGGCGGCATTCGCTGTTCTTTTCGGCCACCATGCCGCCGACCGTGGCAACGCTTGCGCAGGAACTGCTGCGCGAGCCGGTGCGCATAGACATTGATCCGGGCCGGCCCACCGTCGAGCGCATCGCGCAGAAGCTGATGTTCGTGGACAAGGATCGCAAGGACGATCTGCTCCATTCGCTGATCCGGGAGCATGCGATGGATCGCGCACTCGTGTTCACGCGTACGAAGCATGGCGCCGACAAAGTGGTCCGCAAGCTTGCTTCGGCCGGCATTGCCGCCTGCGCCATGCACGGCAACAAGTCGCAGAGCGCGCGCGTCACGGCTCTGCAAGAGTTCAAATCGGGGCGCGTGCGCGTCCTGGTGGCCACCGACATCGCCGCGCGCGGCCTGGATGTGGACAGCGTCACGCATGTGGTCAACTACGATCTGCCCGAGGAGCCGGAGACTTACGTGCACCGCATCGGACGCACGGCGCGGGCCGGGGCGAGCGGTTGCGCGGTCTCCTTCTGTTCCGCGCACGAACGCGATGCGTTGCGCGATATCGAAAGGACGATTCGCAAATCCATTCCGGCCGACCTGAACCATGCGCGCCATTCGGAAGCGGCGCGCCATGCGTCGGGCGCCGCCGCGCGCCCGGCTCCGCGCAAGCCGCAGGGCCGGCGCCCGAAAGGGCCGTCAGCCTCGCGGCGCTTCGGTCGCGCTTCGGCGCGCGGCGGATCGTTCGCGCCCCGCTCCTCCTCGTCCATGTCGCGAATCGGCGAGCGACGGTTCCGTTGACAAGGTTCAAGAAACGCGGAAGCAGGCGTATCTTCTTGACCGTTCGATTCTTTTTTCACACTATCCCTTGATCGGCGCGGGTTTTTGCCGTCTGTTTTTTGCCGGCGCTTGGGAGTTTCGTCATTGAACGGCACGCCAAAACGGTTTTGTTTGCGAAGTACAGTCCACCGAATTATCTTGTTGTTTAACGCGGCAATGCGGGATTAAGGCGTTAAGCGCCGTTCGGGGCAGAGGCATGGCGGAGCGATACTACACGCATCTGAAATACGACGCGGGCAAGCTGCGCGAACAGATGGCGCAGGAGGGGCTCGCCGACGAGCCGCTGGAGCCGCTGGCTTTCGAGGCGCCGGGTCCGACCGGTCTGCGCCCGTCGTTTGCGGA
>SLKS01000037.1 GCA_007134465.1 Kiritimatiellia bacterium | reverse complement strand
GGCGCTGTTCAAGGCGGAAGGCGCGGTTTGGCCGCGGGGGTATTCGACACGATGGTAACGGCCCGCAAAGGAAGAAGCAAGCCCGCCGCGAAGTTCCGGCCGCTGTCCAAGGCCGGCGCTCGCCTGGCGCCGCTGCTGGACCACACGCTGTTGACGGCCGACGCGAGCCGCAAGCAAATCCTGCGCCTTTGCGAAGAGGCGCGCCAGTACGGATTCGCGGCCGTATGCGTCACCCCGTATTGGCTGCCGGTCGTTGTTCAGGCTCTGAAAGGCTCAGAAGTGAAGCCCTGCGCCGTGATCGGTTTTCCTTTGGGCGCCTCGCCTTTGGAAACCAAGGCTCACGAGGCGCGGGTCTGCGCGAGAGCGGGCGCGCGCGAACTGGACATGGTCGTCTCCATATCGGCCTTGAAGGACGGCGCGCACGATTACGTGTTGCGGGATATGCAGGCGGTGGTTCAGGCAGCCAAGGGCAAAGCGGTCAAGGCGATCCTGGAAACGGGGCTGTTGACGCGCGCGGAAAAGATTGCCGCCTGCAAACTGGCCGTGCAGGCGGGTGCGCGCTTTGTCAAGACATCCACCGGGCTGAACGGCGGCGCCACCGTTCAGGATGTGCGGCTCCTGCGGCGGACAGCGGGCGATCGGTGCCGCGTCAAGGCCAGCGGCGGAATCCGAACCTGCGCGCAAGCCTTGACCCTGATCCGTGCCGGGGCCGACCGGATCGGCGCCAGTTCCAGCGTGGCGCTGGTGACGTGAAGATGTGCGAACCTACGGGAGGATGCCGTTGTGAAAGCTGTGAAATTCATCGTCATCGCTTTGGTTCTGATCGGAGTCGGCGTATTCTTCATGTTCAATTACCGGCAGGATTTGAAGCGGCGCCAGCAAGAGGAAGCGGCGGCGCTGGCATCGGCTCGCCAAACGGCGGGACTGTCGTTGCAGGCTATTGAATCGGCGGTGGCTTCGGCAGCGGAAGCGGAAACGGCGGCGCGCGAACGCAAGCAAAAGGCTGCGCAAGCCGTGCAGAGCATAACCGGCCGCCCGTTTTCGAGGCGCCCCGAAAAGAAGTATCTGTCGGCGCCGCGCGCCCCTCGCCCCGCCGCCCGGCCTGCCGAAGAAAAGAAGGCGGACGAGGCGCCGAAAACCAAGGAAGAAGCTGAATTGCCGCCCGGCATGCTGACCAAGGAACAGATCGAACGCATGCGCGCGGCGCAGATGAAGGCGAAAGGCGCGGAGAAACCGAAAGAGAAGCCGCCCGAGCCCGCGCCTCAAACGGGTCCGCTGGTTCCCGAAGATCTGGCGCCGGAAAAGGCTGCGCCGGCTGCGTCGCCCCGCGTCGTTCACAAGGAACCGGAAATCGTGATTCTCGCGCGCTCGGTCGTGATGGAAGCCGAAGACGTGATCGCCAACGCGGACCGTCTTCGCAATTTGCGCGAAGAGGCGACGACCGTGGCCAATCAGGCGATGGCCGCCATCGAGTCGAGAACGGCCGCTTCCCACGCCAAACGACTGCAAGGCATGCAGGCGGTGGCGGCCGCCGTTCGCGCCGAAATCGAAGAGGCGCTGACCCGGACGAACGAGCCGTACGAAAAGACGCTGACAATGAAGCAGACACATGCCGAAACAATGGCTTTACGCAAAAAGCAACAGGAACGCCTGCTGAAAGAAGAGGAATTGCGCCAGCAAACTCAGCGGGAACTCGGACAAGTGGGCACGATGCACAACCGCGCGCGCGAACATCTCAAGACCTACTCGTATGGTCAGGCGCTGACCGAAACACGCGAGGCGGCCGAGGCGCTGCAAACGCCGGCCGCGCAAAAAGCCGCCGCCGTGATCATCGAGAGCTACGAACGAATGCAGGGACTGCAAGAGTTTCTGATCCAACGCATCAATGCCCGGCGTTTTCGCTGGGGCTGGGGACATGGGCCGGCGGCCAAGGACGTGATCGGAGCCAGCGAGACAGCCTTGCAAATCACCGGCCAAGCTATTCCGTGGGACCAGGTCCCGCTGCCGCAAATGCTGCGTCTCCTGCGACATTATGTTGACGACAAGAACTTGGACCGCCGGGAACGCGCGCAACAGCAACTGGCGCTCGCCATCTTTCTGATCGAAAACGGCTTGAACGATCCCGCCGAATCGCTTGTGCGCACCATGCGCGATCAATACCCCACGATGCACGACGACATGGACCGGCTGCTGCCGTTCTAATTGCGTCGGAAGTCAATCTGGCAAACTCGTTCGCTTCCCGAACACCGCCTTGTGGCATATATGCGGCGTTTCGCGGCCGGCTTCACGGCCGATAGCGGTAGCCGACACCGTGAACGGTGAGCAGACAGGCCGGCTGGCCGGGATTCTGTTCGATTTTCTTGCGCAACTGGGCGATGTGCTGATCGAGCGTGCGCGTGGTGCCGTAGTATTCGACGCCCCAGACCGCGTTCAGCAGGTCGTCCCGGCTCATGACTTCGTCGGGATGCGCGCGGAAGACCTCGATCAGTTTCAGCTCGCGCGCGGTGAGCGCATAGCTCTTGCGGCCTTTCCGGGCGCGATAGGTCTTGCGCTCGATGTCCGCCGCGCCGAACCGGAAGCGGGCGGGCGAGGGGGACGGCTGGCGTTCGGATGCGGGCGTCGGAATTCGCGTGCGTCGCAACACGGCCGCGATGCGCGCGAGCAGCTCGCTCACGCCGAACGGCTTGGCGACGTAGTCGTCCGCGCCAAGCTGCAGGCCGAGCACCTTGTCCAGCTCCTCGCCTTTGGCCGTCAGCATGACGATCGGAACCGTATGGCCGGCCTGGCGCAGTTCGCGGCAGACATCATAGCCGTTCTTTTCGGGCATCATGATGTCGAGCAGGATCAGGTCCGGCTTGTCTTTCGCCACGCGCGCCAGCGTTTCCCGTCCGTCGCCCGCCAGGAAGACCGCATAGCCTTCGCTTTCGAGCGCGTCCGCCAGGCCGCGCCGGATATGCGCATCGTCTTCCGCAATCAGAATTCGTCGTTTCGCCATAGGACCCGAGCCTCCATGCGTAGCGCCTTGTTCAACAAGACACACGCTGCGCGCATCTTTTGTCCAGGGATTCTCTTAACGCCCGCTTCGCTCAAGATAACGAAGTGACCCGACCTTCTTTGTTTCCTTCGTAGCCTTCTGTTCAATTCCTTTTGGTTAGCAGTCATTTGGCGGGAATCCGAATTTCGAACGTCGCGCCGCCGCCGTGCCGCGGCCGATACAGAACATCGCCGCCCTGCGCGCGCATGAGCCTGCGCGCGATGCTCAGCCCCAGCCCGGTTCCCGGCACGCGCGCGGACAGGGAATCGTCCGCGCGATGGAAGCTGCGGAAGATGCGGCGGACATGGTCGCGCGGCACGCCGGGCCCGCGGTCGGAGACGGCGATGCGGACGTCGTCGTCCCCGCGCGCGAGCGCGATATGCGCTTCGCCGCCGGTCTCGGCGTATTTCGCCGCATTGTCCAGCAGGTTGAGCGCGGCCTGTTCCAGCGCGTCGCGGTCGCACAGGATTTCCACCGGTTCGTCCGGCAACTCCAGCCGCAGGCGCATGCCCGCCTCGCGCAAGCGGTCCTCGTGGCCGGCGGCGAGGTCGCGCAACAGGGCGGCGGCATCGAACCGCTCCGCGCGGTACGTCCTTTTGCGCTGTTCCAGACGGCCGAAATCGAGCACGTTGCCGATCAAACGGGTCAGCCGCCTGCTTTCGGAAACGATCGTGTCGAGATAGTCGTTGCGCTTGGCGCCGTCGCGCACGCGCCCTTCGCGCAGCATCTCGGCATACATGCGGATGGTGGTCAGCGGCGTGCGCAGCTCGTGGGAGACATTGGAAACGAACGTGGTCTTGCGCGTGGCGTCGCGCTGATGGCGGTAGCCTTGGCCGGCCAGCAGGGCGCCGCCGGCCAGAATGGCGATCAGCAGAATGGCGATCAGCAGAACGGAACCGGGCGCGAACGGAATGCCGCCGCCGGCCGGCAGGGCGGCCGCCCGCACTTGCCATTGCGGCAGAAGCGCGGAGACCGGCACGGCAACGGTCATGGCGTTCCTGGCGACCAGTTCGTCGTAGGCCCTTTCGCGCATGAGAATGTCGCCGTTGTGATCGGAAAGCGCGAAGGCGATGCGGACGTCGTTTTCACGCTGAAACAGGGACTGGAACCGGGCCAGCAGGGCCATGAATTCCATTTCCGCGCCGCGAATGCGGCCGTCGGCCGGGGAACGGGCCCAGCCCAGCAAATGAAGGTCGCGCTCCCAGAACCAGGGCAGCCAGCCGGCATGGTCCGACGCGCGCGAAACGGGGGCGGACCGCCCGCGGCGCTGCGCCGTTTGCCGTTGCGCTTCCTGTCGCATGACGTTGGCGGCCAGCGCCGGACTCGTCGGCGTCGCGACGGGCAACTCGTCCGGCGCGACCGGCCACTGGCGCCGGCCGCTGAACAGCGCGTCGTAACGAACGACAAACGCGCGCTCCTCGTCGTCCGCCCATCGGCTGTCCGGCACGATCAGCTCCGGGGCCGGGGTCCAAAGGAAAACGTTTCGCACCAGCGGATGCTCAGCACGCAGCCGACGCAAGGCGTCCGCTTCGTCGTCCGCCGGGCGCGTCAGCGCGTCGAGCAACCCGTCCGCGATCTCGCGCGCCAGCAGGTCGAGATGCCCGGCCATGATCACCGCCTGTTCCTCGAGCGCGACGCCTGCCAGTCTGCGCAGGCGCGTGTCCTCGTGCCGCGCCCAGCGCGAAGCCAGGCTGCCGACAATCGCCGTCGGCAGCGCGACCAGCAGCAGATACCAAACAACATAGCGCGTTTTCATGTTTCCCTTGCCCGGCGCCGCCCGTTCCCTTTCAACACGCCGGAAGCATGGCACACGCCAGACCGAAAATCAAGCGCCTACCGGACTCTTTGCTGGTTGATCGTCTGGTAGCTTTCGGCCCGGAACAAATTGCGGCGGCGGCGGTCCAGTCCGCGGGTTTCCAGTTCGGCGGCATTGTCCTCGATTTTGCGCGCTTCTTCTTGCAAGGCGTCGTTTCCGAGCTGCGCGCCCATGTTGCGGTAGGCCTCGGCCACTGTTTTCAGTTGGGCGGCCGCGTCTTTGGTTCGGCCTTCGTCGGAAAGCCGTATGGCGTCTTCCCGGGCCAGCGCCAGGCTGTTGTACAGCGCTTCGATTTGAACGTCGGCATTGAGCGAGGCGGCGACGGTTGCCGGATTGGCGCTGAAGGTTGCCGAGACGGTTTGTTCGTCCGTTACGACGAGACGGCCGCTGGCGGGGTCCTTGTAGGATACGCGCGCGCGGGCCAGTTCCAGGGCCGCGTCCGGGGCTTGAGCGGGGACGCGGATCTCGACGAGCGCATAGCGGCTCTGGCCGCTCGAGAGGTGATGCAGCGGTACGGTCGCCTTGCGGGCCGAGACCCGGCCGTCGCGCCCGATGATGCGCACCAGTTCCACGCCGGCCGGAAGCTCGATTTCCAGAGTCGTGCGCCGGGCCACGAGCTGTTGCGCTTCGCCCAGTTCAGCCGCCAGTATCCGCGGCAGGTCTTTGCTGTCTTCGACAAAGTGCGTGTTGCCGCCGCTTTGCCGGGCCAGCTCCGCCATGAGCGCATCGTTGTAGTCCAGCCCGATTCCGACCGTCGAAACCTGGATGCCCTCCTTCAGCAGGGACGCGCCTAGCCGGCCCAGATCGGCAGGCTGGCTCGGGCCGACATTGGCGATGCCGTCCGAAAGCAGAATCATGCGGTGCGTGTGGCGGCCGTCCAGATGCTTGCGCAGTTCCGCCGCGCCCTGGCTGACGCCGCCGAACAGCGCCGTCATGCCGCGCGGCTGAATGCGGCGTATTTGTTCTTCCATCCATTCGATGTTTCGCGCGGGCTGCGCCGGAATAACCGTTTCGATCTGGCTGTCGTAGACGACCAGCGACACGATGTCGTCCGGTCGCAATCTTCGCACGGCCTCGATGGCGGCCCGGCGCGCATGCTCGATCTTGGCGCCCCGCATGGAGCCGGACCGGTCCAGCACGATCGCCAGGTTCACCGGCGTCCGCTGCGTATCGGGCGGAGCGGCGTCCGCGTCCAGCGTGATTTTGAGAATGGCCGTGCCGACCGTGTCGGCCGGCAATGTCGAACGGTCCGTCTCGATGCGGCAGCGCACCCGTACGGGCGCGCCGTCGGTTTGCGCCACGGCGCTGGTTTCGCGGGCCTGCGCCGCAACCGTCAGCCCGATCCATGTCCCGACGAGAATACGAACGATAGCGCTGTTCATGATGTTCCTCCTTTTTTCGCTCCCTGATTGCATGGAATGAATTTGACGCCGACGCCTTATCGCATGCGCCCTCCTTTCCGTTGCGGGACGATCAGCCCGGTTTCCGGCTTCGAACGGGAACCATGAAACCACGGAACAGACGCGGACGTGTCAATAGAGCGTAAAAGAAATGTAAAAGAAATGTCATGCGGGCGCCGCGCGAAAGAGCAGCAGCGCCAGCGGAATGCCGACCAGCAGATAGACGGCCGACGAGACGACGAACAGCGCGGAGGCTTCGCGCGGCTTGACCCGGAACATGTTGGCGACCGCCACGCCCATGACCCCCATCGAAACCGACGACTGAATCAGAAACACGTTGCGCGCCAGCCCCTCGAGCGGCCAGGGCGTCAACAGGGTCAGCCCGACCAGTCCCAGCCCGATCGCCGGTCCCGCCCCATGGCGGACGGCCAGCGTAATGGCGACAATGCGGCCCAGCCCGAGCATGCGCGGGAAATGAAGCTGCAGCCCGATCGAGAAATAGGCGAAGACAATCACCGCGTGCACGCTTATGTCGAGCAGGCGCCAGCGCCCGATGATGTCCGGCGCCGGTATGCCGCCAACCGACAGGCCGATCGCCGCCAGGCAGGCGTACAGGCCGAGCGCGCGCCAGTGCAGCAGATTGCCCAGCATCAGCGCGCCGATGCCGCGGCGCGGCGCCCCGTCGGCATGGGCTTGCGCGATCGTGTAGGACAGCAGCACGAACGCGAAAAACGTGTACATCGCATACACCGAACTGGCGCCCAGCCCGCGCTCGCCGAACAGCAGAAAGATCACGAATCCGGCCATGGTCACGCCATGATTGCCTATCCCGGCGCTGAATCCGACCAGCCCCTGCTCCTCGCGGTCGGCGAGAAAGCGGCGCGCCACCGCCAGCGCGAGCAGCGCCATGAGCGTGGTCTGCGCCGCGCCAAGCGTCGGCAGCCAGATCGCCGACAGCGGCAGGGGGGTGCGCCAGATGGCCATGAACCCGACCACCGGATAGCCCAGAACCGACACGGCCGTCATGAGCGGACGGGCGTGCGTTTCCGCGACCCAGCCTCGGCGGCGGGCCAGCCAGCCTGCCGCCGTGCTCAGTACAATCAGCCCCACCGAAATTGCGAAACGCCACTCGACCGTCAAACCGAACTCCTCGAAAAAACGGGTGTTGAGAAAGGAACGCCCAGCGCGAGGATTCTTTCCGTTTTCCCGTCGGCAACCGTTGGGCCATTCTCGCAAACGTTCGCTCAAGCGGGTCGTTCAAGCGTAACCAAGCAAGGGTGGCGGTAAAGTGTACGCCTAAGAGGGCGATCAAGTGTTTGGAGCGCCGAAGGCGCTCTCACACTTGCCCGTACACTTGATCGCACTCTTCACCGCCACTCTTTAGCGGTTACGCTTCATCCACCCGCTCTGTCGTCATTTATGGCGCGGTCCCAGGACTTTTTGCTTGTCCTAAAACATCGTTAACTAAGCGCCATTCTGGCCGGGACGCAATAATTATCGAGACGATCATCAGAAATCGAGGACGAGAACGAGGACGACGACGAGAACGAGAACGACGACGAGGGCGATAGCTCGGCAAATCGCAGATGCACCGAATCGGCGTGTCAAAACATTTGCCATCCGCAGGGCACAGCGCTATGTTTTCGCCCCGTTTGACTGAACAATTGCAGCGGATACGCTATGGTCTACAATCCTTTTCTTTCGGCGCGGCCGGTCTGGGAACAGGGCCGGAGCCGGGACATGAACGTGCATATCGGACTGCGCGCGGTGTTCGAGGCGGCGACCGGCTGGCCGGCGACGCTGGTCTGCGCCTCGTCCGGGTTCTATCGCGTGTGGCTGAACGGACGCTATGTCGGCTACGGGCCGGCGCGCGCGGCGCACGGCCGCTTTCGCGTGGACGAATGGGATCTGCGCGGGTTTCTGCAAATGGGCCGCAATCTGCTGGCCATCGAAGCGGTCGGCTACAACGCGAACAGCTATGCTTTGCCGGCGCAGACTTCGTTCATCCAGGCGGAAGCGCTGTGTCGCGGCGCCTCGCTGGTCTCGACAAACGGCGACGGGGTGCGGTTCGGCGGCGTGGCGCTGAACGAACGCGTGCAGCGCGCGCAACGCTACAGTTGGCAGCGTCCGTTCATCGAAGTCTATCGCCTGACGCCCGCCTACGATCTGTGGCGGCGCGATCTCGATTTCGACGTCCCGCTAACCGCGCTGGAAACGGCGCAGGACGAACGGGAACTGCTGCCGCGCGCCGCGCCCATGCCGCGTTTCGATTATCGCATGCCGATCGCCTTGACCGCGCGCGGACGCGCGGTCGAAAAGGACGCGGCCGACCACCAGCCCTGGCGCGACCGTTCCCTGACGGAGATCGGCCTGGCTCTGGCCGGCTTTCCCATGGAACAGCTCGAACTCGTCGTTTCCGACGAACTGGGCCGACTGACGGATGCCGATGTCGTTTCCCTCGCCGACACGGACGCCGCCGAGCCCGATGCCGGGTTCTCGCTGGAGCGCGGCGAATGGGCTCTGCTCGATTTCGGGAGCAATCAGACCGGGTTCGTCGGCATACACGTGCGCTGTCGCCGGCCGACACGGCTGCATGCGCTGTTCGACGAGGTTCTGACGGCCGACGGCCGCCTGGATTTCCTGCGGCTGAACGCCGTCAATGCGCTGACCTGGCTGCTGGAGCCGGGCGATTACATGCTCGAGAGCATCGAGCCCTATACGCTGCGCTGGCTTAAGACGCTGTGCCTGGAAGGCGCCTGCGACATCGCCGGCGTCCATGTGCGGGAACTTGCCTGTCCCGACACCGACAGCGCCTCGTTCCTGTGTTCCGACCCGGAACTCGAGGAGATATTCGAGGCGGGCCACGAAACGTTTCGGCAGAACGCGGTGGACATTCTCATGGATTGCCCCTCGCGCGAACGTGCCGGCTGGCTCTGCGACAGCTTCTTCACGGGCCGGGTCGAAAAGGCGTTGCGCGGCGCGAACGCGATCGAGCGCGATTTTCTCGAGAATTTTCTTTTGCCCGACGCGTTCCCGCCTCTGCCCGACGGCATGCTGCCCATGTGCTATCCGGCCGATCATCCCACCGGCCAGTTCATCCCCAACTGGCCGCTCTGGCTCGTGCTGGAGCTGGAAGAGTATCTCGACCGCGGCGGCGACGGGAGCCTCGTCGCCGCTTTCCGCGAGAAGATCATGGCGCTGTTCCGCTTTCTCGACGCCTTCGTGAACGAGGACGGTCTGCTGGAACGGCTGCCCGGCTGGGTCTTCATCGAATGGTCCAAAGCCAACGACTTCGCGCAGGATGTCAACTATCCGACCAACATGCTCTGGGCCGCCGCGCTCGATGCGACCGGACGCCTGTACGGCGACGACAAGCTGCGCGAACGCGCGGGCGTTGTCCGGCAACGCGTACGCGAACAGTCTTTCGACGGAGAATGGTTCGTGGACAACGCCGTGCGCGACGAGGCCGGCCGGCTTGTCCGCACAACGAACCGCACGGAAACATGCCAGTATTACGCCTTCCATTTTGGCACGGCCGAGCCCGACCGCGATCCGGTCTTGTGGACGCACCTGCTCGATGCGCTCGGCCCGCAGCGGAAACAGCCCGATCCTTACGCCGATCTGCATCCGTCCAATATGCTGATCGGCAACTGCCTGCGTTTGGAACTGCTGTCCCGCGCCGGGCGCGCCGCGCAGATGCGCGAGGAAATGAAAGCCTTCTTTTTGACCATGGCCCGAACCACCGGCACCCTATGGGAAAACAACGACGCTTCGGCAAGCTGCAATCACGCGTTCGCGTCCCATGTGGTTTGCTGGCTCTACCGCGATCTGCTGGGCTGCCGTATCGCGGAACGCGAACAGGTCGTGCGGCTGCGCCTGACCGACAACGGGCTCGACCACGCGCTCGGCGTGCTGCCATTGTCGCATGGATCGGTCCGTGTCCAGTGGCGCAAGGACGGCCAACGGCTCGCGTGCCGCGTTCAGGTCCCGACCGGCTGGCGGGTCGAACCCGACAACCGGACCGGACTCGATCTCGACCTGCAAATCGAGCATGCGCCCGAGATCGGGTAGACTTTCCTTCAGGCTTCCTGATCGTCCACCGCACGCGTCAACCGTTCTTTCCTCGTTCCGGGAGACGCGTGCGGCGACCAATCTTCGCGCAAGCGCTCCCTTCTTCGCTACAGCGACTCAGGACAAGCCGGCGGGCACGCGCGTACGGATCACGGTTCCCTCGCGACATTTCATGGCAAACAAGAGGACGGCGCATACCCAAGTTCCGCCAGCACGGGGCCGGCCTGTTTTTCCGTTTCGGCGATTTGTCGGGCCGACAACGCCTCGCGCCATTTGCTGTTTTGCGAAGTCAGTCCCGTCACGTGCGACCAAACGGAGCCGGGATCGTCCAATCGGCACGATTCCGCCACGGCATGCAAGGTTGTCTCCGGTTGCTCGCAAAACGTTTCATAGCGCACTTCATGATAGCGGCCGGATGGGAGGCGGCGCCCGTCCGCGCGAATACGGCGCACGCATTCGGCCCATTGCCATCCGATTTGCTCGCATGGCGACAGGCTCGCCATCTGTTCCCATCCCGGCGGTTTCATGCCCCACCAGCGGTGTTCCGAACCGGCGCGGCGCCGATAGCGCAGAATGGATTCGGCCACGGCCCGGCCGTCGCGAATCACGTGCAGAAAAGTCGCCTCGGGGAATATCTCCATAAAGAAAGGAATGCGCAAGCCGTTGCGGGGATGTTTCGACAGAAAGCGGGGAGCGTCGGCCAGTCTCATCTGCGACTCGACGATCTTCCGGTAATAGCGGCGGAGAGGCGGCGTGACGTCCCGGCCCAGCAAAGCATCGTTTTCGGCACGGCGTCCCTTGCGCCAGACGCGCGGCGCTTCTACGGGCAGCCGATGGTTGCGAAAGAGACGCTGCATGCGGCATGGCCAATACCAGCGCGTCAGCTTTCGCGTGGCCGGGCTGATCCAGGCGAAGTGCGGGTGCCGGGCCAGCGTACGATAGAAGACGGTGGTGCCGCTCCGGGGCAGTCCCACAATGAACACAGGCCTCAGTATGTCGCGGGTCTCATAGTTCTTCATCGTTTTTTTCCGCCGACGATTGTGCGCGGGTCGAAGGCGTCGCGCAGGCCGTCGCCCAGGAACTGGAAGGCGACGACGGACAGGAAGATCATCACGCCGGGCGCGAGCAGCCAGGGATAATGGCGAATGTTGACGATGTTCATGGATTCCTGGAGCATGTTGCCCCAGCTCGCCTGCGGGTCCTGGATGCCGAGCCCGAGAAAACTCAGGCCGGACTCCCCGAGCATGCCGGCCGGGATGGCGAGCGTGGCGGTTACGATCGCGTAGCTGAGCGTGCTGGGCAGGACATGGCGCAGAATGACGCGTCCGTGCGAGGCGCCCAGCGCGCGGGCGGCCAGCACGTATTCGTTGCGGGCCACGCCCAGCGTCATGCCGCGAATGGTGCGCGCCATGCCCGCCCAGCCAATGAAGGAGAGGATGATGACGACGGCGAAATAGATTTGCGTGGACGTCAGGCGCGCGGCGTCGAACGAGCTGCGCAAGGCGAGCAGCAGATAGAAGCCGGGCACCATCATCATCATTTCGCAGGCGCGCTGGATCACGATGTCGGTTGTGCCGGAGAAATAGCCGCTGATCCCGCCCAGCAGCATGCCGATCGAGAAGGAAATGGCCACGGCCACCAGCCCGATCGTCAGCGAGACGCGGGCGCCGTAGAGCAGCCGCGAAAACACGCAGCGGCCCAGCCCGTCCGCCCCGAGCAGGTAGAGCGCCGGCGGGTTGGGCCGGTCCTCGTCCGTCTCCTCGGGCTCGATGCCGAACAGGCGCCGGTTCGTGCGCACGAGCCCGAACAGCCGGCGCTCGGGCCCGCGCCGCGCCAGCAGGCTCACGGGATAGGCGCGCGTATCCACCTCGGCCGGGTCCAGGTCCAGCCAGGCCGCGATACGCTCGGCGTTTTCCGGTCGGCCCTCGACATAGTGCTCCTCGAAATTGGCGTCGGCCAGCCGATAGCCGTTGTACACGTGCGGCCCGACCCAGCTCCCGTTCGCGTCCCGCCAATGCACGATGGTGGGCCAGAAATGGCTTTTGTCCCGGATCCCTTCGTCGTAGCGGTAGGGACTGACGAAATCGGCCAGCAGCATGAGCGTGTAGAGCACGGCGAGGATCAGGCCGCCGTACAGGCTGAGCCGGTGCCGCAGCAGCTTGCGCCAGGCCAGGGCCAGCGGCGACCGCGCCGTCTTCTTCGTTTGCTTCTCGTTTTCCATAGAACCTTTTTCAGGGTTTTTTAAACACCCGCTTCGCTCAAGAGAACAAAGAAAAGAAGAGCGCCTGCCCTTCTTTGTTCCCTTCGTTGCCTTCTGTTCAATTCCTTTGGTTTGCGGGGCAGCCCGCCTTGATGCCTTTCCGGTTCAATCGTAGGACACGCGCGGATCCACTAGCGCCAGCAGGATGTCCGCGATCAGGTTGCCCAGCACAAGCAGCAGCGCGGCGATGAGCGTGTTGGCCATCACCAGGTTCAAATCGCGGTTCAGCACGGCCGGATACATCATCTGGCCCACGCCGGGATAGTTGAACACCATTTCCACAAACAGGCTGCCACCGATCAGCGCGGGCAGGATGGAGCCGAACCCGGCCACGAACGGCGTGATCGCGTTGCGCAGCCCGTGCTTGGCGATCACGGCTCGCTCGCGCAGACCCTTGGCGCGCGCCGTCACCATGAACGGCTGCCGCAGCGTTTCCAGCATGGTCCCGCGCATGACCCGTTGCATGCCGGCCATGCCGCCCAGCGCCAGGACCAGGGTGGGAGCGATGGCGTGCCGGATCAGATCGAGAATCTGCTGCGCGCGGGTCATGCTCTCGAAATGGATGCTCGTGCGGCCGCTGTTGGGCAGGGCGGGCAGAAACGACAGCATGCTCTCCGGATTGGCCGCTTCCTGCAGCAGCGCGCGCACGAGCACCGCCAGAAAGAACGACGGCAGCGACATGCCGACAAACGTCAGGAAGCCAAGAGCCTTGTCGCTAACCCCGTATTGGCGCACGGCGGCGATCACGCCGGCCGGCAGCGCCACGATCCAGGTAATCAGCATGGAAGCGATCACCAGCGCCACCGTGTTGCGTATGCGGCCAGCCAGCTTCTCGATCACGGGAATATTGTCGTGGCTGCGCCCGAAATTCGGAACGCCGCCAACCGAAACGATGCGCTCGTCCATTTCCAAAGCCAGCCGGTACACGGCCAGCCGGGAGGGCGCCCGAGCGGTGAAGGCGAGCCCGCGCACGGCCTCCAGATCCGCGCCTTCCTCGGCGAAATCCGCCAGCGGAAAGGCGCGTCGGCTCCGCCCGCTCGCGCGCAGTTCGAAAGACACGGCGGCGGCGTGCGGGGAATCGGGCGGACCGCTCAGCAGCCGCAACTCGTAGACGGCGGGCTCGTCGGACGGGTTGCCAACTTCCAGAACCAGCGCGCGAAAGGATTCCTCGGAAAGGATGGGTTCGCCCTCTTCCGTCGCGCCGATCGGCTTGCCGGCCGGCAGCCAGTCGCTGCGGGGCAGCCGATGGGTCAGGTGCGGCGAGCCGAGATTGCGCAAGGTCAGACCGGTCTCGGCAGCGGGCAAGGCCAGCGCGAGAAAGGGACGCTGTCGGGCAGGCTGCGGCAGCGTGTACAGGTCCAGCCCGGCGGAGACGGAACGGATCGCCACGCGCCCGCCGCCTTCCAGCGCGAGCGAGATGTCTTCGACCGGACGCTCGCGCAAGCCGGCCTCGGCGACCATGGCTGCCGTCGCGCGCAGCGTGCCCGTCCCAAGCGCCGTCAGCGTGGCCGCCGTCTCGAGCGCGGGTTCGGCGTCCGCGCCGTTCAGCCGCAGCAGCAGCCGTGGCGACGGCGCATTGGTTTCGGCGGGTTCAGGCAGCTCCAGAACCTCGTAGTCGGCCTGAAAACTGGCCGCCTGCGGACGCAACGCCGCCAGTCGCGCCGCGATCTCGGGCCGGTCGGTCGGAGACAGATGCGGCGTTTCCGCCGACAGCGTGCCGGGTTCGTCGGCCACGGACGCGAGCGTGTCGGCCCCGAACTGTTCGTGAAACTGGCGGGGATCGGCGAAGCTCGCCAGCGCACGGCGCGGACGGCCGATGCGGATGTCGAACAGCACGCCGCCCAGCCATTTCGCGTAGCGCACAGGCATGGCGTCGTAGAAGCCGGTTTGCTCCTTGACCTGCTCGATCACCTGGAAACTGATGTTCGGATTCAGGATGTACCGGTCCAGGGCGCTCTGCGGGTTCGTATTGATAACCGCGAAAATCACGAACGTCATGAAGAAGACGAGCGGGACCGAAAGAAGCAATCGTCTAAGTATGTACGAGCGCATGGGGGTTCCGGGCAGCGTCTTTCCGGACAAGATCTAGTCTTGCCTTGTTCAGTAAGAGGT
This sequence comes from Kiritimatiellia bacterium, assembly GCA_007134465.1. Lineage (GTDB taxonomy): Bacteria > Verrucomicrobiota > Kiritimatiellia > UBA8416 > SLMC01 > SLMC01. The sequence goes on along the minus strand of SLKS01000037.1, from coordinate 510 downwards.
TAAGGCGGGCTGCGCCCGCAACCCAACTACATTTTTTTTGGGTCTTCCGCAGAATCTGTGGGGAGAAAAAGTCATTGGTTCACACACATCCGACGTGTGGGCGGTGGTTTTGCGTGCCTTTGTTGTGGTGAACGGGTAAAATCATGTTGTATCGGGATTGTTAGGCCTGTAGAGATCGCTTAAGCGGGTGGTTTAAGCGTAAGCAAGCAAGTGTGAGACGAAGTGTGGGAGCAAGTGGGCGATGAAGTGTTGGGAATAGAGGCGTGGAGAGCATGGCACAACTGTTTGTCGCAGTCCATGTCTCTTCGTCTCGCACTTCATCGCACACTTGAACTCACTCTTGCGTGGTTACACCTAAACGACCTGCTTCGTCGGTCTTTTAACAGGGAAAGGATCACAATGCACCCACAGATTTTGCGGACGAGCCTTTTTGTCACCATGAAGGGCATGAAGAGCGTGAAGGAAGCCGAACGAAAAAAATCATATCTTCATGTCCTTCATGCTCTTCAT
>SLKS01000122.1 GCA_007134465.1 Kiritimatiellia bacterium | reverse complement strand
ATGCGTCGAAAAAGGACTGACCACATGAACGACGACACACTCGATCTGTTGGCCAAGCTGGACGACGACGCGCTCGCGCCCGAGGAGCACGCCCGGTTGCTTGACACGCTCAAAGCCGACCCCGAAGCACGCCGGACACTGGTCATGCATTACATGATCGGAGCGGGAACCGGCCGACTGGCGCGCGTGAAATCCAAGCGCCGCGCCCGTCCGAACAGACTCGTCTTCCCTTCGCGACGGCTACTACGGCCCGTTCTAGCCGCAGCGGCCGCCCTGCTGATCGTGGCCGGCATCTGGATCGCGAATCGTCAACCTTCCTCCGCCGCCACGGAGTGGAGGCTGGCCGACACCGAGGGCCGTCTGGTCGTAACCCGCGACGGCAGAACGTTCGCAGCCGCGTCCGGAACGTTCCTTCAGGATGGCGACCGCCTCGCGGCACATGACGCCGCCCGCGCAACCTTGATGCTGGAAGATACCTCCACCGGGTCCGCCCGTTTCCTGCTGTCGCAAACCGCCCTGCTGACCGTGTCGGCCGACAAGCACGCCCCCCGGCTACGCCTCGAATCCGGCCGTCTCGAAGCGCTGGTCGAGCCGCGAACAACAGCCCAGCCCCTGACCATCGAAACGCTCCATGCCGAGCTGACCGTGCTCGGCACGCGCTTTATCGCCCTCAGCGACAGCCATTCCACTCGCGCGCGAGTAACGGAAGGCCGCATCCGCATGACCCGTCTTTCCGACGGCCAATCCGTCGAAATCGAAGCGGACCACTACGCGGTCGCCACCGCCGACCTCGGTCGCCTCCCCCACGGCCCCTATACGCCAGGCATGAATGTTGAAGGCCGCGTTGTGTTCCGGGAAACCTTCGAGCGCTGGAATCCGGACGTATGGGGCACAGCCTATTTCGACAAGGACTTGCAACGGCTTCCGCAAAGCCCGCTGGACGAATCTGTCGGGATCACGTCCGAAACGCATGGCCACCCTACAAGCTCGCATGCGCTGGAGATTCACGACAAGGGCCCGTCCGGCTCATTCGCCACTGTTGGCGCGCCGCTACGGGACATACGCTTGCCGGACAGTTTTGTCATGGAGTTCGACACGTTTCACGTCCGACCATCCGACCCAGCCTATATCGACATCGGCGGTGTCGGGGAGCTACTGTACGAGAATCCGCGCGCTGTCGCCATGCGCTCCCGGTTCATGCGCAACCGGCAATGGTGGCGCGCGCGTTTCGAAACACGCCTGCATCAGTCCGAAGATGGCCTCTGGAACGCCGAGCAGAAGCAATATATGAACGATGTCAAAATCTCCCATCGGCGATACACGGCCATTAGGCATCCGGAATCTTTCCGGCGACCGATGTTTCTGTTTTTCGCCGTTCATGCCGGCCATGTCAAAATTGCCGATGTTGTCCTTCAAGAATGGACGCCGTTCGATGCCGAGCCGACGCCGCCCAATCCGACGATATTCCGCGAATCCTTCGCGCAAGGCTGGCGCCCGCATGTTTGGCAGACGGGGTTGTTCAACCCGACGACACGAAAAACCCGCGTCAAAGATGTTTTTGGACACCATGTTTTCATCACCAAGGACACGCAGGACCCGAACAGGCCCGAAGCGCTGGAAATCAAGGGGGCAAGCGATCATATCCTGCTAAGAGTCGATCCGCGGCTGCTGCGTTTCCCGGAGCGATTCGTGATGGAATTCGACGTCTTCCATCGCGCTCCTTCCATATTCTCGTTTGTCGACATGGGCAAGCCGTCCGAAACCATATCGTCCGAAACTTTGTATCGCAATCCGAGAAAAGTACGCTTGCAGGATCAAGCCCGCCGAAAAAACGCGTGGTGGACAACACGTATGGAAATCGAATGGTCGCAGGCGCCCGACGGAACACGGGTGGCCGATGTCAAGGAATACATGAACGGCGAACGGATGTTGCATAAAATCATCTCCGACATCCGCGATCAGGACTCTTTCTCACCGCCCGACGTTATCCTTTTCGTTCTGGAATCGGGCCATGTCATGCTCGACAACATCCGCGTCTACGCAGATCCTGCGCCCGAGACGACTCTCGCGCAGGCCGACAGCCAAGCCGCTGACGGCAACTAGCGGCATCCGAAACAGATTGCCTGCCCAGACGGCCCTTCCTTGCCCTACAAGCTGCGCAATCTTTGTGGCACAAAGCAGTCAATTTGGGAACAGGACACGCAAGCTTTGTCGAACGGATATAGCTCACAAGGCGGGCTGCTTCCGCAACCCAAGTGTGTGGGCATGTGGCAACCAACTGTATCTGCCGGGAGCTAAAGCCCCGGACAACTTCCGCCTAAAGGCGGCGCTCTGGCTCGTTTTGTCAGAGTCCCGGCTTCAGCCGGAAGCTATCCCGCCGCTTCAGCGGCGCGTCCGGATGTCCTTAGGATTTCTTTCGTGCTTCCTTTTCCCGCCTTTTCTCTGTAACGTTTCTCTTTTCGTGCCGTATAGGACATTGAACCTGGAAAGAGCAGATAACCGCAAAGAACACAGAGAACACAAAGACGGAGAACAGCTTGCGGAGATGCGCCCTGACACCCGATGGGTGCGGCCATGAAACTGCACAACGGTCTTTCTTTGCGATCTTTGTGCTCTTTGCGGCAAATCAATTGCTCCACTTAGGTTGAAAGGGCAAGCGATGAGCGGCGATTTCACCGAGATTGAACGGATCGAAAAGGCGCGCGCAGGCGATCGGGACGCGTTTTCCGTCCTGGTTCTGGCGTATCAGTCCTCTATTCGCAGTTTTCTGGCACGGACTATCCCCAATGCCGACGATGTGTTCGAGCTGGCCCAGGATGTCTTTCTGGAGGCCTATCGTCATCTGGAGCGATTCGATCCGAACCGCGATTTCGGCGCCTGGCTGCGCGGAATCGCCCGCTATCGGGCCATTGACCATCTGCGCAAGACGAGAAGCCGCCGCAAGAACGAAATCGGCGAAGTGGACTCTTTCGTCATGGAGTGGCAGGCGGCGGCGCTCGAGTCCATGACCGACGACGAGAGCGAACCGCTGGAGGATCATCTCGTTGCGCTGCGCAACTGCGTGGGGAAACTGAAGGACAAAGCCGGCAAGCTGCTGGCCATGCGCTATTTCCGCAACATGTCCACCCCGAGCATCGCGCAGAAGATCGGGCGCACGGAAGGCGCCGTGCGCATAGCGCTGATGCGCATCAAGCAAACGCTCAGAATGTGCATGGACGCGGTTTTGTCCGGCGAAGAGGCGCATAGCCATGCCCGATGACCCTGTGGAACAACTGCTGATTCGCTACGCCGACGGCACTCTGACCCGTGCCGAAGACCGGGAACTGGCTGCGGCGATCCAGGCCGATCCGGCCTTGCGCCAGCGTTTGCTCGACGACCTGGCTTTGGCGGGCTTGCTTAGGCAATTGCCGGTGGGCGGCACGGAATTCGCGCGGGCGCTGAACGAGCGCATTCGCGCGGAGTCCATGCCGAGCGCCTTTGCCGATCGCGTGCAGGCCCGGATGAAAAAAACGTCCCGTCGCGGGACAGATCGCCGCGCGCGCCGTTCCTTTTCGCTGTGGCCGTCGCTGGCCGTCGCCGCCAGCCTCCTGCTCGCGCTTGGCATCGGCCTGTGGCGGAGTCGGCCCGGACTCGGCCCGGTGGCGGCGCATGCCGTCATCGCCCGCGTGGAAAGCGTGCAGGGGGCGGTCTCCGGCTTCGCGGATGCCACCGCAACCGAACCCCGTCCTCTGCGGCCCGGCGATGAAATCTTGCTCGGCATGCGCATCGAGACCGGCGCCGACGGCGCGGCAACCCTGGCCTGGCTGGCGGAAGCCGCAACGGTCGAGCTGGCCGCAAGCTCGAAGCTCGAAACTCGAAGCTCGAAACGGGTGTTCCTGCACCAGGGCCAGTTGACCGCCGCCGTCGCGCCGCGCATAACCGCCGATCTGTTCACAATAGATACGCCCAATGCCAGCGCCGAGGTTCTGGGCACGCGTTTCCGCATCCAGACTGGGCAGGCGCAAGTTGCTGATTCTCCAAGCAGTCTGTTTACGCGATTGGACGTGGAAGAAGGCCGGGTGCGTTTGACTCGACTGGCCGACAAGGCGACCGTCGAAACGCCCGCCAACCGGTTTGCCGTGGCTGCCGAAAATGTCGAAATGAAAGCGTACGAGCGGGGAACCGAATGGAT
>SLKS01000071.1 GCA_007134465.1 Kiritimatiellia bacterium | reverse complement strand
TCGGATTTGCGCAAGGGGTTGAAAGTGGAAATTGACGGGGCGCCCTACGTCATTACCGAGTTCAATTTCAACAAGCCGGGCAAAGGCCAGGCCATTTACAACTGCAAGCTGAAGAACCTGGCCAACGGGACCACCCTGACCAAATCGTACCGCTCGAACGACAAGCTGGACAAACCGGAGCTTGTGCAGCGCGTTCTGACCTATTCCTACAAGGACGGCGACCATTACGTGTTCATGGACGAGTCCTACTCGCAGATTTCCATGACGGCCGAGGAATTGGGCGACGCGCGCTTTTTTCTGGTCGAAGACGTGCAGGCGGAGGTGCTGTTCCACAAGAACCGTCCGATCGAAGTTGTGCTGCCGACGTTCGTGGAGAAGGAAATCGTATTCACCGAGCCCGGCGTGCGCGGCGATACGGCGACCAACGTCATGAAGCCCGGCAAGATCGATACGGGATACGAGTTGTCTCTGCCGCTGTTCGTCAACCAGGGCGACATTGTCAAGATCGACACCCGAACCGGGGCCTATGCCGATCGCGTGCTCAAGAAAGCGCAGGCGTGAGATGTCGAACGCCTCGCTTCGGCTGGCGCGTCTGGAGACGCGCAGCCGCCTGCTGCAGGCGCTGCGGCGCTTCTTTGTCGGGCGGAGCTATGTCGAGGTCGAGACGCCCGTGCGGATTGAAACGCCGGCGCTCGAGTCCCACATAGACGCCGAGCCTTGCGGGGAAGCCTACTTGCGAACGTCGCCGGAGTTGCATATGAAACGGCTCGTGTGCGAGGGGATGGAACGCATCTTTCAGATCGGCCCCTGTTTTCGGCGCGGCGAATTCGGGCGGTTGCATCGCCCCGAATACACGATGCTGGAATGGTACTGCGCGGGCGCCGGCTATTTGGACGCGGTCGCCGAGACGCGCGATCTAATGCGCGCCATTTGCCAAGAAATGCTGGGCGCCGAACGTTTTATTCATGACGGGCGCACTGTGAATGTCGGAGGCGACTGGGCTCTCTTCGATGTGGCCGAAACGTTCGTCCGGACGGCCGGCTGGAATCCCGCGGAACGGTTCGATGCGGACCGCTTCGACATGGACTGGGTCGCGAAGGTGGAGCCCGCCTTGCCGGTAGACGTGCCGGTTGTGCTGATGGACTTTCCGGCCGAAGCGGCGGCGCTGGCCCGTTGCCGGCCCGGGCCGCCGCCGGTCGCGGAGCGCTGGGAATTGTACGTGGCGGGCGTCGAACTGGCCAATGCGTTCGGCGAATTGACCGATGCAACCGAGCAGCGGCGCCGGTTCGAGGTCGCGGCGGCGCAGCGGGCCGCGCGCGGTCAGCCTGTATATCCGCTGGACGAAGCGTTTCTGGCCGCGCTGGAAAAGGGCATGCCGGATTGCGCCGGAGTCGCGCTGGGCGTGGATCGGCTGGCCATGCTGCTGGCCGGCGCCGACTCGATCGGCGCTGTGCGGGCGTTTTGAGCCTTTTTCAAAAAGACACACGTTTTTGCGTGCAGGTTTTCCGGAGGATGAAACTACGAAACACCCGCCTTCGTCTGCGAGCTACGGCGAGGCGCGCGCGAAAAGCGCGAAAGGCCCATGCAACAGAACTTTTCGCGAATTTCGCGCCTTTCGTAGTTGCAAAACAATAAGGAATTTGGACCATGGATAAACAAGCCTTGGAGGAAGGAAGCGAGCTGCGGCTCGATTTCGGCAAGATCGCCGGCATGGCGGGCCGGGACGCGAACGTGATCCCCGTGGCCGTGCAGAACGAGGAAACCGGCGAAGTCGTGCTGCTGGCCTATACGAACGAACAGGCGTTTCGCAAGGCCGTGGAGACGCGCTCGCTGGTTCTGTGGAGCACGTCCCGCAATGCCCTGTGGGAAAAAGGGGCGACCTCGGGCGAAACCTTCGCGCTGACCGCCGTGTTCGTCAATTGCGAACAGAATTCGTTGCTCTACAAAGTGCGCCCGCGGCGAAACGGCATCTGCCATACGCGCAATGCGCGCGGCGAGCCCCGCAACTGCTTCTATCGCAAACTGGACATGGAGACAGGCGTCCTGGAGAATGTGGATCCGTAAACGCTGTCATCCCATGGAAGAATGGAATGGGGAATGTTGGAACAATGATAGCAAGCCGAAACGGCGATTTTCTCTGTTGAGGCTCTTGCAAAACCCTGCGGCTACCCATGGTAGACGCGGCGTCTCGCCGCGTTTTGACGAGGCGGGACGCCTCGTCTACTCTGCCATCCCTCCTTGCGAAGGGGTTTTGCAAGAGGCTCCGTTGGAAATACCGCGACGCGCTGCGCGGCCAGCAAACGGAAAGGAAAGAGCCGACCACTGGTTGCCCATGATTTACAACACTCCTGTTTTCCAATATTCCATTGTTCCACAGTTACGGAGGAAACCACCATGAACGAGACAGCGGAACCGGCGGCGCCGAAACGGATGTTTCGATGCCCCTATTGCAAACACAAGTATGGCGGCGAACCGCAAACGCTTTGTCCGCGCTGCGGCAAGACGATGATGGTGCCTGACTCCCTGGCGGACAGAACCGCCCGCGACCGCAAGAAGGCCAAGGAACGGATTCATCGTCAGATGGAAAGGGAAAAGGCGGGCTTGCGCATTCCCGACGCCAGTTTCGGGCGCAAGCCGTCCTTTGTGCTGCTGGCGATTCTGACGCTGGCGATGGTTGGAGCCCTATTGGTGAACCGGGCGCTGCAGGTGTACGCGCCGCAGACGGACGATGCGCGGATCGGCCGGGCCGTGCGCAACCTGGAAACCTTGCGCATCGCGCTGGACCGTTTCCGGAACGATTGCGGACGCTACCCTTCCGAGAGCGAGGGACTGCACGCGCTCTTGCGCGACCCCGGCATTGAAGGCTGGCGCGGCCCGTACGTCAACATGGTGCGCCCGGATCCCTGGGGACGGCCGTTTCGCTATGGCGTCACCAACGATACAGTGACGCTGTTCTCGGCGGGGCCGGACGGAATTTTCGGAACCGAGTACGACATATTCCCCATGCCGGTTTCCGACGAGGAAGAGCCTGTCGGGCTGCGCGAAGGCGAGGTCTATACCCGTGAAATCTCCGTGCCGGTTACCATCGGGCGCGGACCGCCGCCGACAAGGCCGACTGCGGAGGAGCCCGTTTCGGAGTAGGCTTGTCGGTCATGACCCTGTACAATTTGCTCGATAACACAGAGACAAGCGGAACCCTGCGGCGCAGGAGACGTCGCCGCCGCCAGTTCGCATGGGCGTTGTTGCCCTTGGCGATCGCGCTTGTCCTGCTTGCGCGGGCGGGCGCGCGCTGGCTGGGCCGCGAGCCTCGACCTGCGGACAAGAGCGAGCCGGCATCCGCGGCGGTTCTGGCGCCGGAAGCGCCCGACCGCGTCTGGCCGCTCGGGCGCATGGTCTTTCCAACGCCGCGCCAGGATTTGCTTCATGCCGATCCGGCCGATGCTTTCATGCCTACGGCTGCCGGTCGCGTGGAATCCGCCTTCTACGGCTCGACGCGCACAGGGCGCGACGGACGCCCCTCCTTTCACGAAGGCGTAGACATCGCTCCGGTCCGGCGCGACCGGTCCGGCCGCGCGCTGGACGATGTGTTCGCCGTGGCCGACGGACGGATCGCGCATGTCAGCCGGCATCCCGGCAATTCCAACTACGGCATCTATCTCGTGCTGTTCCATGACGATGCCATGGGCGAAATCTACACGCTGTACGCGCATTTGGCTTCGGTCGCCGACGGGCTGCGTCCCGGACAGCCCGTCGCGGCGGGATCGGTTCTCGGGCGAATGGGGAATACGCCGGCCCGCATCATTCCCGTGGCGCGCTCGCATCTGCATTTCGAAGTGGGCACAATTCTGCATGCCCGTTTCGACGCCTGGCTGAAAGCGCGCGACATTCCTTCTCCGCACGGGAACGGCCACGGCTGGAATTTGCTGGGGCTGGACCCCATGGGAGTGTGGACCGATGGCAGCCGCGCGGGAGAGTCGTTCGCGCTTCTGTCGCATGTGCGCGCGACCCCGGTCGCCTTCGAGTGGACGGTTCGAAGCCGGCGCCTGCCCGACTATTTCCGGCGCTATCCCGCGTTGTGGCATGGGGAAGAAGCCTATGGCGGGCCGGCTCTGGTTGTCGCCTTTTCGGAGGGCGGCGTGCCGTTGCGCGGGCGGCCCGCGACGGAAGCGGAAGCCGCGGAG
>SLKS01000036.1 GCA_007134465.1 Kiritimatiellia bacterium | reverse complement strand
CGTGCTGCAACGGTTTCGCGATCGCGAGAACGCGTTTCTGCTGGAGAGCCTCGAGGGCGGCGAGACCTGGGGCCGCTACTCTTTTGTCGGCATCGAGCCCGATCTTCTGTTCGAGACCGACCATGCCCATCCGGGCCAGTTGGCCGCCCTGCGCGATGTCTATCGCGGCCTGAAGGTGGCCGAGATTCCCGGATTGCCCCGTTTCTTCGGCGGCGCGGTCGGTTATATCGGCTACGAAGCGGCCAGCGAGTTCGAGCGAATCCCCGTTGGAACGGCCGCCGGTTCCATCGGCCGTCCGCGCAGCCGTTTCTTGAAGGCGGACCGCCTGATCGTTTTCGACAATTTGCGGCATACGGTCAAGATCGTGTCCAGTACGCGTCCGCGCGCGCAGGGCGCTTCGCCCAGCGAAACCTACTGGCGCACGGTCGCCGAGATCGAGCGCATGGCCGACGAGCTGGACCGGCCCGCGCCGCCCGCGCGCACCGCCGTCTTTCCGCCGGTCGAGTTCGCCGCCAACATGACCCGCGAAGAGTTTCTGGCCAAGGTCGAGAAGATCAAGGCCTATATTCGGGCCGGCGACGCCATTCAGGTCGTGCTCAGCCAGCGGTTCGGCGCGCGCACGGACATTCCGCCACTTCAGATTTATCGCGCCTTGCGCCTGCTGAACCCTTCTCCCTACACCTTCTTTCTGAAGATGGGCGACCAGGCGCTGGCCGGCTCGTCGCCCGAAGTCATGGTTCGGCTCACCGGCAACCGCGTGGAGCTGCGTCCGATCGCCGGCACCCGTCCGCGCGGCAAGACGGAACAGGAAGACCGCGCCTTGGCCGACGCCTTGCTGTCCGACGAAAAGGAGAAGGCCGAGCATGTGATGCTGGTGGACCTGGGCCGCAACGATATCGGGCGCGTGGCCGAGCCCGGCTCCGTGCAGGTGACGGAATACATGACCATCGAGCGCTACAGCCATGTCATGCACATGGTCTCGCATGTCGAGGGTCTGTTGCGGAAGGAATTCGACGCCTACGACGTGATCCGGGCCGCGTTCCCGGCCGGCACCCTGTCGGGTGCGCCGAAAGTGCGCGCCATGGAGATCATTCAGGAGCTGGAACCCGAGCCGCGCGGCGCCTATGGCGGCGCGGTCGGCTACATCAGTTACGGCGGGAACATGGACCTGGCCATAACCATTCGCACGCTGGAAATGTGCGGCGGGTCCGTCGCCGTGCAGGCCGGGGCGGGCATCGTGTTCGACTCCGATCCCGAGCAGGAGTGGCAGGAGACGCGTCACAAGGCGCGCGGCATGCGGCGCGCCGTGGACATGGCGGCCAAAGGGCTGGAGATTCAGGGCGTATGATCGTGCTCATAGACAACTACGATTCCTTCACCTACAACCTGGTGCAGGCCATGGCGGGGCAGGGCGCCGATGTGCGCGTGTTTCGCAACGACGAGACGACCGTCGAGGCGGTGCAGGCGCTGGCCCCGGAAGCGATTGTCGTTTCGCCCGGCCCCTGCACCCCGCGCGAGGCCGGCATCTCGACGGATCTGATCCGGGCCTGTTCCGGCACGGTGCCCATTCTTGGCGTGTGTCTCGGCCATCAGTGCATCGGCGCGGCGTTCGGCGCGGCCATTGTCGCCGCGCGCAGCATCATGCACGGCAAGACATCGCGGATTTCGCACGAGGACACGCCGCTCTACAAGGGGCTGGGTCAGCCGTTCCCGGCCGGCCGCTACCATTCGCTGGCCATTGCCGAAGACAGCTTGCCGGCCGAGCTGGTCGTGGACGCGCGCAGCGAGGACGGCGAGATCATGGGCGTGCATCATCGCGAGCACCCCACGCTCGGCGTGCAGTTCCATCCCGAATCCGTGCTTACTCCGAGCGGGAAACGGCTTTTGCGCAACTTTCTGGAATACGCGCGCCACCGGTAAACCATGTTTTCGTTTCTGTTGAATTCCCTCAAGTATCTGGCCGTGCCGGCGGCGGCGGCGCTTTGCGCGCTGATCGCGCTCAAGACATTCGCGCGCTGCGCGCCGATCTGCGGCTTGCTTGATCGGCCGCGCGCGCGCCATACCCATGCCGAACCGATCCCGCTCGTCGGCGGCCTCGCCCTGTTCTGCGCCTTCTTCGCCGCGCTGCTTCTCGTCTTTCTCGGCCCGTGGGGCGGGCTCGGCGGCGTCCTGCACGCCAACTGGTCGCTCCGTTTCCTGCCCGTCGCCGCCGCTTTTTGCCTGCTCGGCATGCTGGACGACCGCTTCGACCTGCGCCCGCTGGCGAAACTGGGCGGGCAAGCCGCCATTGCGGTGTTGGCTTTCAGCCTCGACCTGCGGCTGGGCAGAGCGCTTGGCATCCCGCTGCCCGCCGGAATCGGTCTGCCCGCCACCGTCCTCTGGTATCTCGTCTTCGTCAACGCCTTCAATCTGATTGACGGCATGGACGGACTCGCCGCCGGGCTCGCGATCGTGGGCGCCACCGGGCTCGTCGTTCTGTTCGCCTTGCGCCAGCAGCCGGCCGACGTGCTGATCATGCTGGCCATGATCGGCGCCTGCGCCATGTTTCTGCGCTACAATTTTCATCCAGCGCGAATCTATCTGGGCGATGCGGGCAGCATGCTGCTTGGCGCCTTCTTTGCCAGCGTGGCGCTCGGCGCCACCGCAAAGGGCGCCACCGTCGCCTCGCTCGGATTCCCGCTCCTGGTCGTCGGCGTGCCGCTCATGGACTCGATCCTCGCCGTCTGGCGCCGCACCGTCAAACGCTGGACCGCATCCGAAGACAATGCCGACGGCGAATGCGACGAAACGGGAAACGGCAAGGCGGGGGTTCTGCGGGGCGATCTCGATCATCTGCACCATCGCCTGGCTCGCCGCGGCCATTCGACGCCCCGCGTCGCGTTCACGCTCTACGCCGTGAACGCCTTCCTCGTGCTGGCCGGTCTGATCATGATCCTCTACAATTCCATCGCGGTAGGCGTCGCATTCGTCTCGTTCGTCATCCTCGTCTATGTCGTCGTCAACCATTGGGCGCGGCTGGAACTCGATCTCACCGGCCAGGCCCTGCTGGCCGGACTGCATCGGCCGGACGCGCGCGCGTTGGGCGGGTTTCTCTATCCCGTGTACGATGTCGCCGTTCTGGCCTGCGCCTCCGCGCTCGGCCTGTATCTCGTCCAGCCGCTTCTGCATGCCGACGAACCGTTCCGCCTGCTCTGGCTGCGTTCCGTGCCGCCGCTCGTTTCCTTTCCTCTCGCCGCGCTCTTTCTCTCGCGCGTCTATCGCCGCATGTGGAGTCGCGCGCGCGTCTCGGAATACGCCTGGCTCGCCGCCGCCCTGCTGGGCGGCCTGGCTGTCGGGGTCGGCGTCCTGGCCATGATGCGCGGCTGGCCGCTCTATCGCGCCTTGCTGGCGTTGAGCCTGCTTTACAGCATGGAAGTCGTCGCCCTCACCGGCGCGCGCGTCGCGCCGCGCGTTCTGCTTGATCTCACAGGATGGCTCCATAAACAGCGGGCCGGCGCCGATGCGCGCCGTACCGCCATCTATGGGGCCGGCTTGCAGTCCACCCTGCTGCTGCGCGATATGACCTTCCAGCCGCGCGCCGAACAGAAGCAGGACCTGCTCGTCGGGTTCGCCGACGACAACCCGCACACCTGGCGGCGCTTGATGCATGGCCATCCCGTCATGGGCGGCGCCGACTGGCTGTTCCGGGAAATGGAGGAAGGCCGGCTCGACCGCGTCATCGTCGCCTGCCGGCTTGCGCCCGACCGCTTGAATCGCCTGCTTGCGCTTGCCCGCGAAACGAACACGCGCGTCGACCGCTGGGCCTGCGTAAGCGAAACGCTCGTCGAAAACGGCGCCCAGTAGGACCGCTCCCTTTTTACACTCCCCATTGCGACCGCTGCGTGGTCCACGCTCGCGGGGGTCTGTCCCTGCCTCGCCCGGCGCGGCAACGCGCCGATATCCTCGACGCTGTTGTTCGCATTCTTTCCGTATTTCAGTCGGCAACCGTTGGGTCATTCTCGCAAACGTTCGCTCAAGCGGGTCGCGTAAGCGTATCCAAGTAAGGGTGGCGGTGAAGTGTACGCCTAAGAGGGCGATCAAGTGTTCGGAGCGCCGAAGGCGCTCTTACACTTACCCGTACACTTGATCGCACTCTTCACCGCCACTCTTTAGCGGTTACGCTTCATCCACCCGCTTTGTCGTTCTTTATCTT
>SLKS01000140.1 GCA_007134465.1 Kiritimatiellia bacterium | reverse complement strand
TTTCCACTAGTGGAAAGTTCACCCGGCCACCGGCGCTCAACGCCCGCAGCACTGCATGAATATCGCGTCGGCTTCCCGTCAGGGGTCTATTGTTGACACCTCGATCACCTGATCAACGCCGGAATCTACTCCTGAATCGGGTGCGAAACCCTCCGAATCCGGTGCCGAACCGCCGGTTTCGGGGCAGAAACGCTCCGTACGGGGCGGTGTGACGCCCGGTCACCGAACATCGGGATACGCGCTCGGCGCGGCTTCCGATGGTACGGACTCGTCTTGTTGGCTATGTTTTCTGTGCTTGACTCCTGTAGCGGCGATTAAGTCGATGAGTTGCGCTTGATCAGGAATCTCATCAACCGCAAATGAAAACGATGAAAGGATCGTCACCAGAAGCTCGTCGACAGCCTGTTCAACCTTGTGTTTCCTGTACAGATGAAAGCCGACGAGACAGTCTCCCTGAACGGATGCAATCATTCCGGAGAGGACGGAAGGGTCGTCGGGAAAGTCTCCAATTCTAACTAAACCCTTGGTTTGATCGGATTTGTACAAAAGCACCTTGTTTTGACCCCGCTGGTACACCGCTTTATGCATAAGGCGTGTCTTCAAGGCTGTAAAAGCGTCGCGGTTTAACGCCAGCACCTGCCAGAAATTCGGGTAGAGGGTGTATTCTATGTCGATCTCTGCTTGAACAGGATCGACATACATGAGTTCTGTTTGTCTGCTGAGTTTCGGATATTCCATTTTTGCATTTTGAGTTATCGGGTTTCCGTTGAGTCTATCGGCACGAAACGATGTTATTGAAAACGGAGCAAGAAACAGGAGACGGATTCTATTGTTGGTTAGCACAAGGCATGTGCCGTCACCTGCGGGCCAAGCTTCTAATTCGAATTGTTCCGGTGTATAAAAAGATGCGTAACCCAGGTCAACATAATGTGTGCGGTCAGCAGGCTGACTCACGTCGAGGCGCACAGGAACGCTTTGAATTCGCTGTTCTGCGGAGGGAAGACGGGTTATCCCGCCAAGCGCAAGATATCGGAACCCCACTCGTATTCCCAAGTGCGCGCATCCGATTGCCGCGACAGCGCAGATTATTGTAAAGAGATTTGTTTTCATCATTCGGCCCAACGTGGCCCTTGAGCGGCTCGCCTTTAGCGCGTATGCTCGGAGGGCTGGTTGGCGCTCATTTCGGTTTTGCCTCAACCGGTTTTGGACGCAGGGACTCGCCCAGTGCGGCCACCGAGCCCAGATTCATCGTGTCAAGCACCGATGACGGTACCAACATCATGGAGGTGCCGGACCGGAGTCCCTCGTATACAATATTCATTGCACGGAGTTGCAGGCCAATAGGGTTGTCTCGATAGGCTTCCGATGCTTTTGCGAACTTGTCGGCGATATCCATTTCGGCTTCGCCCAAGATATCTCTCGCCAACCGCTCTCGTTCTGCCTGTGCCTGTTTGGATAGAGCCTGCTGGAGGTTTTGCGGGATTGTAATGTCTCGAATCTCGATCGACCCCACCTCGATCCCCCATGTGTTCGCCTTCGCCTCCAGTACTTGCTTCAGTTCAAGGACAATTTCCTCGCGCTTCGCCAGGATGTCCGTCAGATTATGCTCGCCCATAATGTCGCGATGCGCCGTTTGGACGGCCATTGTGATCGCCTGGTAATAGTCCTCGACCTCCAATACGGTTTTCCGCGCATCGAGAACACGCCAGAAGGCAATGGCTTCGATCGAAATCGGCACGGTGTCCTTCGTGAGCATGGATTCAACGTAGAACGATGTCGTACGAACTCTTGTATCGAGCACGCGCGAGACATGCTGCACGACCGGCATGATCATAAAGAATCCTGGGCCGGCCACCCGTTCGAAGCGGCCCATTCTCAAGACGACCGCCCGATCCCATTCCGCGAGGAGTTGCGCCGACATGTTCAAGAGGACTGAAGCGGCAACAGCCACAACAGCGGAAACAATGAGCGCAATCGCATTGCCTTGTCCAAGGAGAAGGATAACGCCAGGAAGCAAACAGACAGACGCAATTCCGAACGTAGCCGCTATGATAGGCAACCGAAGCTTCATCCGCTTCAGTTGCCGTGCAGCGTGTTCACCCCGCAATTCGTTCAGCGTGTCGCGTGACATTCTCGGACCTCCTCCGGTTTTTCGTTTTTCAGCGCCAAGGGCCGAACGATCGCCGAGGGTGAATCCCTCGGTATTCATCGGATCGGTCAACCCCCTTAGAAAATCTCTCATCACGTTTCCCTGCCAACGTCAGCCTTGAGACATTACAGAAGTCAGGCCCTCGCCACCGCTCTGCAATGTACGGCAGACCCGCAGCTTAAGCAAGCCCAATCCCCGACTAAATTTCCGCCGGGAAACGGTCATAACATAAGGGCTCCGGATTCGCCGCCGCCGCCCGTTCCGAGTTTCTCCAGGTCCCGCATTCGCGGCCCGGAACCGTTCCGGGGTTTCCCATCATCCCCTTAACGAAAGGAGTGTCACATGCCCGCCGTCATTGTTTCCGTGGTTCGGGCCGGGCATTTCCTGCCCAACGAGGGCTCGTTCTACTGCCCGAGCTGCCCGCACTCCGGAGCCTGCAGGGCCTGGCATCGCGACATGGCGCGTACAAGCGTGAGGATGGCGGCGTGAGGAAGTGGTGTTACGGTACGGTCATGGCGATGCGAAAGCCGACGTAGTTGCTGAGCCGAAAGTCCGGGGTGCCGCTGAGCCGGTACGCGGAGCGGCAGTGCCTGGCGTTGCAGCCCCAGCTCCCGCCCCGAGTTGTGCGGAACGACCCCAAAACCGCATCCTCGGGATCCGCCGACCACGGCGCCTCGGCCAGATGCCGGTCCAGGCACCACTCCAACACGTTCCCGTGCGTGTCGTACAGTCCCCAGGCATTGGGAAGATACGAGCCCACTTTCGCCGTGCCCCCGTCCGCGTTCGTGCTCGTTGGGAACATTGGATCATACCCGCCGGGATGGTTGTGCCTATACCGTCCCGCCTCATCCATGTTCGGACAAGATTCCGTATTTGTCAGATTCTTGCCCGAGTTCAGTGCCGTCGTCGTTCCCGCACGGCAGGCGTATTCCCACTGCGCCTCCGTCGGCAGGTCCAGCGTCGAAAGCCCTGTCCTGGCCCGCAGCCTGCCCATGAACGAGTCCGCGTGCACCTGGCTCGACTTTGGCCAGTTCGGGCTGATCGGGTTGTTGTTCGGGCACTCTCGGATTTTCAAGTAGCTGACCTGCTCCACGGGACGGCTGTCGCGGTACGACGTGTTCCTGAACCAGCTCGGCCAGTTGCCCGCCACGCGTTCCCACTGCCGCTGTGTGACCGGGAACACCCCGATGTAGAAATCCTTCGTCAGCGTCACCTCGCGCTGGGCTTCGTCGCTATTGCGCCCCAACTCGCCCTCGGGCGAACCCATGGTAAACGTGCCAGCCGGAATGCGGCGCATCAGTATGTGGGTGGTCTTGTACAGATCGTTGGTGACGCCGCCGGGAACGTCTTCTCCTGTGGCGAAATACCGAACGGGATAGTTGGTGGCGGCAGGACCCGCCGACACGTCTATGGCCATGTAGTCGCCGGCCGACCGGCTCCGCTCGGGGGACTCCGAAGATCCGGCGTCATCGGCAGAGGCGCGGACACCGAACCCGGCGCAGGCCGAGACCAGCGCAGCCAACGCAATCACTGAAGTCTTCATTCAAAATCCCTCCGTGCAGGAAACCGAAACCCAACCTGCCGGAAACCGGTGCAGTAAGCAAACTCAAAAGAGAAAGGACTCCGTTATGACCGACAACAACTCCATGCTCGATCTGCTGACCCGCGAGGGCGTGCTGGCCTCGGCCGGCGTGCGGCGCTGGCGCGCGGCCCGCAAGCTCAGGGCCGAGGACATCGGGCTCGATCCCGACGCCGTGGCCGAACGCCTGATCAGTCTCGGCCACAAGAAGCGGATGCCCAGGGACGCGCTGAAGGGCTTCGCGCTTATCTAAAAACGTCTGCGCTGGCCCAAACCGCATTTCGATCCTATGAGGGGGTTTGAACCACGGCATTCCCGAACGGTAAAATACCGGTTGACGAATCTACTGCGGCGTGCGATGTTACCGCTCGGGAACTATGAAAATGAAAGCTTCAGAACAAATCGGCATGGCGATCCGAACGCGGCGCAAGCGGCTGAAGATCACCCAGAAGGAACTGGCCATGACCTGTGGCACGGGGCTGCGCTTCATTGTTGATCTGGAGAAGGGGAAGCCCACCTGCCAGATTGGCAAGACGTTCCAGGTATTGCAGGCGCTTGGATTGGCCATCGAGATAACGCCCCTCGGCGGCGATGATGCCGGAAGCAAGAAGCCATGAAGCGATTGATCGTCTACCTGAATGGCGAGCGGGTCGGCGCTCTGGACGAGGATGACAGCGGGCTGCTCGAGTTCCGCTATGATTCGGAATGGGAAGGCAGGTCGGATGCCATCCCGCTTTCCCGGTCGCTGCCGCTCCAGAGCGAACTGTTCCGAGGCAAGCATGCTCGCCCTTTCTTCGCCGGCATCCTCCCCGATGAGGGGCCCCGGCAACAGATCGCCGCCATTCTCGGAATCAGCGAGCGCAACGACTTCGCCATGCTGGAACGGATCGGCGGCGAATGCGCGGGAGCGGTCAGCCTGCTACCGGAGCACGCGCCTGCTCCGACCGTAGGCGAGACCCGTACTCGTGAACTGAGCGAAAGCGAGTTGGAGGATATTGTCGCAGAACTTCCCCGCCGTCCTCTGATGGCGGGACGCGAAGGGTTGCGGCTTTCGTTGGCTGGATCGCAGTCGAAGTTGCCGGTCCTGATTCGGGATGCGACCCTCTCGCTGCCTCTCGGCAACACGCCGAGCACGCATATCATCAAACCGGAGCCCGAGCGATTCACGGGACTGGTGGCCAACGAGGTTCTCTGCATGACGCTGGCCAGATCGGTCGGCCTGAACGTGCCTCGGGTGTCCAACCGCCCGGTCGGCAACAAGCCGTGCATTGTCGTTCAGCGCTACGACCGATCCATAGACGCCAACGGCTCGGTCACGCGTGTTCACCAGGAGGACTTCTGCCAAGCGCTGGGGTTCCCCCCGGAGCGGAAGTATCAACAGGAAGGCGGACCGCTGCTCCGCGACTGTATCGGTCTGCTTCGGGAGTGGTCCACCTTGTCGGCGCTGGACATCCGGGACTTCCTGGACGGGTTGATTTTCAATGCGCTGATCGGGAATGCCGACGCGCATGGCAAGAACTACTCGATCCTCTGCGGCAAGACCGACCGCAGGCTTGCGCCGTTCTACGATCTGGTCTGCACGCTGGCTTGGCCCGAACTGTCCAAGACTCCGGCCATGAAGATCGGAAAGAGCGAATCCATTGAGACGATCACACCCGCGCACTGGCAGAAGATGGCCGGGGAATGCCGCGTGGGCTGGCCTATGCTGCGTGAACGGATCGTGGACCTGTGCGGCAAGTGCATCGATGGACTGCGGGACGAGGCCGTTCTGAACGCTGCCAACGACCCCGGCATGGTGGAACGCGTGGCTGGCATCATTAAAGAGCGAGCGGCCTTATTCCTTCAGGGCCTGAAATGAACACCCGAGCCCGAAGGAAATCCTATGGTTCCTGCGTCTCGCGATTGCCGTAGGCGGATCGAATGGCATCCTCCATTTGCGCCAGTTCATCGTCCGACAGGAATTCGAAATGGCTGGCGCGTTTACGTGCGGAAAGCCGACCGTTGTTCGGCAAGCACGCCTGGATGAAGAGATCAATCTTCCGGCACCGTGCAGGCAGATCGGCCTTTTCAAATCCACGCAACGCTTCGGTTCGTCGAATTGTCGGACAGAATTGCCCGTCTCCCAGCAGGTTGTCGTTGATTCGCTGACGGCGCACCGGACGAGGCTGGACCACCGTGTAGTACTCGGCGGGCTCGATCAGGTCGATGTAACCGCCCGTCTTCAGGTCCTCCATAGGGAGCGATGAGCCGGTGAGCATCTCGTAAAGAAACCACAGTCGACGGGCGTACTTGCCCCTCGGCGCGGAGGCGACGTATTTCTGGACCTCTTCGACCGGAGCCGCTTTGAACACACTGGCGAGGATGGCCAAGTCAAGAAAAGCGCGCCAGGATCAGCCTCCAGCCTTCTCATACGTCGTCACGCGCCGTCCGCAGTGGCATGATCATGGCACGGTCATGGCGAGGCGCAGGCCAAAGATGTTGCGGGGATCGAAGGGGCAGCTGGCGCACCGACTGGCCGAACGGCAGAATCTGGCGATGCGGTCCCATGACCCGCCCCGCATCGTGCGCCACGCCCCCGAAGCCGGTCCCACAGGATCCGTCGTTCCGGGCGGCGCCTCCGTATACCAGTCCAGGCACCACTCCAGGATATTTCCGTGCATGTCGTAGAGTCCCCAAACGTTGGGAAGAAAAGAGCCTACCTTGGCCGGACCGTAGCCCCCGATACGATTGCGACTGTACTTGGCGACTTCGGACAAATTCGTGCATTCTTCGTGATGGGTGAGGTTTTTCCATCTGTTGAGCGCCGTTGTCGTTCCCGCGCGGCAGGCGTATTCCCACTGCGCTTCCGTCGGCAAGTCCAAGGCCGAGAGCCCCGTCTTCGCCCGCAGCTTGCCCATGAACGAGTCCGCATGCACGAGGCTCGACTGCGGCCAGTTCGTCGCGATGGGGCTGCCTTTGCTGTAATCGTCGAGGACCGGCAGCGGGTTTTCCCGAATTTCGTAGTACGTGACTGACTCGACCGGTTTGGCTTCTCGGTGGGCTTGGTTGCGATAGCGGCTCGGCCAGTTTCCCGTCACGCGCTCCCATTGTTTCTGCGTCACGGGAAAGACACCGATGTAGAAATCCTTCGTCAGCGTCACCTGCCGCCGGGCTTCGCTGCGGGAGCGTCCCAGCTCGCTCTCGGGCGAGCCCATCATGAACGTGCCTGCCGGGATGCGGCGCATGACCAGCTTGGTGGTCTTGTACTCGTCGGTCCAGCCGCCGGCCGGGGCCGCGTTCGTGTAGCTCACCGGATACTTCGTTGCTGTCGGCCCGCCGGAGAGATCAATGACCATGTAATCGCCTGCGTCCTGGACGTATGTTGCCGTCAAGCTTGCGGCATGGTCCGGCATGGTTAGCGTGGCGGACGCGGCCATCGGGTCGAAATTTTCGCCCATATCCGCGTCGGCAGGGGCAACCCGCCACGTGGCGAAAATATGGCCTGAGGGCGCGGCTTCCGCCACCACGTTCACGGCCGAACCTGCGGCATGCGAGCCGCCGCCCGTACCGTTGGATACCGTCAACATGTGCCGCTCGGCGGGCAGGGGCATGGCGAGGCGGAAACCGATGCGGTTGTCGTTGCGGTTCGACGGGACGTTGCCGTCCCGGCATGCGGAGCGGCAAAACACCGCGGCGTAGTTCCAGCAACCGCCCCGCAATATGCGGCTCGACCCCGAAGCTGCACCTGCAGGATCCGTCGTTTCCGGCGCCGCCGCCGTGTACCAGTCCAGACACCACTCCCACACGTTCCCGTGCATGTCGTACAAGCCCCAGGCATTGGGCGCATGCGAACCCGCCTTGGCCGTGCCGCCAGCCGTGCTCGCGCTTGAACAGTCGGAATACTCGCCCGGATGGTTATGACGATAGCGCCCGACTTCCGACATGTTCGGGCAGGCTTCAACGTTTGTCAGGTTCTTGCCGCTGTTCAACGCCGTGCCGGTCCCCGCCCGGCAGGCGTATTCCCACTGCGCTTCCGTCGGCAAGTCCAAGGTCGAGAGCCCCGTCTTCGCTCGCAGCTTGCCCATGAACGAGTCCGCATGCACGAGGCTCGACTGCGGCCAGTTCGGGCTGATGGCGCTGTTGTCGGGGTTCTCCCGAATGTCAAAGTAACTGACTCTTTCCACCGGCCGACTGTCGCGATAGGCCGGATTGCCGAACCAGCTCGGCCAGTTTCCCATCACCCGTTCCCACTGTTTCTGAGTCACGGGGAACACGCCCATGTAATAGTCTTTCGCCAGCGTCACCTGTCGCTGGGCTTCGCGACTGGCGAAGCGCCCCGGCTCGCCCTCGGGCGAGCCCATGACGAACGACCCCGCCGGGATGCGGCGCAGCAGTATGTGCACAGTCTTGTACAGATCATTGGTAACGCCGCCGGGCACATCTTCGGCCGTGGCGAAATAGCGGACAGGATAGTTGGTGGCGGCAGGCCCCGCCGACACGTCAACGGCAATGAAGTCGCCCGCCGACCGGCTCCGCTCGGGGAACTCCGAAGAGCCGGCGTCATCGGCAGAGGCTCGGACACCGAACCCGGCGCAGGCCGAGACCAACGCCGCCAGCGCAATCAATGAAGCCTTCATTCGCGATTCCTCCGTGCAGGAAACCGAAACCCAACCTGCCGGAAACCGGTGCAGTAATCAAACCCAAAAGAAAGGACCCTGTTATGAACGACAACAACTCCATGCTCGATCTGCTGACCCGCGAGGGCGTGTTGACCTCGGCCGGCGTGCGGCGCTGGCGTGCGGCCCGCAAGCTCAGGGCCGAGGACATCGGGCTCGATCCCGACGCCGTGGCCGAACGCCTGATCAGTCTCGGCCACAAGAAGCGGCTGCCCAGGGACGCGCTGAAGGGCTTCGCGCTTATCTAAAAACGTCTGCGCTGGCCAAAACCGCATTTCGATCCTTTTGAAAACGCCTTGATTGGACGCCCCCTTGTTTAAGGTTTCGTGAAAAAACGCGCAATATTTCATTGAACTCGAAGCTGGCAATCCGGTAATAAGTAGTTTCTTTCTGACGCCAACACGCAAAGGGGGGGGGCAGGCGATGAACTGGTTTACGGCATGGACGACGATGCAGCGTTTTTTCGCATTGTGCGCCTTGCTGGGAGGATTGTTTTTCGTCATCCGAACCTTGCTGATGTTTCTTGGCATGGATGAGGAAGGCGACGGAGCCCTGTCGGATTCCGACAGCAGTTTCCAGTTTCTCTCGCTGCAGGGATTGACCGCCTTTTTCATGATGTTCGGCCTGGTTGCGCTGGCGTTGTCGACACAGAATCGCGTGGGCAATGCTGTCGCGATCGCGGGAGGGCTGGCTGCCGGAGCGGGCACGGCCTGGCTCATCGGGAAACTTTTGATCGGAATGAAACGACTGCAATCCGATGGCACCTTGCGTATTGAAAACGCAGTGGGGCAGACAGGCGAGGTTTACCTGACCATTCATCCCGGAAAAGCTGGACAGGTGCGGGTAGCCGTGCAAGGGCAACTTCGCCTTTTCGATGCCGTATCCTCCTCGCAAACTCCGCTGAAAACCGGAAGCCAGGTGAGGGTAAGCAAGGTGGCCGGAGAGCGAACCTTGCACGTGGAACCATGCTCATAGAAATAGAACGGGCGACGGCCAAGTGATATAAATCAGACCTTAACGATTCGGGCGCGGCCCGCGATCAATACACAGCAGGAAAAACAGAGAAACCAAGGAGGCAATCATGTGGCCCGTCGTGATCATTGCGTTTACGGTATTGATCGTGTCTACAATCCTATTCGTGTCCCTGCGCTACCGGCGCTGCCCTTCCGACCAGATTCTGGTGATCTACGGCAAGGTGGCCGGAAACCGATCGTCGCACTGTCTGCATGGCGGCGGTGCGTTCGTGTGGCCGCTGATCCAGGATTTCGCGTACCTGCGGCTCACGCCGATGACGATCAGCATTCCCCTGCAGAACGCGCTTTCGTTCCAGAATATCCGCATCAACGTGCCCAGCACCTTCACGGTCGGCATCAGCACGGATCCTGCGATCATGAACAATGCCGCCGAGCGCCTGCTGAATCTGCAAGCCAAGGAAATCGAGGACATGGCCAAGGAGATCATCTTCGGTCAGCTGCGTCTGACCGTGGCTTCACTGACCATCGAGCAAATCAACCAGGACCGTGAGAGTTTCCTGGAATCGATTCGCAAGAACGTGGAGCCGGAACTCAACAAGATCGGCCTGTACCTGATCAACGTGAACATCACGGACATCACGGACGAATCGATCTATATTGAAAGCATCGGCAAAAAGGCGGCATCGGAAGCGATCAACCGTGCCAAAGTGGATGTCGCCGAGCAGGACAAGATCGGCGCGATTGGCGAAGCGGACGCCGTGCGCGAAAAGACGATTCGCGTGGCCGACAATATCGCCCAGGCGGAGAAAGGCAAGAAGAAGGCCGAAGCCGATCAGCGCGTGTATGTTCAGCAGCAGGAAGCTGAGGCCGTCGACGGCGAAAACACGGCCAAGGCCAACATCGCGGACTACGAGGCAACGCTTGCCGTCAAGGAGGCTGCCGCGAAAAAGCTTGCCGAGGTGGCTCGTCGCGAGGCCGAGGTTGAGATTCAAAAGGCGCAGTATCGAGCCGAACAGGAACGCTTGAACGCGGAAGAAGTGGTCCGCAAGGAAATCGAGAAACGCAAGATCGAGATTGCCGCCGAGGCCGAGGCGGAGCGCGTGCGCCGCGAGGCCAAGGGCGAAGCGGACGCCATTCTGCTGAAGTACGAGGCTGAAGCCAAGGGAATCCGGCAGGTGCTCGACAGCAAGGCGCTGGGATACGCCTCGCTCGTCGGAAGCTGCAACCAGGACGCACGCTCGGCCGCCACGCTGCTCATGGTCGAGAAAATCAATGAGATCGTGGCGCTGCAGACCGAAGCCATCCGCAATTTGAAAATCGACAAGATCACGGTATGGGACGGTGGCGGCAGCGATGGCAAGTCGAGCACAGCCAATTTCGTTTCAGGCCTGATCAAGAGCCTGCCGCCGCTGCAGGACGTCGCCGCTATGGCAGGCGTCGAGCTGCCCTCCTATCTGGGCAAGGTTTCGCAAAAAGAAAAGGCTCCGGCTCGTAATTCCGCCGAGCCCGCACCTTCGAGCGAGGCCCAAGCCGAGAGGGATGTTGAATCCGCAGTGTGCGCCGACGCTTAGCGTCGGTAAGCTCAGGATCTTTCGCCACCATGCGCTCTGGAAAAAACCGGTCGCTCGGCAACGACTGTTATTGGATTGCCGCCTGAATCTGGCGGGAAAAATCGCGAAAGTCGTCCAGATGCTCCGTGGCGATGCGGTAGACGATCTCCCAGTCAATATCCTGATAGGCATGAACCGCCGTATTCCTGAACCCGACAGCCTTGATCATGCGCACGGCTGTTGTTTCATTCAGAATGTTCGCCTGTTTCAGCGCCTCGAATGTTCGCGCCATGGTGTCGGGGACCGGGATTTCCTTTTCGCTGACAACGTGAAGTCCGATATCCACGCAGGCTTGCACGGCTCGTTCCAGGTTCAGCACGATAATGTCCTGCAAATCGTAATCGTCGGCCAGCACATCGGAGGAAGCCGGCGTTTTTTCCACGATGCGGCCGATGCAGCGGCGCAAACTCTCGAGTTTGTTCAGGACCACATCCCTATCCATGGGCAAACCTCTCTTGTCTTTCGCCAAGCGTTCGGCGAACGTAGGGCATCATGTCCGTTTGATTGTACACCATGGTTTCAATCAGGCGGGCCAGAGCGTCGGGGCTGTTGCGGATCAGCACGCGTCCATGACACAGGATTTGCTTGAGAATCGTTCCGCGAACGGCGAACAAGTCGACAAGGTCCACCGTTCTGCGCAACGCGTGTTCCAAACGCGCCGTCAAGTCCATTTTGGCTTCGGCGGTCAATGGGTTCGCGAACAGGACGGCGACATCTACGTCGCTATCGGCGCGCAAGGCGTCATGGACCGCCGATCCGTAGAGCATGGCCAGCCTTAGCCCCGGTTCGTCGCGCAAAACGGATTGAATCCGACCGGCGACAGTCTCCCGATCCGATTGCGCGGAATGTTCGGAAGCATCTCCGTTCTTTTTCATAAGGCAACAATGTCATTTGCCGGGAGAAGAGTCAACAGAAAGAATTGGCGCCCGTCACATGAATGGCGGCGCCGTCTATGTGAATGCGGGCTTTTATTTGAATCAGCGCTTGCTTGATGATCCCATGGCGTGTACCTTAAGAATCAAATCCTAAACCCGAAACACCCACATGTCCCGCCGTAGCCCGCAGGGCGAAGGCGGCTCATTCGGGCTTCAGGGCGCATCCCGGCTCCTGAACACCATAGGCAGGCTCTCACGACCAATCCCCGCAGAACTGCCTTGCGCCCGAATGAATGCGAGGCGCCTGAACGGTGGGCGCCGCGTTTTTCCTTGCATTCCCATGCCGGCTTTGGAAATGTCGGGTTTCGTTTAAAGCCTTGTTGAAGGCGGGAACCTGTTCCAGGGAAGAGGGTGGGGGCGTGCGCGGTTTTTTCGGAGAGCTTTGCGAGCGCAAGGAGTTGCTGGCGATCCTGATCGCGCGCAACATCAAGATTCGCTACAAGAATTCGGCGCTTGGCTTTTTCTGGACGCTGCTGGCGCCCTTGTTCATGATCGCGATCTATTCGGTGTTCGCGCGCATCATGCGCTGGAATCTGGGTCGCGAGGATTTTCTCCCGTTTCTGGTGGTGGGCATCGTGGTGTGGCAGTATCTGGCCATGAGCCTGAACGATTCGCTGAGTGCGATCAGCGGCAATGCGAACCTGATCAAGAAGACCGCGTTTCCCCGCCATATTCTGCCCGTTTCGACCGTGCTGGCGAACGGGGTCAATTTCCTGCTCACCTTCGCGGTGCTGCTGGTGTTTCTGCTGATTGTGAAAGCCGATTTTCAGGCGCTGTGGACGCTGCCGCTGGTCTTGGCGACGCACGCGGCGCTGTGCCTGGGCTTGGCGCTGGCGTTTTCGGCCGCGAGCGTGTTTTTCCGGGATACGGAGCATGCCGTGGGGGTGGGTCTGCTGGCGTGGTTCTTTATGAGTCCTGTTTTCTATTCCATGGACTTACAGATGGCGATATTGCCCGAACGCTTGAGCGCGGCCGTGTATTTGAATCCGATGAGCGGCATATTGTCGGCCTACCGCTTTGCGCTGATGTCGGAACCGATCGCGGGCGGGGAAAGCGTCTGGCTGTCGTTCGCGGTGGCCTGGGCGCTGTTGCCGGCGGGGCTGGGCCTGTTTCGGGCGACGGAAAAACGGTTTGCGGACGAGCTGTGATCTTGCGATGAGCGACAAGCCTGCCATAACGATGCGCGAAGTGACAAAGGCGTTTCGGCTGTGCCCGAAAGGAGGGCGCACGCTGAAAGCGCTGGCGTTGGAGTGGGTGCGTTCCCGGCGCGGGCGCCGGGTGTTTCACGCGCTGGACAAGGTTTCGTTCGACGTGATGCCGGGCGAAACGCTGGGCATTATCGGGGCGAACGGCTCGGGCAAGAGCACGTTGCTGTCCATTGCGGCCGGCGCCATGACGCCCTCCTCCGGCACGGTGACGGCGCGCGGCACGGTGTCGTCGCTGCTCGAACTCGGAGCGGGTTTCCATCCCGATCTGACCGGGCGCGAGAATGTGTTTCTTTACGGGGCGATCATGGGTCTGTCGCGCCGCACCATGATTCGGCGCTTCGACGCCATTGTGGATTTCGCCGGGATTGCCAGCCATATAGACCAGCCGGTGCGCCACTATTCCTCGGGCATGGTTGTGCGGCTCGGCTTTTCCGTGGCGGTGGAGGTGGACCCGGACATTCTGCTCGTGGACGAGGCGCTGGCGGTTGGAGATGCCGATTTCCAGGCCAAATGCCTGAACAAGATGCGCGAGTTCAAGCGGCGCGGCAAGACAATGCTGATGGTGTCGCACGATCTGTC
The DNA here is from genome assembly GCA_007134465.1 of Kiritimatiellia bacterium. Lineage (GTDB taxonomy): Bacteria > Verrucomicrobiota > Kiritimatiellia > UBA8416 > SLMC01 > SLMC01. Next base: position 26,900 of record SLKS01000140.1, on the reverse strand, counting down.
GGCGATCCAGGCCATCAGCGACCGGATTCTGCTGCTCGACCAGGGCAAGGTTCTGGGCGTTGGCGACGCGGAGGGCATGGTCGGCCGCTATCGCGTGCTGGCGGCCCGGCAAGGGGCGGCCGCCGGACAGGCGCGGGAATGGGGAACGGGCGAAATCCGGATCGAGGATGTGATCTTCTCCGACGGGACCGGCGCGCGGACGGACACGTTCCGCTGGGGGGAGAGCCTGACGGCGGAGATTCGCTGGCGCGCGGCCACGCGCGTGGAAAACCCGGTGTTCGGTTTTTCCGTTTCCGATCGCGACGGGCGGTTGCTGTACGGCAACAACACGCAGATCGAAGGGTTCGCCGTGCCGCAGGCCGAAGGGGAAGGCCGCGTGCGTTTCACGCTGCATCCGCTTTGCCTGGGTACGGGCGCGTACCTGTTCTCCTTTTCCGTTCATTCGCCGGATCACAAGACGAACTATCACCGGCTCGACCATCGTTTCCCGATCGCGGTCGAAGCCGACAAGGCGACAGCAGGCCCCTGCTACATGCCCTGTCGCTGGAGCGGGGCGCAGCCATGAGCGACTGGTTGGCGGACGAAGCGGTGGCGGAAACGGTCCGGCGCGCGCTGGCGGAAGACGTCGGGTCCGGCGACGCGACGACGCTGGCGCTGGTATCGGAGACGGCCCGGCGGCGGGCGACGATCCTGGCGCGGCATCCGGTGACGGTGGCGGGCGGGCCGGTGGCGGCCTTGTGCTTTCGGGAGACGGACCCGAGTCTCGCGTGCGAAACGCTCGTGCCGGATGGCGGTCGCGCGGAGGCCGGCCAGGCGCTGTTCACCGTGCGCGGCAGCGCGCGCGCCATTCTGACGGCCGAACGAACAGCGTTGAATTTCATGCAGCGTCTGACCGGCATTGCCACCTTGACCCGGCGTTTCGTTGCTGTTGCCGGCCGCTACGGCGTGGCGATTCTCGATACGCGCAAGACGACGCCCGGTCTGCGCGCGCTCGAAAAATACGCCGTATCCTGCGGTGGCGGCGAAAACCATCGCCAAGGTCTCTACGATCGGATTCTGATCAAGGACAACCATCGCGCTTTGTGGTCGGGCGGCGAAGGGCGGCGGCTGGCGGATGCCGTGCGCCATTGCCGGCAGGCGTTTCCCGGCCTAACCATCGAGATCGAAGTGGAGAACGAAGCCGAGCTGACCGATGCGCTGGACGGGGCGCCCGACTGGATTCTGCTCGACAACATGGCCCCGGACGCGCTGCGGCGCTGCGTGGAACTATGCGCGGGACGCAGCCGCCTGGAAGCGTCGGGCGGCATTGCGCTGGACAATGTCGAGGCCTACGCGCGAACGGGAGTGAACGCCATTTCGCTCGGCTGCCTGACCCATTCGGCGGCAGCCGCCGATCTGTCTCTCGAAATCGAGAAGGAGGCGTGAACGCATGGCGCGTCGCATCCTGTTTCAAGGCGATTCCATTACCGATGCCGGCCGCGACCGGTCGGTGGAGGAGCCGAATCGCAGCAAGGGGCTTGGCCATGGCTACGCGACGCGCATTGCCGGACGCCTGCTGCGCCGTCGGCCGAACGAAGGATGGGCGTTCTTCAACCGGGGCGCGAGCGGCGACCGCATCGTGGATGTCTATGCCCGCTGGAAAACGGATGCCATCCGGCTGCGTCCGGACCTGATCAGCCTGCTCGTGGGTGTCAACGACACCTGGCACGAATTCACGCGCGGCAACGGCGTGGACCTCGACCGGTACGAAACGGTCTATCGCATGCTGCTCGACTGGACCCGCCGCGAATTGCCGGCGGCGAAGCTGGTTCTGTGCGAGCCGTTCGTCGCGCTTTGCGGCGAGGTGACATCGGCGTGGGCGGACGATGTGCGGAGACGCGGCGAGATTGTCGCGCGTTTGGCCAGGGAAAGCGGGGCTTGTTTCGTGCCGTTTCAGGCGGCGATCAATCACGCGCTCGAGGCAGCGCCCGCGGCGCATTGGCTCGACGACGGCGTGCATCCCACGCCCGCCGGTCACGAACTGCTCGCGGACCGCTGGCTGGACTGCGCGGAAGCCATGCTATGAAGAGAGAGCCGAATATCCGAAAGAAGCGGGCGCGTGTTTCTTCGCTTCAATCCGGCACAAGCCGAGGCGATACCCGTGCGTGCCTGGCCGTGGACGTGGGCAACACGAGCGTCTCGCTGGCCGTGGTGCGCGGCGAACGCGCGGGCCGCGTTGTCCGTTTGCCCGGCGGCGAACAGAAGTCGGCTGCCGTAGCGCGGGCGATTCGGTCGGCGCTGGCCGGCGCCGACGTCGCAGGCGCCGCGCTGTGTTCGGTGGTGCCCGCCGCCGTGCCGCAGTGGAGCCGGGAACTGGAGAAGGCGACCGGCCGGGCTCCCTTGCCGATTCGGCATACGCTCGATCTGGGCGTGACGGTGGATTATCCGAAACCGGCCACGATCGGCGCCGACCGTCTGGCCAACGCGTCCGCCGCCCTGGCCCGTTACGGCGCGCCGGCGATCGTGGCCGATTTCGGCACGGCGGTGACCTTCGACATCGTATCCGCGCGTGGCGCCTACACAGGCGGCGTCATCGCGCCGGGCCTGCCGTTGATGACCGACTATCTCTGCGAACGGACGGCGTTGCTGCCGCGCATTGCTTTGAGGGCCGGCGGAGCGCGCGGCGCGATCGGGCGCAGTACGGAGGCGGCGATGCGCATTGGCGCGCGGCTTGGCTACGGCGGCATGGTGGCGGCCATCGTGGCGGGCATCCGCCGCGATTTGCGGGCGCCGAAGGCGACTCTGTGCGCCACAGGCGGTTTCGCCCGCTGGGTCCTGAGCCAGGTCGAACTGCCGTTCGTGTTCGATCCCGACCTGACCTTGTACGGCATAGCCCGCATCTTCCGCCTGAACGCGTAGCGCCTTAAAGTCTATTCCGCTCGCCGCCGACGCTAGCAGGGGTGGCGGTGGTGACGCGGGGCACGAGTGAAAACGAACGGGCGATCAGGCCTTCGGATAAAGGCCTCCCTGCCAAGCTGAACGTCATGCGGTACATTCGCTCCCGATCCGGAGCTTTTCCCTGAACGATGCCGCTCAATTGCAGCTCGTTCCAGCGTGTGGCGGGAATGCCCGCCCACTGGAACTGCCAGGCAAGCAGATAGGAAAAAGTTTCCGCGTCCAGGCTTTCCGGAGGCATTGTCCGAGACAGGATCGTTTCGCGGCCCTCGAAAAGCCTGGCCTGAACCGGCGAAGGCGGGCCCATTAGATTCAGTTCGGCGAGCGCATCCGCCAGCGCGAGGGTCGGATCGGCGAACTGCAGGTCGTCAAGCTGCCGTTGCAAGGCGCGTTCGGGAAACAGCAGATCGGGCTCGAGCCGCCCAACAGAAGGAGCGGAGAGTTCGATCAGCGAACAGTTCGGGAAGAATTCGGTCAGTTCGTCCAGCAGGCCCTGCCAGAATTTCGCGGCCGCATTGGCAAAGAAATCGCCGCCGATCCAGAGCCCGCCCGCGCGGGGCCTGTCCAGCGGGTCGTCATCGCCGATATCTCTCAGCAATCCGGGCATGCGCGCCAAATCCTTTCCGGTAAAGATGCGCGTTTCTTCTTAATTTCTGCGCGAACCCTTAGTTCTTGCCTGTTCGGCGAGCGTTTGATACAGAACAGGGCAACTACCGTAACGGTTCTCCGGGAAGGTGTAAACATGAAAAGGACGATAGACGGTTTCAGGCGGGCGGGTCTAGCGGTTGTGGCGTTCGCGTTGCTTCGCACGCCTGTCATGAGCGAGGAGGCGGCGAGCGAACGGGCGACGGGTCGGGCCTACGGGACTGTGCAGGCTGCCGCCTTCAGTCCCGACGGTTCGCGGCTGGCGCTGGCGGGCTCGAATCGGCGTGTTCATCTGCTGGCGATGGAAGACGGCAGCGAAAAGCACGCGCTGCTGATTCCGGGCGGTTCCGCCGTTTCCGTGGCATTCGCTCCTGTCGGTCGTCATCTTGTGGCGGGAGGATACAATCGGCTGTACATCTGGGACAGCGAGACCGGAAAGCCGATCCGGGCTGTGGACACCGATGCCCGGCGAATCGTGGCGTTGGCTTTTTCGCCGGACGGCAAGCGGCTGGCCGCCGCCGGATCGGACGGAACGATCCGTCTGTTCGATACGGACACATGGGCGGAAACCGAGCGTCTGTCCACAGGCGCCGGGGAATCGGCCACGGTTGTTTTTTCGCCGGACGGCAAGCGGCTGGCCGGCGCCGGCGGCCGGCAGGCGCTCGTTTGGCATGCGGAAGGCGGGGCGATCGAGCGCAGGGTTCCGCACAGCGGCGGGCAAGTGTCCGGTCTGGCGTTTACGGACCAGGGCCAAGGACTTGTCGTGGCCGGTTCCGACGGCCGGCTGGCCCTGTGGGCGGCCGACCCCGAGACGCCGTCCGCGACGGCAAGGCATCACAGGGGCCGCATTAATGCCTTGGCCTTAAGCGGGGATAACCGCATCCTGGCCAGCGCCGGACAAGGCAGGATCGTGTTTCTGCACTGCGGCCGGACACTGGAACCCTTGCACAGATTCGATCCGTTCGTTACCGAACCGACGTGTTTGGCTGTCAGTCGGAACGGGGAATGGCTGGTTGTCGGTTTGCGCGCGCCGCGCCAGAGCTTCGCGCTGTGGCGGCTGAGCCCGGAAACGCTGTTTGCCGGCGGCGGCATTGTGCCCGTCGAAGGGATAGACGCCGATTACCTGACGCGGCTCGAAAAGGAAATAGTCGCGGAGCAGAATCTCGCGCGTACGAAACCGGCCGCCTACGCGGAATTCGCGCGCGCCTATCGGCGCGGATTTCAGGGGAACATTCATGTGTCCGGCAGCACCCGCCGTCGTACGCAAGAAGGCGTGGCGGCAGTGGACGAAGCCATCGCATTCCTCGATAAGGCCCGGCCGGTCCGGCCGCTTGCGCCTTCCAAAGGGCTTTCGCTCGCCGCGGCGGACCATGTTCGGGACACGGGCCCCAGAGGCATGGTCGGCCATGACGGATCCGACAAGAGTCGGCCTGCGGATCGCATTTCCCGTCATGGCCAATGGCAACAGCGATGTGCCGAAAACATCGCCTACGGGTTTTCGACCGCGCGCGAGATCGTGCTGCAACTGATCATAGACGACGGGGTTCCCGATCGCGGGCATCGCATCAACATCTACAACCCCGATTTCCGAGTCACAGGCGTCAATGTCGGTCCGCACAAGCAATATCGAACCATGGCTGTGATCACGTATGCGGGCGGCATGAAGGAACGCTAGACCTGCAGGATTTGGTCAGAATTGTTCCGCGCCGCGACGGGCGCGTCAAGCGATTCGCCGAGCGAAGGAGCCGAATGACAAAGGAACCGGCCATGAGCGCCGACGCGTTGCTGATCGCTTCGCGCAACCGCCACAAGTGCGAGGAAATTCGCGCTTTGCTGTCGGTGCCCGGTTTGCGCGTTGTCTCGGCGGCGGATAGCCCCGAGCTGCCGGAGGTGGAGGAGGACGGGGTCACGTTCGAGGAGAACGCCGTCAAGAAAGCCGTCACGCTGGCGACTTTGACCGGGCGTTGGGCGTTGGCCGACGATTCGGGTCTGGAAGTCGAGGCGCTGGGCGGCGCGCCGGGCGTGCGTTCCGCGCGCTACGCGGGCGAGCCGCCCGACTATGCGGCCAACAACCGGAAACTGCTGACCGCGCTGGACCATGCGCCGTCCCGGCGCGCGCGGTTCCGCTGCGTTCTGGCCCTGGCCGCGCCCGACGGCACCGCGCGCACGGTGGAAGGCGCGTGCGAGGGAATCATCGCCGAAGCGGAACGGGGCGGCCATGGCTTCGGCTACGATCCGCTTTTTGTTCCGACAGGCTTCGCGCAAACGTTTGCGGAGATGGCGCCGGCGGAGAAGAACGCTCTTTCGCATCGCGGCCGTGCTCTGGCCGCAGCCCGGCAGGAATGGGGCGAAACGCTGGCGTCGCTCGCGCGAGCCGTTCCGCCTGGCGAGGATATGTCTTGAGGAGGGGGCGCATCCCGGCTTCTGAACGCTATAGACAGGCTCTCACGACCAAGCCCCGCAGAACTGCCTTATGTTGCGAGGGAGGGCGCCTGGTTTTCCGCCTTGACCAAGCTGTACGAATTTCGTATGTTTTCCAGCATGAAGAACGATTTCTGCTATAGGAGAAGGCGATGAAAAGAATTCCTTTGTTCGTGTTCTGGAGTTTGCTGGTCGCGGCGCTGATCCTGTGTCCTGCGGGCGCGGAAGCCCGGCGTCCCCAGGATGCCGATCAGGACGTGCTGGTTCTTGTGCAGCGGCGTGCCGAACTGAAGAAACGCATTGAAGCCGCCGAGCGCGAATTGCATATCGCGCGCGAAACCGTTCGCCGGGATCCGGAAGCCGCGCAGGCTCGCGCGCGAATGCAGGCCGCCAATCAAGCGTTTCAGAAACTTGCCGCCGAAGGCCGTCCCCATGGCGATCCGGCCATGGTCCAGGCTCGCGAGAATGTGCAGCAAGCGCACCGGGAATACGCGGAGTTCGCGGACGGCAAGCTTGCGGAGAATCCCGAAATGAAAGAGCGTATCCGCGTCTTGAACGACTGGAAAGCCGAATTGGCCCGAATCGAACTCCTGCTGAGGCGCAACGCGAAATCCGGCCGCCACACCATCGCCGAACCGCAATCGTGAAGGCTTTTTCGGGAAGACACACGTTTTTGCGCGTATCTTTTGTCTCGGGATTGTTTGAACACCCGCTTCGCACAGCGCAATCGAAACAGTTCACGGCAAAGATCACGATGGAGTTAGTTTCGATGCCGTTGACGGCATAGTTTACGGAACAGACGAAATCGCCACGCCTCTTCTTCCAACGCAAACTGCCTCGTAAACTCCTCCGATTCAAACTCCGTCGTCACCTTTGCCGTAAACTTCAGCGTGACTGATCAGTGGCTGCTGGTTACTGGGCTGCGCGCCCGCCCGCCGACGGACACCCGACAAGCCATACCCGACACGCTACCCCCCATAGCGGACGCCGGCTTCGATCATGCGAATCCAGTTGTCGCGCGTGCGCGCGTCTATCTCGGCTGTCCAGGGGCTGGCCGCCTGGCTTAGAATGTAGCGGCCTTCGGTTCCGCCCGCTTCGACCGCCGCCCGCACCATGGCTTCGATTTCGTCGCCCGTCTTGCGCGCCAGGTCTTCGTACTGGATATAACCCCAGATCGCGAGACGGCCCTCGGCCTTTTCGATCATGCCCGCCAAATCAATGTCGTTTTGCGGGGGGCTTTCGGCGCAGTCCACTCCGTCCACGCCGATGGCGAGCATGCGCTCGATCTGCGCGCCCAGCCGGCCGTGGCAATGCATGACGACCTTATGGCCGCGCTCGTGGATCAAGCGGACGATTTCGCGGTCGTAGGGCACGATGAACTCGTCCACGAAGCTGGGAGGCATCATCGGTTCCACGAAATCCTCGATGGCGTACCAGCGGAAGACGGGACCGGCGCCGGCATCGAGCAGCCGTGTCGTATAGTCGAGCAGCCGTTCCTGCGCGGTTTCCACCATGCGGCGCAGCCGTTCCTGTTCGGTGAAGCAGAAGACCGTGCGGAATTCCTCGCTCATGCCCCAGCAGGCGTTCAGCAAGGCGTTCTGAATGCCGCTGCAATAGACGAGGCCGGCATCGCCGATTTCCGCCTCGAATTCGCGGATGCCGTCCACGCGCGCGTCCAGCGGCTCGAAGGGCAGGCTGTCCCGCGCGTCCAGCTCGTCCATGTCGTTGACCAAACTTTTCGCGGTGGCCCAACTGCCCACCGAGCGGTCGTGCACGCGGACTTGCGTTAGCGTGCCGCGCGGGGTGGGCAGTTCCATGCGCTCGGTCTTGCGTTCGCCCAGCGTCTCCTTTTCGGTTTTCATGTTCCACGCGTCCGCTTTCGACAAGCCGTGGCCCGTGGAAATGCCGAGTTTGCACAGGAACTCGCAATGCCGTTCCGCCACGTCAAGGATCGGCCAATAATCGGGGAAATCGGCATGCCATGTATACGGGCTCAAGCCGCAGGGCGAAATGGGCAGGCGGTCCGTCTTCTGGTGGTTCAGCGCGCGAAGCATGCGTTCGCGCGGCGTATAGGCGCCGGGCCTTGGACGATCGGACGGATTCGGCTTGCGGCGCTGGACGGGGCTGGGAGCGGTTGTCATGGCGAGTCCTTTCTTAATGTTTTCGCCATAGTGTGCGCTTCGGCTTTCGTGCGCAAGCGTTTTTTCTTGGCATTCCCTTTGGCATCGGGTATGGCATGGTTGTTTGTCTGGCACGGGAACCGAAAGGGACGAACCATGGCCGCCGCTATTTCCGAGATGCTGAATGCCTTGCAGGATTCCTGCCTGCCCGAGCGGGGCCTTTTGCGCCTCTACGATTTGACCGAAAAACAGATGTTTCTTCTGCTCGATCTGGCCGCCGCCTTGAAACAGGACCGGCAAACCGGCCGATGCGGGCGGCTGCTTTCCGGGCGCAACATCGCCGTTCCGTTCGAGAAATCGTCCACGCGCACCCGTGTGGCCACGACGGTGGCCATTGCCGACGAAGGAGGCCGTTCCGAATACCTGTCGGCGAACGACATGCATTTGGGCAAGAAGGAATCGGTCAAGGATACTGCGCGCGTATTGGGGCGCCTGTTCGACGGTATCATGTTCCGCGGTTTCGCGCACCGCACGGCGGAACTGCTGGCGGACCATTCCGGCGTGCCGGTCTGGAACGGGCTGACCGACGAATTTCATCCCACCCAGGCGCTGGCCGACCTGCTGACGGTGCGGGAACGGTTCGGGAATCTGCAAGGCGTGAAACTGGCGTATTTGGGCGACGGCCGCAACAACGTGGCCAATTCGCTCATGGAAGGCTGCGCCAAGGCCGGGATGCGGTTCGTGAACTGTTCGCCGCCCCAGCTTTCGCCGCGGGCCGATCTTGTCGCGCATGCCGAAGAGATCGCCGCCCGAACCGGCGGGCAGATATCGATTGTGAACGACCCTGTCGTCGCCGTTCACGATGCGCAGGCTGTCTATACCGACGTGTGGGTTTCCATGGGCGAAGAGTCGAAACGGGAAGAGCGCATGGATATGCTCTGGCCCTATCAGGTCAACATGGAAACCATGCGCCGGACCGGCCGCCTGGACGACGACAGCGTCATTTTCCTGCACTGCCTGCCCGCCTTTCACGACCATCATACCGAACTGACTCGCGATATCGGCGCGCTGGAAGTGACCGACGACGTTTTCGAAGCGCCCTTTTCCAAAGTGTTCGACCAGGCGGAAAACCGCATGCATACCATCAAGGCGCTGATCGCGGCAAGTCTCGCGCCGCGATAGCCGCATGAAAGGAACGCGCATGACCTTGACTTCGCTCGACTGGGAAACGTTCCAGGCGTTATCGCTCCCGGACAAGGCGGCCTGCCTGGTGGAAGACAGAAGAGATCTTCACGTGCTGTTCGCCCAGCAATACACGCGCGAACGGCTGGACGCGCTCGGCGAGCTGGCGTCGAAAATCCGGCTTGTCGCCAAAACCAAGGCCGGATCGGACTTCTTGACAAGCCTGCTTTCCCACAAGCGGGCCATGCTCTACTTCACCCAGCCCAGCACGCGCACGTTTCTGTCCTTTTCCGGAGCATGTCAGATTCTGGGCATGGGCATCGGCGACGTGCGCGATTCCACCACCTCCAGCGAATTCAAAGGGGAATCGCAGGAGGATTCCGTCCGCACATTCAGTTCCTATTTCGACTGCATCGTGATGCGGACCCAGGAACAGGGTCTGGCCGAACGCATGGCCTGGGTCCTGTCCCATTCCGAACGGCCGGTTCCCATCGTCAACGCCGGCTCCGGCAAGGACCAGCATCCGACCCAGGCGCTGCTGGACATCTACACGCTGCAGCGCAGCTTCGAGAAGCAGGGCGGCGTGGACGGCAAGCGTATCGTTTTCGTCGGCGACCTGAAGCGCGGCCGCACGGTCCGCTCGCTCGCTTCGCTGCTGGCCCGCTACCGGGATGTTCGCATGACGTTTGTCGCGCCCGATCCTCTTCAAATCGGCCAGGACATTCTCGACGAGCTGGACGCGGCGGGAACCGTCTACGAGCGGACCGATTGTTTCGAGGCGAGCATACCGGAAGCCGATGCCATCTACATGACGCGCGTGCAGGACGAGTGGGACAGGGAAAAGGGCGAAAGCGCGCGCCTGGACATTTCGGCATTCTGGTTTCTCGAGAAACATTTGCCCCTGCTCAAGCCGACGGCGATTCTCATGCACCCGCTCCCGCGCCGCAACGAGATCGCAACGGGGGTGGACCACGATCCGCGCGCCATGTACTGGCGCCAGATGCGGAACGGCATGTGGATTCGGGCCGCGCTCATGGCCTGCCTGTTCCGGCGCGATCAGGATATTCTGGGCTATGCCGGGTAATGAGCCTCTCTCCGAATAGCTGCACACGGGTCTTCGCGCAGGCCGTTCTTTGCGTCGCCGGCGCGCTGGCGCTCGGGCTGGGGGGGGGCGGCTGCGCCGCGTCGGGCTCGGCGGCGCGCCGCGAATTCGATCTGGGCTTTCTCGCCTCGCGCGACCGCGATCTGGAAGGGAACGTCCGCACGCGCGCGCTGGGTCCGCTCTATGAGCGGCGCACACGCGACGACGGCGGCCAGTTCACCGCCGTTCGCCCGTTGTACGCGCGCTCCGCCAACCCCGAACGGGATCGCGTGCTTTCGGAATTTCTCTGGCCGGTCGGCATGCACAAGACACTCGGCAAGGAAACCTACTGGCGTTTTCTGCTGGCCTACGGCAACGACTTCGACAACACTACGCCCGGTTCCCGCTACCGGTTCGTCGTGTTTCCGCTGCTTTTCACGGGGCGAGACCGGCATGGGGACGGCTATTTCGCCCTCTTCCCGTTCGGAGGCACGTTGCGCGAGTACCTGGGTCGGGACCGTATCGTGTTCGTTCTCTTTCCCCTCTACAGCTTTTCGGCCATCAACGATCAGCGCCGGCACGACGTGCTGTGGCCGATGGGCAGTTGGGCCGAATCGTCTGACTTGTCCCATATCGGCTTTCGCCCGTTCTATGCGCGCACGGTCAAGGAGGGCCGGTGGGAAAAGCGCACGATCGCCTGGCCGTTCTGGACCGAAGCCCGCTACCTTTACCCCGGCGCCGAAGGCCATGTGCGCATGCTGTGGCCGCTGTTCTGGCGCGGGAACCTCGAAAACGAGAAGACCTGGATGTTTCTGCCGCCGCTTTTCCGCTTCACCCGGGCGGACAGGCAAACCACGGTGCATGCCCCGTGGCCGCTCGTCCAGTACGGCAGCGGCCTGACCGACAAGCTTTATCTGTGGCCGGTTTGGGGCCGGAAAACGATATGGAACACGGACTCCTGGTTCCTGTTCTGGCCTCTGCTCTCTGGCGGCCGACTGCCGCGCGCAGGCGGAGAAGTCAGGCATTTCAACCTTATGCCTTTTGTTCAGTATCGGCACGCGACCCGCCCGGCGTCCGTCAATGCGGGCGAAACGGAGCAGACGCCGGAAAACGGAACGTCGGAGCCGGAGCCGACGGTGACGGAACGCCGCTTCAAGCTCTGGCCGCTGTTTTCCTGGCAGCGAGCCGGGTCGGCATCGCGCCTGCGCATGCTCGAGCTGTGGCCCGGCAAGGATCTGCCGCAGCTGGAGCGGAGCTGGGCGCCGTTCTGGACGCTGTACACGCGCGAGCGGCTCGGGCCGGTCAAGGAAGACGAAGCGCTTTGGGGCCTGTTTCGCTATCGGCGCGACGAAGACAGCGCGCGGAAGCTGTCCCTGTTTCCTCTTTTCCATTACGCCCGGGAGACAGAGCCCGAATCGAGCCGGTCATGGTCCGTGCTGCTCGGGCTGATCGGGCACCGGCGCGACGAATCCCGCCGCACCCTGCGCCTTCTCTATATTCCCATCCGCTACCGCCGCTGACAAAATCCCAACAAACGCTTGGCGCCCCTCGCCGTTTTTGCTAAGCGCTATTGTCTTTTCATGGCGAATTCGGCACGAGACAAGGCGAGGGTGCGTGAACGTCGAGTTGTTCTTGAAAATATTGTTTCAGGTCGTGGGCGGGCTGGGCATCTTCCTGCTGGGCATCAAGCACATGTCGGAAGGCATGCAGGCCGTGGCCGGAGACCGCTTGCGCAAGATGATTGCGGCCGTGACCAACAACCGGTTCATGGCCTGCGGCGTAGGGACTCTCGTCACCTGCATGGTCCAGTCCAGTTCCGTGACCACGGTGATGGTGGTTGGGCTGGTCAACAGCGGGTTCATGACGCTGACGCAGGCGATCGGCGTGATCATGGGCGCGAACATCGGCACGACGATCACCGGCTGGATTCTCGTGCTCAAGATCGGCAAGTACGGGCTGCCTCTGCTCGGCGTCATGGCGTTGGTCTATCTGTTCGCTCGTCGCGAAAAGCTGCGCTATGCCGCCATGGCCGTCATGGGCGTGGGCATGATTTTTTTCGGGCTGGAACTGATGGCCGAGGGGTTCAAGCCGCTGGCCGGCATGCCCGAGTTCAAGGCGTGGTTCGCCGTGTTTCAGGCCGACAGCTATTTCGGCATCATTAAATGCGTTGTCGCCGGCTGCGTGCTGACCATGATCGTGCAGTCGTCGTCGGCCACGCTGGGCATAACGATCGGGCTGGCCGAAGCGGGCATGATCCCGTTTCCGACCGCGGCGGCGCTGGTGCTGGGCGAAAATGTCGGCACGACGATCACGGCGCTGCTCGCCTCGCTGAACACCACGCGCAACGCGCGCCGCGCGGCGCTGTCGCACACGATCTTCAATTTGCTCGGGTCCATCTGGATCACGGCGCTGTTTCCCGTATACATCCTTTTCATTTACCGCATCATGGGCACGGATGCCGTTACGGGTGTCGGTGAGGATCAAATGCGGCAGGGCGTCGCCATGGTCCATTCGTTTTTCAATATCGCCAACACCGCCCTCTTTTTGCCGCTGCTGCCATTGGTGGCCAAAACCGTGAAATGGCTGGTTCCGGACCGCAAAGGAAAGGAAACTCCGCATCTTAGTTCGCTGAACCTGCGCATGCTCTCCATGCCCGCCATGGCCGTGCAGCAGTCGAAGGAAGAAATTCTGCGCATGGCCGACAGCGTCGAAAAGATGCTCGTGTGGCTGAAAGCCGCGTTGGACGACCGCGATCCGGATCCGGACCGCAACGCGCGCCTGTTCCGGCGCGAGGAAATACTGGATGTGATTCAAAAGGAAATCGTCGAGTTTCTCAGTCAAATGGTTTCGGGCACCGTGCCGCGCGAGATCACGCGCGAAGCCCGGCGCCAGCTCCGCCAGGCCGACGAATACGAATCGGTCAGCGACTATATCGAAAGCCTGCTCAAGCTGAGCCTGCGGTTGCGCAAGGCGGGGCTCGCCATTTCCGAGGAAGGGCTGCGGAATCTGTTCGCTTTGCACGACCAGATTGCGCAGTATCTGCGCGAAGTCAACCTGGCCGTACGCGAGGACGAGCCGATTGATCAGGCCGATTTCCATGCCCGAGCCGACGAAGTGACCCGCCAGATGAAGGTCTACCGCGAGAGGCACCTCGAACGGGTCCAGAAACAGGAGGTTTCGCCGATCAAGAGCCTGATCTACATGGACATGCTCAACGCCTACCGCAAAATCAGGGATCACGCCCTCAATATCGCCGAAACGCTGCCGGCCCGCTAGCCCTAAAATAAGCGAGTTTTTCTGCTGCGAGCACGCCAACGCCTGCGGATGCGGCTTAAACAGTCGCGAGCCGCAGGATGGCGTCGCACAGGGCGGCGAAGGAGAGGCCGGTCCAGGCTGCGGCCTTGGGCAGCAGGCTGGTTTCGGTGAAGCCGGGAACGGTGTTCATTTCCAGCGCGTATGGGCGGCCGTCGGGCGTCAGGCGGAAATCGGCGCGTCCGAAACCGCGACAGCCCAGCGCGTGAAAGGCCGCCAGCGCCAGGCGCTGGATGTCGGCCTGCGCGTCCGGCGCCAGGCCCGGCGGCGGCCGATACGCGGTGCGGCCTTTCGTGTACTTGGCGGTGTAGTCGTACCAGTCGTTTTCCGCCACAATCTCGATGACGGGCAGGGCCGTGTCGCCGACGATGCCGACCGTCAGCTCGCGACCGGGCACGTAATCTTCCGCGAGAACGTCGCATCCGTATTGGCCGGCGTCGCGCAAGGCGGCTTGCCATTGCCCGGCCTCGCGCACGCAATGCACGCCGAAACTCGAGCCTTGCCGCGCGGGCTTGACGACAAGCGGCAGCGGGCGTGGCGGCGGCTGGCCGGGCGGCGCGACGGCCCAGGCCGGCGTGGGGATGCCGGCTTCGGCAAAGCGAGTCTTGGACAGAATCTTGTCGAACGCGCAGCGGCTGGCATCGGCGCCCGAGCCCGTGTAGGGGATGCCGGCTCGGTCGAGCATGGCCTGGACCTGGCCGTCTTCGCCGAATTCGCCGTGCAAGGCGATGAACACCGCTTCGGTTCCCGCCGGCAGATCGAGCGCGGGCGCGGTCACGTCCACGGCGGTCGCCTGGTATCCGGCTTCGGCCAGGCCGCGCGCGACGGCGGCGCCGGAGCGCAGCGAAACTTCGCGTTCGGCGGAGACGCCGCCCATCAGCACGGCCACCTTGTCGAAAGGACGTTTGTCGTTCATGTTCGCTCCCAGCATTCGACTTCAGGTTCGAGCGCGATACCGAACCGATGGCGCACGGTTGTCCGTGCCGCTTCCATGAGCGCGCGCAAATCCGAAGCGCGCGCGCCGCGTTCCAGCGCGGCGATATTGGCATGTTCGTCGCTTAGCCGCGCGCCGCCGACGCGGAACCCTTTCAAGCCGGCGGCGTCCAGCAGTCGTCCGGCCTTGTCGCCGGGCGGATTGAGGAAGAGCGAACCGGCCGACCGCAAGCCGCGCATCCAGGCGCGCTTGCGTGCCAGTGTTTCTCGCCGGGCACGTATGGTTTCGCGGCGGCTCGGCTCCGTGCGGAAGGCGGCTTCGAGCGCGAGCCGACCTTGCAGGCCGCCGCAATGCCGGTAGGCGAAATCGGCATCGGCAGCGCGGATGTGCGCGACGCGGCCATCCGCCTCCATGAAACGAATCCACAGCGTGTGCCGACCGATCTCGTCGCCGGCAGCGCCGGCGTTCATGGCCAGCGCGCCGCCGACCGTGCCGGGGATGCCTTCGAGAAATTCCAGGCCGCCGAGTTCTTCGGCTTCGAGAAACGCGAGCAGCCGCGCCAGCGGCACGGCGGCGCCGCAGACGATGTCGTGGCCGCCCGCGCTGTTGCGCGCGAGCCGCACTGTGCCGAAGCCGGGCGCGGCCAGGCGCAGGACCAGCCCGTCCACGCCCGCATCGCCGACCAGCACGTTGCTGCCGCCGCCCAGCACGCGCCAGCGCAGCTGTTCGCGTTGGCAGAACGCGAGCAGCGCGCGCGCATCCGCTTCGCTGCCGACCACCGCCCACAGATCGGCGTGGCCGCCCGCTTTCAGCGTGGTCCGGGCGGCCAAGGGTTCGCGCGCGCGACAAACGCTGGCCGGCGAAAGAACGCCGGGCTCCGGCAAAGGCGCGGGCGGAGGCGGGCTGCCGTCGTCCGCCGCCGACAATGGTTCGCGGAAGCGTGTTGCCGCCCAGTCGGCCAGGCGTTCGACATCGCCGGCGCCGACCACGAGCAGAATGTCGCCCGGTCGCACAGCGGCGGTCAGCTCGTGCCGCGCCTGCTCGAAATTCATGGCCAGCCGCATTTGGCCGGACCAGCCGGATTGTTCGGCGTCCTGTCGCAGGCGCGCGTACAGGTCCCAATGCGCGCCGCCGGGCAGCGGCGCTTCCGATGCGGCATAGACAGGCAGCAGGATCACGGTGTCCGCTTCGGCGAAGGCGGGCGCGAAATCGGCGGCCAGCCGCAATGTGCGCGTGTAGCGGTGCGGCTGAAAGACGACGAGGCGGCGGCGAGGCCCGGCCATGCGCAGCAGCGCGGCGATTTCCGTGGGATGATGCGCGTAGTCGGAGACGATCGTCAAATCCGGGCGGTCCAAGTATTTCTGGAAGCGGCGCAGCGGAAGCCGGGCCGCAGTCAGCGCGCGCGCGGCGGCGTCGGGCGGCGCCCCCAGTTCCAGGGCGACCGCGATGGCGCCCAGCGCGTTCCGCACGTTATGCCGGCCGGGAAACGGCAGTTGCGCTTCCGCCACAGGCATCCCGTCCACGCATAGCGTGAAAGTCTGGCCTTCATCCTTGTCGGCAACAGCGGTCGCGCGTACGGCGGCGTCGGCCGCGAATCCGAACCCGCGCGCGCCCGGCAGGCCGCCGACAACCCGGCGTGCGCCGTCATCGTCGGCCGAAAAGAACACGCGCCGGATCGTGCGTTCGGCGGCGGCCCGGAAACAGGCTTCGAACGCGGCCGGCCCGGAGAAATGCTCCATATGATCGAACTCGATCGGACCGACCACCGTCATGTCGGGCGCGTACAGCGCCAGCGTGCCGTCGCTTTCGTCGGCCTCCGCCACGAACGGCGCGCCGCCGCCAGAACCGGCCGCCGCCAGCGTGCCGTCCGCCGTTTCCGTCTCTCCGCCTATGCACCAGGAAGGGTCGAGCCCGGTTTGTCTAAGAATCTGAACCAGAAGAGAGCTGGTTGTCGTCTTGCCATGCGTGCCGCAGACCGCGACCGAGCCCGGCCCGGTCAGCAGGGCGGCCAGAACTTGGCCGCGCGAAAAGACGGGAATGCCGCGCGCGCGCGCCTGCGCCAGTTCCGGATGATCGGCCGGTGTCGCGGCGCTGCGCACAACGGCCGATACGGTTTCGGCGATATGCTCGGGCCCGTGCCCGGCCCGGACCGCTATGCCTTGGCTCGCGAGCCAGTCGGCCCTGTGGTTGGGCGCGCTGTCGCAGCCGTCCACTGTCCATCCGCGCCGGCGCAGATGCGCCAGCACGCCGGCCATGCCCACGCCGCACGCGCCCATGCCGTGAACATGGCCGGGCGGCTCGGCCAGCCATTCGGCGGCCGCGCGCGCATCAATGTTCTGGAGTTCGCTGTTCATGGAAAATCTGAAGTCGTTCAACAACCTTGCTGAAACGGTTTGCAGGGCAACCACTGCCATGGAAGGATCGACAACATGCCGCTTGGCCATTGTTCGCATAGCCGGTTAAGCGAAACACTCGGGGAAACTTGCCGAGCCGTCAACGAAAAACGATCGCTTCGCGTACCAATATCGGATGACAAAGCAAGCGCCACCGAAACAAAGGTGCCGCGCGGCAAGACAGACCCGCTGCATGATGAGCTGCTGTTAGCACACCTGCCTTCGTCACGAAGCTTCGGCATGACTGCGAGTGAAAACGCGAATAGAGATTCTAACGTGAAAAGCGTTTAGCGTATTAATAGACGGCTCGGGCTTCTGCGGCTTTGGGCAGGGAGGTTTTCGTTTTGCGCGCGGGCCTGTAGGCGAGCGGTTCCGGTTTGCGTTGCCATTGGGGCGGAATGCGCACGGTTCCGCCGCTGCGGTCGTATTCCTCGACGAACGACTTGACCAACATGCGGACGAGCGAGGAGACGGACAGGCCTGTGGTCTCCGCGATCTTGTTCAGGGCTACCTTGGTTTCCGCATCCAGCCGAATAGGCAGAGCCGCTTCCTTCCTCATGATTCGCCTTTTTGCAAGAGACGCTTCCTCGCATTTTCCCGTTGAGTAACCCGAGACGCATCTCTTTCGCTGTAAACACACTCGTTTTCTGCTCAACTCCTGAACCGAAATCCGTCGCTTCCAGACGCTGCGGGTCCTTTACGATATTGGGCTTCTGAACCTAACGCACTTCATAGACTAGCGCCTCCCACTGAAATCCCAAGAAAAACAACAAATATTTTATTGACACAGTGTAGTGCATTGCTCTGCACCCAAAACCATGGGCAAGGGGTGTGTCAATAGCCGGTCGAAAGTCAATGAAACAGTTCATTTGCCGCCTTCTCTCTTGCAACGAGTTGAGCAGATTGCTGTTGCGCTGAACACAACCTCGTCCGACTTGGTGTCGGATGTCGTCAAGCGCGCCGTCCAGTCCGGCAGGGCGGAGTTGAACAGGGATGGCAGTCAATGAAGCTTGGCGCATTGAGGGTTGCTGGCGGTCGCGCATGCAAGGCGTTCGGTTACTTTACGATATGGAGGAGGTGGGCCACAAGAAAAACCACGTGTACAGCATGATGTGAAACAGGTGAAACATCTAGCAATCCATTATGAAAGGACATCCACAATGAAGAAAATTGTTGCAAGCCTTTTTGTCGTAACCGCCTTGCTGGGGTCGCAAGCTCACGCATGGCTGGGAGTCCCCTATGCCGATACCGCGAATGTCTCCAAGGGAGACACGAGCGTTTCAGGTGGAGTTTCCATCGAAAGCGACGTCAACCTTTATGGCCTTCGCGCTCAATACGGGTTCATGGAGGGAGTCTCTGTTTTCGGCGGCATCGGCATGGTTGATTTCGACCGGATGGATGCGGAGCCCTACTTCTTGCTCGGCGGCAAATATGTGCTGCCTGTTCAACTGCCGTTTGATGCGGCTTTGCGGATGTCGTTTGGATTTGCGCGGTTCAGCGACAAGGGCAGTCATTCGTGGGTGCACGGCTCTTCATCATGGAAGACCGACACGGACCTGATGACGATCAATGCCGCCTTGCTGGCAAGCAAGCCGCTTAGTGAAACGTTCAGCTTGTACGGAGCCGTTGGCATAAGCTACCAGCAGACCAAGTTCAAAGGGTCTTCCACTGCGCAGTTTCGCGGGGTCGAGAGACAAGAGTCCTATAGCGATTCAAATTCCGACACCGACCCGGCCGTGGCTTTGGGTGGCACATACAGCGTCACGGACAACATATCCGTGTATGTTGAGGCAACTCATATAGACCGCACCTTTTTCAGCATTGGCGGAACATTCAAGTTCTAGGCGGCATTCGTTGTCATCAGCCAAATTGTCCCGGCCATAAGGCCGGGACAATTTGGCTGAGAGGCCACAAACAGGACAAACCCTTTCTAGTCAGAGCCTGTCCGAAAAGGGTCTGCCTGTACTGGTTGTCATCCCGAGCTTGCGAGGGATCTCGGCGGAACGCCGCTAAACAAAGGGTTTTCGCGAAGCGAGAATCCTCGCAGGCTCGGAATGACAGGCATCGCCGACCCTTTTCGGATGCCGTCTAGTCAAGCCGCTTTTGTAACGTCAGGTACGGTGCGCGCGGGATTGCCATCGGTCACCGCCGTCAGTTGCCCGACAAGTCGTCCTGTTTTTTGTTAAGGCTAGAGGGCGAACGAAGAGATGCTGCCAACGAGAGTTCCCGAGACAAACTGCCCGACTCTGACTCGTGACCATGTGGAAGCCTACGACCGGATGCAGAGAAGGCTGCGAGAAAACGGCTGGCTCAATACCAGCGATATTCTGGAGAGCGGCATCACGCGCGGAACCGTTCTTGAGGTGGGATCCGGTCCGGGCTATCTCGGACTGGAGTGGCTGCAGCGAACAGCAGATACTTGCCTAGTCGGCCTTGATATGAATCCTGAAATGATTGACCTGGCTTGTAAGCATGCCGAGGAATTGGGGCTGGGCGACCGGGCCCGATATGTTCTCGGCTTCGCGGAGGCCATGCCGTTCAACACCGCCAGTTTTGATGCGCTCTTTTCAAGCAACTCTCTGCACGAGTGGCTCGATCCATCCGCCATCCTTGCCGAATTCCTGAGAGTTCTCAAGCCGGGAGGCAGGTTATACCTTTCCGATCTGCGCCGCGACCTGCCCCGCTCCGCCCGCAACTTTCTCCAAAAGCAGATGCTTTCCGATTCGGTACGGGAAAGCCTCGTGGCCTCCATCAATGCCGCATACAACACTGTTGAGGCGACAGATTTGCTAAGGAGGACTGCCTTTGCAGGGTGCGGCGTCACGGAAACAGCTCTCGGTTTGCGGATTACCGGATTCAAGCCGTTTCACAAACAACGCGGCGGACGACGATGAAGCTGAGCGTCGCAGCCAACTGGGATTTCGAACTCCTTGACGGTTTGGCATTAATTCCCGAGGTGTCTTCTGTCTATGCCAAATTGCCGTATGATCTTGTCGGCGGTGGCAGGGCCGGTTCCGTGCTCCCCGGCGTAAATTGGGATACGGCGGCGGCATATATCCAGGCGGCCCACGAACGAGACTTGGAATTCAGCTACCTGATCAACGCACCATGCCTGGCGAATCTTGAACAGACCAGGGAAGGCAAGGGACTTCTCCTTGATTTTGTGGGCAAACTGGCGGGGCTTGGAGTCGACAATGTGGCGATCTCTAACCTGGCTCTTGTCTCCCTGGTGCGGCGTAACTTTCCCGAGCTGAGAGTGCGGGGAAGCGTGCTCAGTTGGCCAACCAGTCTTCCCCGCCTGAAGCAACAGGAAGCGATGGGAGTTGACCCGCTGATCCTCCCTTATAGCGAATTCACCCGGGATTTTCCGGCTCTTGAACGTATTCGGGCCGAGATTTCCTGCGGGGCAGTACTGTTCGCCAATATCTCCTGCATCTACCATTGTCAGTGCCTTGCCGAACATGCGTGCAGTGTTGGGCATGCCTCCCAGGAGAACGGGGGAAACAACGGGAAACTGGCTATGTTCGATTCCTACCTGTGGCAATGCACCCGGCACAGGCTGCTGCATCCAGAGGCTTTTCTGATGAGCCGCTGGATTCGGCCGGAAGACCTGCACGTCTACGAGGCAATGGGATACGACGAGTTCAAGATCATAGACCGTTCACGCTCGACAGCATGGCTGTTGCGCGCCGCAAACGCCTATGCTTCCCGTCGTTACGACGGCAACCTGCTCGATATCGTTTCTCTCGAAATGTTCGGCGACCCACGCGGATTCCACCCGAACATCGAGGAACAGAGCCTGAAAACCCTGACGCACTTCGATGCGAGCGAGCGGCGACTCATGATGCGCATGTTTAGACTGCGTCAACAGTTGCTTGCGCTTAACGTCTGCATCGATAACGAAGCGCTGTCGGATTTTCTCGATGGATTTCGGACCGTCCGATGCTCGGAAACATTCTGTGACGAGTGCCGCTATTGCCATCGGCATGCTGCGCGCGCGGTTCACTATGATCGTATCGAGGCAGCGCGCCTGGCGAAGGAAATCGATGAGCTTGTCGATGAATTCACAACCGCCAAGTGGTAGAGCGCGCATTCGTCGCCCAATATACCCCTATTCTCATTTCCCTTGCTATGTCGCCCGTAAGCGTCGCCGTACGCGTTAACCGATCCCCCTTTTTCATGATCCCATGATCATGCCGAACACGATCCCGCTGATCGCCGCCATGACGACCACCAGCCCTATGAACGTCAGTGTTTTCTTCGGGCCCAGTATCGAGTTGATCACCGGCATGTTCGGCGGCGAGAATCCATTTTGCGCGAAAGATCGCGAACCAAATGCCACCGCCGTTTCCGGACGCGCCCGGCTGGTTGCGTTTGCGCAGTGAAGCGGGGATATTCCCGGCAAGAAAAGGCGCGAAATGGGAGGTTGACATATCGTTCCGGTTCGGGTAGCTTGTTTTCTTTCGGCTGAGGCACCCGTGGTGAAATTGGCATACACGCAAGGTTCAGGTCCTTGTGGCCGTTGAGGCCGTGGGGGTTCGAATCCCTCCGGGTGCACCGCCTTCCGGCGGCTTCCTGCCGCGCGCGGGAAGGGTAGCGCCTTGATCTGACGCCTCCGCTAAGAAAGCAAGAATCAGGAACGGAGTTTTACGGAGCCGCAGGCGCGGAGTCTTGTCATGACGTGGGGACAGGGAAAAATCTGGTATGACGGCAAGCTGGTGGACTGGGCCGACGCCACCTGCCACGTGCTGAGCCATGCGCTGCATTACGGATCGTCCGTGTTCGAGGGTATCCGCTGCTACGAGGTGCAAGGCCGCCCCTGCGTTCTGCGACTGAAGGATCATGTCCGCCGTCTGTTCGATTCGTCGAAAATCTATCGGATGGAGATTCCCTACGCGCCGGAAGACATCGAGCGGGCGATTCGGGAGACGATCCGGGCCAATGGTTTGAAATCCTGCTATGTTCGTCCGCTCGTGTTTCGCGGGCTGCAGGTTCTGGGTCTGAATCCGCTGCCGTGTCCTGTTCGCTGCGTGATCGCCGTCTGGTCCTGGGGCCGCTATCTGGGCGAGGAATCGGCCGAGGCCGGCGTTTCCGTATCGGTTTCGTCCTGGCGGCGACCGGCGCCGGACACGTTTCCGACATTGGCCAAGGCCGGCGGCAACTATTTGAACTCGCAGCTGATGAAGATCGAGGCGCTGCGCATTGGCGTGGACGAGGCGATCGCGCTGGACACGGCCGGCTTCGTTTCGGAAGGGTCCGGCGAGAACATCTTCGTGGTGCGCGACGGGATCGTTCGTACGCCGCCTTCGAGTTCCTCGATTCTGCCGGGGATCACGCGCGACTGCGTGCTGAGGCTGGCCGAAGCGCAGGGCGTGCCCGTGCGCGAGGAGGCCATCCCGAGAGAGGCGCTGTACGTTGCCGACGAAATTTTCTTTTCGGGGACGGCGGCCGAGATTGTTCCGATCGCGCGCGTGGACGGATTGCCGGTGGGCAGCGGTCGGCGCGGGCCGATCACGGAGAAGATTCAGGCCGCCTACATGGACCTGCTGTCGGGCGCGGCGCCGGATGCGTACGGCTGGCTCGATCCGGTGGACGGCGACGGAGGCGCCTCCGCATGAAATGCAACCTTTGCCACAAGAACGAGGCGCATGTGCATTTCAAGCACATGAGCAACGGGGAAGTCAAGGAGCTGTACGTATGCGAGGCATGCGCGGCGGCGCAGGGCTTTTCGATGCAGGCGCCGTTGTCGCTCTCGCAATTTCTGTTCGGGCCGGACGCGGGCCTGCCGAAGCGCGCCGGCGCGCCGGCGCGCGAGCGCCAGTGCGCGGCCTGTCGCATGCCGTTGAGCGAATTCCGCAAACGTTCCCGGCTCGGTTGCGGCGAATGCTACGAGACGTTCTCCGACGAGGTCGCGCCTTTGCTGCGTTCCATGCACAAGGGCATGCGGCACGAGGGCCGGGCGCCGGCGGCCGAACGGATTCGGCGCGACGTATGGAACTTGCGCAAACAGTTGAAGGACGCCGTGGCCAGCCAGCGTTTCGAGGACGCGGCCGCCTTGCGCGACCGGATTAAGGCGTTGACCCAATGATCTTGGACGATTTGGTAAAGAATCCCGGCGCCTGGCTGGCGACCGGTCGCGACACGGGCGTGGCGCTAAGCCATCGCATCCGTCTGGCGCGGAATGTCAAGGGGGAGCCGTTCCCGGGCTGGGCCGGCGTTGGCGTCCGGCGCGTCTTGCGCGAACGCCTGTTCGAAACGCTGCGCGACATCCCCGCGCTGCGCAACGGGCTCTTCCTGAACATGGACAGCTTGGATGCGCTCGACCGCGAAACGCTGAAAGAACGGCGCCTGATCAGCCTCGAGCTTGTCGAGCAGGACAAGGGGCAGGGCGGCGGCGTGGTGGTCTCGGAAGACGAGCAGATCGCCATCATGATCAACGAGGAAGACCATTTCCGCATCCAGGGCATCGGCTCGGGCATGGACGCTCGCCGCACCTGGACGCGCTTGCGCGAGCTGGACGAGGAAATCGAGCAGCGGGTCGAGTACGCGTTCAGTTCCGCGCTCGGCTATCTCACGGCCTGTCCGAGCAATGTGGGCACAGGCTTGCGCGTGAGCGTGATGATGCATCTGCCGGGCCTGAGAATCATGGACGAAATGGGGCCGGCAGCCAAAGGGTTGGAGAAGATGGGCCTGGCGGTGCGAGGCCTGAACGGCGAGGGCACGGAGGCGTGGGGCAATTTGTACCAGATTTCCAACCAGTCCACGCTGGGCGAAAGCGAGGAAGCGCTGCTCGATCGAATGCTGAAGATCGGCTTGGAGATGGCGATGCACGAGGAGAACGCTCGCACGCGCGCGCTGGAGAGCCGCGGCGTGTCGCTCCGCGACCATGTGGGACGGGCCTTCGGCATTGTGCGGCATGCGACGATGCTGTCCTTTCAGGAAGCGGTGGATTTGCTGTCGGCGCTGCGGCTGGGCGTGGATCTGGGCCTGATCGGACGCTTGTCCGTCGGGCGCATTAACGAGGCGCTGCTGCTGACGCAGCCGGCGCATTTGCAGAAGATGGCCGGCGCCGTCAAAACGCCGGACGAACGGGACGAATGGCGCGCGCGCATGACGCGGGACATGCTTGGAAGCGCCACGCTGAAAGGCGCGCGCGGCCGACGCGCGGCCGGCGCGCGATCCGCCATGCCCGCCAGGAAGTCGTCATGAACGGTTTTTCGAATTTTACGCCGCGCGCGCAGCGGGTCATCCAGTTGGCGCGCAAGGAAGCCGACCGCTTCAACCATCCCTACGTGGGCACGGAGCATTTGCTGCTGGGCCTGATCGCGCTCGGCGAAGGCGTGGCGGTGAACGTGCTGGAACGCATGGGCATTTCCCTGGAAAGCGTGCGGCTGGAAGTGGAAAAGGCCGTGGGACAAGGACCGGAAACCAAGACGGTGGGCAATGCGCCGTTCACGCCGCGCTCCAAGAAAGTGCTGCATTTGGCCATGGCAGAAGCGCAGGCGCTGCACCATACCTATGTGGGCACCGAACACATTCTGCTCGGCCTGTTGCGCGAGGACGAGGGCGTGGCCGCCCAAATCTTCGCGCGCCTCGATATTGACGTCGAGAACGTGCGCATCGAAGTCATGAAGGAGCTCGAGCCCGACTTCGATTTCGAGGCCGAGGCCCAGGAACACGGCGAGGAAGGGCCTGTTTCCCACAAGCCCGCGAAAGGCGGCGAGGGCAAGGCGGTCAAGACGCCGGCGCTCAACACCTTCGGCCGCGACTTGACCGAACTCGCCCGCAAGAACGAACTCGATCCCGTTGTCGGCCGCGCCAACGAGCTGCAGCGCGTCATACAAATCCTTTGCCGTCGCAACAAGAACAATCCGGTTCTGCTGGGCGAAGCCGGCGTAGGCAAGACGGCCGTGGTGGAAGGGCTGGCCCGGGCGGTGGTCGCCGGCGACGTGCCCGAGATCATGCGCGAAAAGAAGGTGGTGACTCTGGACATGGCGCTCATGGTGGCGGGCACGAAGTATCGCGGCCAGTTCGAAGAGCGCATCAAGGCCGTGCTGGACGAACTGCGCCGCTGCAAGAACGTCATCGTGTTTCTGGACGAGCTGCATACGATCGTCGGCGCCGGCGGCGCCGAGGGCGCCATGGACGCGTCCAACATCATCAAGCCGGCTCTGGCCCGCGGCGAAATCCAGTGCATCGGCGCCACAACCCTGACGGAATACCGCAAGTACATCGAAAAGGACGCCGCGCTCGAGCGCCGGTTTCAGCCTGTGCGCGTGGACGAACCGTCCGTGGACGAAACCGTGCGCATCCTGCACGGGCTCAAGGATCGCTACGAGGCGCACCACAAGGTTTCGTACACCGACGACGCGCTGGAAACCGCCGCCAAGCTGTCGGCCCGCTACATTTCGGACCGGTTCCTGCCCGACAAGGCGATCGATACGCTGGACGAAGCCGGCGCTCATGTCCGCATACAGGCGTCAACCCGTCCGCCGGACTTGCGCGAACGGGAAAGCGAAATCGCCGAAATCCATCGGAACAAGGAACAGGCCATCCGCGACCAGAAGTTCGAGGATGCCGCCCGCTTGCGCGACCAGGAGAAGAAAGCGAAAGAGCAGCTCGAGGAAACGGTCGGGAAATGGAAGGCCGAAGAGGACGCGCGCCGGATTGTCGTCACCGCCGAACATATGCGGGAAATCGTTTCGAAGGCGACCGGCGTGCCGCTGGTCAAGATGGAAGGGCGCGAACTCAACCGGCTGCTGGGCATGGAGAAGAATCTGGCCAAACGGGTGGTCGGACAGACGCATGCCATCGAAGCTTTGGCCAAGGCGTTGCGCCGCTCGCGCGCCGAACTCAAGGATCCAAACCGTCCCATCGGTTCCTTCGTGTTTCTGGGGCCGACCGGCGTCGGGAAAACGCTGCTGGGCAAGGCGCTGGCCGAATTCATGTTCAACGACGCCGACGCTCTGGTTCAGTTCGACATGTCCGAATACATGGAAAAATTCGCCGTCTCGCGTTTGGTCGGGTCGCCGCCAGGATATGTCGGCTACGACGAGGGCGGGCAGCTCACCGAAAAGGTGCGGCGCCGTCCGTATTCCGTCGTGCTGTTCGACGAGGTCGAAAAGGCCCATCCCGACGTCATGCACATGCTGCTGCAGATTCTCGAGGAAGGCACGTTGACCGACAGTTTCGGGCGCCATGTCAATTTCCGGAACACGGTGGTGATTCTCACATCCAACATGGGCTTCGATTCCGCCCGCGGCGCGCGCGCCATGGGCTTCGGCGAAACGGGCGAAACGCTCGGCCATGACAAGCTCAAGGACCGCTTGCTGGAGGAAGCCAAGAGATTCTTCAAGCCGGAATTGCTTAACCGCTTCGACGATGTGCTCGTCTTCCGCCAACTGGATCGCGCCGACATGGGGGGCATTCTCGACCTGGAACTCGCCAAGGTGCGGGAACGGTTGACGGCCAAAGGCATCGAGCTTCAGGTCGGCAAAGCGGTGAAGACCTTCCTGCTGGACAAGGGCTTCGATCCGGCGCTGGGCGCCCGGCCTTTGCGCCGGACCATCGAGCGCTATCTCGAAAACCCGTTGGCCGAAAACATACTGCAAGGGAAGCTGGCCGAGAACGAAGCCGTACAGGCGGTGAAGAAGCGCGACCGCATCGAATTTCGGCAGAAAACGGCGGCGGTGCCCGCGCCGTAGAAATGGCGAGGAAAACCGTTGCGTTCCGTGCGAAAAACGCCCCCCCCGTGAACGGCATACGTGTTAAGCTAAGCGGCCATGATTTTGGTGGCGGACTCCTTGATATCGAGCATGGGATCGCACTGTGCCTCCAAGCATTCGAGGGTGGTCAGCCGTGATAGTTGTCGGTCCTTA
>SLKS01000103.1 GCA_007134465.1 Kiritimatiellia bacterium | reverse complement strand
GTTTACGAGGCAGTTTGCGTTGGAGGAAGAGGCGTGGCAATCTCGTCTTTTCCGTAAACTGTTCCGTCAACCGCATCGAAACTAACTCCACCGTAAACGTTGCCGTAAACTTCTTCGATTGTCCTGCGCGATGCGAGTCTGCCAACGGTCGGCGACAAAGAGGTGACAAACGGAAATCAGGACGTGACAGACAGACGATTTTCTCCCCCTCGTAATCCGTAATCGTCGCCCGTCATCGTTCACCGGATTTTCTTGTTTTTTGACGCAGCAATGAGGGATCAAGGCATTAAGGCGGGCTGCGCCCGCAACCCAACGGCCTTCGGCCGAGATTCCTCGAAAGCTCGGAATGACAAAATCCAGGGCGCCACACTAAAACAGTCCGTCATCCCGAGCTTGCGAGGGATCTCGCCGAAGGCGCAAAACATACACGATTAAACGTGTATCTTTTTGAAAAAGGGTCTAATGGCCCAAGGCGGTTTGTCATGATTGCGATTGTGGATTACGGAGCGGGAAACTTGACCAGCGTGCGGCTGGCGCTCGAGCGCATTGCCGCGCGTGTGGCGGTGACGAGCGAGCCGGCGGCCATTCTGGCTGCCGAGCGCGTGATTTTTCCGGGTGTGGGCGCGATCGGCGCGGCCATGGCGCGTCTGAAGGCGGCCGGGCTCGATGGCGCGTTGCGCGAGACGGTGGCGCGCGGAACGCCGTTTCTCGGGATTTGTCTGGGTGCCCAGATCGTGTTCGAACATTCGGAAGAGGATGGCGGCGTGGCGGGGCTTGGGCTGCTGCCCGGAACGGTGCCGGCCTTTCCGCGCGGGTTGCCGGGTGCGAAAATCCCGCAGATCGGGTGGAACCAGGTGACGTTTCGTCTTCCGCATCCGCTGTTCGAGGGCATTGCGAGCGGCGCCGAATTCTATTTCGTGCACGGCTACTACCCGGCGCCGGCCGATCCCGCGCACGTGCTGGCCGAAACGGACTATGCCGGGCGAACCTTTGCGTCCGTAGCGGGCCAGGACAATTTGGCGGTTACGCAATTCCATCCGGAACGCTCCGGGCGGGTCGGGTTGAAGCTGCTTGAGAATTTCGCGCGCTGGGACGGAAAGGGCGGGGCGGCATGCTGACGAAACGGATCATTCCCTGCCTGGACATTCGGGACAGGAAAGTAACAAAAGGCGTTCGCTTCCAGAACAATGTGACGGTGGGCGATCCGGTCGAGCTCGCCGTGCGCTATTGCGAGGAAGGGTGCGACGAACTGGTTTTCTACGACATCGGCGCGTCGGCGGAAGGACGTCCGACCGATCTGGGCATGGTGCGCGAAACGGCGCAGGCGGTCTTCATTCCGTTCGCGGTCGGCGGCGGCATTGCGAGCGTGGACGATATGCGGCAGGTGTTGCTGGCCGGTGCGGAAAAAGTGTCGGTCAACACGCAAGCGGTTTTGCATCCTGAACTGATCGCGGAAGGCGCGCGCGAATTCGGGTCGCAATGCATCGTGTTGGGCATGGACCCGGTCCGCGCGGACGACCGCCAACAATTCCCCAGCGGCTATGAAGTGACCGTGCGCGGGTTTCGGCAACGGACCGGCTTGGACGCGCTGGCCTGGGCGCGGCGGGCCGAAGAACTGGGCTGCGGCGAGATCGTGGTGAATTCGGTGGACGCCGACGGGACGGGGGCGGGCTACGAAATCGAACTTACGCGGCTGATCGCCCGCCACACGGGCATTCCCGTGGTGGCGTCGGGCGGCGCCGGGAAGCCGGCCGATTTGGCCGAGGTGTTCCGGCGCGCCGACGCCGACGCGGCCATCGTGGCGGGCATGCTGCATTCGGGCGCCTATACGGTCGGGGCGATCAAGCGCGAACTGGCCGAGGCCGGCATACCCATGCGGATGGTCTGGTGACGGCGCGGGAAAGAAGCCCAAGGCCGGCTTCGCCCGCAACCCAATTTTTTTCTACCACGGAATGCGCGGAATACACGGAAAACACACACGATTAAGCGTGTATCTTTTTGAAAAAGGGTTTAACTGAAACAACAAAGGAGGGAGCGATGAAACGTTTGGTATTGGCGGCAATGGTGGCGGCGGCAATGGCGGCGGGGCAGGCGAGCGTGGCGGAAGGTTCGCAGCCGGCCAACCGGATCGGCGCGGGCGCTCACTACTGGCGGGCCGTGCGCACCGTGGATTTCAGGGATGTGGACCAGGAGGGGCTGTCCTGGCTCGCGAGCTATCAGCGGCGGCCGGGCACGCTGTTGAGCATCGAGGCGAATCTGGAATGGTTCCGCAGCGGTTTCGGCGGCTCGGCGCATTCCATTCTGGCGCCGCAGCTCTTTCTGCTGGCCGGTTCGACCCTGTACGTCGGCGCCGGCGCCGGCCTCTACTGGTCCGACGGGGCGTGGTCGCGCGACCCGTTCTACGCGTTGCGGGCCGGGCTCGACCTGCACGTGCTGCCGCGTCTGCATCTGGATCTCAACGCCAACTACCGTTTCGAGAACTGGGACGATTTGAACGAGCCTTCTCGGAAAATATCGTCGGACACCGTCACGCTCGGCGCCGCCGTGCGGGTGGCGTTCTAGGCCTGTTGCGATTTGAAATGTGAAATTCGAGATTTGGGATGCGGGCGAAGCCCGCCTTAGGCGAATTCCATGCGGAAGCTGATGGTGTCTTCGCTGGGCGTGCTGATCACGCGGCAGGAACTGTGCTGAAAGACGTTTTGCATGGCGCGATTGTCGCGCAGGACTTCGGCCGTGAAGCCGGCGATGCCGTTGCGGCGGGCGATGGAGACGAGATGGTTGAGCAGGGCGGAACCGATGCCGCGGTTCTGCCAGCGGTCGTGCACCACGAAGGCGACTTCGGCGAAGTTGGTCTTTTCGTTCAGATAGTAGCGGCCGACGGCGATAATGTCTTCGCCGTGCGCTTCGGGCAGGCAGCCGACGATGGCGATGTCCTTGCGGTGATCAATGTAGACCAGGTTCTGCAGTTCGCGTTTCGGCAGCCATTTCATGCGGGACATGAAGCGGTAGTAGATGGTTTCGCGCGAGAGCGCGTAGTGCAGGTCGCGCACGCGCGGCTCGTCCGTGGGATGGATGGGCCGGAACTGGATCTGCGTGCCGTCGTCCAGCACGTGCGACGTGCGGAACTGGTGCGGACTTGAGGCGATGACGTTTTTGAAATCGAACAGATCCGCGCGCACGTATTTGGCTTCGATGGCTTCCTGAATCAGGCGCTCCCGGAATTTGGGATGGGCGATCGAGATCAGGGCGATGGCCCGTTCCTGGACATTCTTCCCGTGCAGGTAGGCGACTCCGTATTCGGTGACGACATAATGCACGTCTCCGCGCGTGGTGACGACGCCGGCGCCGGGCGACAGGTGGCAGACGATGCGCGAGATGGTGTCGTCCACTGCCGTGGAGGGCAGGGCGATGACGGCCTTGCCGCCGGGCGAACGGGCGGCGCCGCGATTGAAATCCACCTGTCCGCCGATGCCGGAGTAGAAGCGGGACCCGATCGAGTCGGCGCAAACCTGTCCGGTGAGGTCCACTTCCAGCGCCACGTTGATGGCCACCTGTTTGTGCTGCTGGCCGATCACGAACGGATCGTTGATGTGTTCGGTGGGATGGAAGGCGAAGAGCGGGTTGTTGTCAATGTAGTCGTAGAGTTTTCGCGTGCCCATGCAGAAACTGGCGGAAATCTTGCCGCGATCCATCGTTTTGCGTTCGCCGGTCACGGCGCCGGATTCGATCAGGCCGATGATGGAGTCGCTGAACATTTCGGTATGGATGCCGATATGCTTCTTGGAGTACAGGTAGGGCATGACGGCCTGGGGGATGCGGCCGATGCCGAATTCGATCGTGGAATCGTCTTCGATCAGGGCGGCAATGAATTCGCCGATCTTGCGCGTGTTTTCGTCGGGCTCGGGCGCGTCGAGTTCGGCGATGGGGCCGTCGCCGGGAACGAGCATGTCCATGTCGTGGACGTGGAGCATGCTGTTGCCGAGCGTGCGCGGCATGTTCGGGTTGACTTCGGCCACGACCAGCCGCGCGTTTTCGGCGGCGCTTTTGACGATGTCCACCGAAACGCCGAGACTGCAATAGCCTTTCTCGTCGGGCGGACCGACCTGAATGAGGGCGGCGTCGAGCGGAAGCTGGCCCGAGGAGAACAGGCGCGGGATGTCGGAGAGAAAGATGGGGGTGTAGTCGCCCAGCCCTTCCTGGATGACGCCCCGCACGTTTTGCGAAATGAAGAAGCTGTTGATGC
>SLKS01000384.1 GCA_007134465.1 Kiritimatiellia bacterium | reverse complement strand
TGACGACGGAGTTAGAATCGGCGGTGTTTACGAGGCAGTTTGCGTTGGAGGAAGAGGCGTGGCAATTTCGTCTGTTCCGTAAACTGTTCCGTCAACCGCATCGAAACTAACTCCACCGTAATCGTCGCCGTAGTCGTCCACCGAATTTTCTTGTTTTTTGAAGCAGGAATGCGGGAATAAGGCATTAACGGACCGACGATGATCCGCACCGATCTTGTTTTCAGAAGAAACCGCGAAGAGTTGCGCGGGCGCATGCGGAGCCGCTTCTTCCGAAACGGTTGTCTCGGACTGCTGGCGGCGCTGGCGGTGGCCGTGCTCGCCGCAGGCTGGCTGTACCGGGACCGCGTGGCGCCCTGGCTGCGGGCGCAACGGCTTGCCGTGGCCGGCCGCGCGTCTCTGGATCCGATTTTCGACATGCTCGACGAATCGGATCTTTCGCCGGCGGAAAAGGAGGAATGGACGCGCGTGCTTGAAACGGCCTGGCGCGTTTGCGAGGAATCGTCCGGCGCCGTATTGCGCCGACGCGACATCATTGGGCCCGCGCGCAGGGTTCTGGAATCGGAGCCGGGCCTGTACTACGGCATTCGGCTGGCCCGCCGCCTCGTGCTGGCGCGGGCCGAAAGCGCAACGGAAGAATCCGACCGCGACGTCCGGCTCATGACACAAGCGATGGATGCCTTGAAAAACGGTCGGATCGCTCCCGAAACGCGGCATCGGCTGAACCGGCTCTTGCCCGGAGCGCTGAACGAACTGCGGCGCGAGGGGACGGATGAAGACGACCGGTCGGCGGCTCGACCGCATCTGGACGGCTTCGTGGCCGTTCTCGATGACGCGCAGCGTTCCGGAGCCATAACTGCCGGAACGAGAAGCAGCGACATGTCCGCGGAGCTGCGCGTCGCCTTGCGAAACATGGGCCGCGAAATCGAACACGCGAAAAGGGGGGAACGACGATGAAGAAGAGCGACTGGTCCCGATTCCGCAAACATGCCGCACGACCCGAACGGATCGTATGGGCCGTGGCCGAACATGAAGGTCGCCGCAGCATTTGCCCGCTCGGCTGGAAGATGAACACGTCCGGGTCTCCGCCCATGATGGCCGTCAGCGTGGCCCCGAGCCGGTTCACCCATGGCCTGATCGAGCAGTCCGGCGAACTGGCGCTGGCCTGGCCCGGCGAGGACCTGGCCGAAGCCACCCTGCTGTGCGGCACGCGCAGCGGACGCGACATGGACAAGTTCGCCGAGGCGGGCCTCACCCCGCTGCCCGGCGAACACGTGAAGGCGCCGCTCGTGGCCGAATGCGTCGCCAACCTCGAATGCCGGGTCGTCGGCCGCCTGACCACCGGCGACCATACCATCTTCGCCTGCGAAATCCTCGCCGTCTGGCTGCACGACCAGCCGAAACGGCTTTGCGTCTCCTGCGACCGCTCTGCCGGCTACGACATTCTGCTCGACAAGGACGGCCGCATTTTCGGCGCCGTCAAGGCGGATTGACAAGTCGCCTTGGAGGCTTTCCGGCAAAGATACGCGTTTTTGCGTGTATGTTTTGCCTCGGAACTTTTTGAACAACCGCTTCGCTCAAGATAACGAAGGAAACGAAGTGTGCCGACCTTCTTTGTTCTCTTCGTTGCCTTCTGTTCAATTCTTTTGGGATGCGGGCGCAGCCCGCCTTGACTGTTTCCTTCGCCGTCAGTCGGACTTACCGTGTCAGCGCCGTCGGAACTGAAGCGGGGACAGGCCGCTGTGACGGCGGACGACCCGCGAGAAATAGTTCGGATCGGCATACCCGCACCGGGCGCCGATTTCGGATACGGACAGCGATGATTCCTTAAGCAGCGCAAGCGCGTTTTGGACGCGCAACCCCGCAAGATAGGAGGCCGGACTCATCCCCTGAGCCGCTTTGAACTCGCGGGCGAGCGTCGAACGGTGCATGCCCAACGCGGCGGCCAGCGCTTCCACTCCGAACCCCGGCTCGCTCCAGCGCCGATGCACCGTCGCCAAGGCCCGATCCAGCCAGGGCCGGCCGGATCGCGCCGGCCGACCCGCCATGATCTCGCTCAACAGCGCGTAGGCCAGCGCGCCCGCCTTGCGTTCGCCCGCAAAAGTCAAATCCTTCAGCGCCGCCGTCAGCCCCTCGAACAGCGCCACCGGCGCCGGTCCGACAGACACAATGTCCGGCCTCAAACCGGTCGCCGTCAGCATCTCCATGGCCAGCGGCCCGTCCATCGTCCACCAGCGATATTCCCACGGACTCTCCACCACGCGCAGATGATGTTCCATGCCCGGTATGCACACGGCCACATCGCCCGCGCCAAGAACTCGCTCCTCCCGATCGAAACGCACGGTCCCGCTGCCCGCGACACCCCAGAACACCTGCAAAAAATGCTTGGGCAAACTGTCTTCCCTTTGCCCGGCCGACAATCGGTAATGCCCGGCGCTGCGCGCACCCAGCGGAATGCCCGGCGACGGGGTCGCGCGCGGCCGGAACGTCAGTTCCCGGAACAGTTCCTCTGCCCGTTCATTCATCACAAAAGTCCAGAAATTGCTACATATTGACTATTGATCTATTGGATACATTGCATGATATGTTGTTTGTATCAAGCACAAAAAGTAAGAAAAGGAAACTAACGCATGAAGAAGGAGGGCGGAAAGATGAGCGAGTCGGCAAAGAGTCCGAAGGTTGTGGTGATTGGGGCGGGCAGTTTGTTTTTCGGGCGGCAGGCGATTTGGCAGATGGTTCATTCGCCGATTCTGAACACGGGCACGCTGGGCCTGGTGGATACGGACGGCGAGCGGCTCGAACAGATGGCCGCGCTGGCGCGCATGGTGGCGGCGGAACAGGGCGTGGCGCTGACGATCGAAGCGGATACGGATCGGCGTCGCGTTCTGCCGGGCGCCGATTTCGTGGTGCTGAGTTTCGCGGACCGCTCCGTGAAGTTTCGCGGCATGGATTGCGAGATGGCCTTGAAGCGGGGGATTCGCATGTGTTCGGGCGATACGATCGGGCCGGGCGGTATTTTCCGCACGATGCGCGAATTTCCCGTGATCATGGATTGCGCGCGCGACATTCGCGCGCTGTGTCCGGACGCCTGGACGATCAACTACATCAACCCGACGGCGGCCAACGGGATCGGGCTGATGCGCTTCGCGCCGGAGCTGAAGAGCTTCGCGCTGTGCGACGGCTTGCACATGCCGCGCGTCAAGCGCATGTATGCCCGGCGGGCCGGCATTGTCGCCAGCGACGAGGAATATACCGACGAGATCGAGCGCGCGTTCGATCTGCGCATTGCCGGCGTGAACCATTTCACCTGGATGCTCAAGGCGGAATACGAGGGCAGGGACAGGATGCCGGACATTGCCGAATATCTGCGACGGCAGGCGGCGACGGAAACCGACGGCGGCGACGCGGGCGCCAAGGGCAAGTTCAACGACAGCATCGGCCATGCGCTGTATCAGGCGTTCGGGCGCGTGCCGACCTGCGTGGGCCATACGAAAGAATACGTGCGTTTCTGGCAGAGGCTCGGCAAGGCGCCCGAGCCGATCCCTCCGCTTTCCATCTGGGAAACGGACGTGCGCTACAAGCGGCATGCCGACATGTGGGCGGAAGTGGACAGTTTCGTTTCGGGCCAACGCCCCATTGCCGAGTTCATGACGCTGCACGGCCGCGACCATGCCACGGACGTGATCGAAAACATGGTCGGCCGGCTGGGCAAGCCGTTTTACGTCAATACCCGGAACCGTGGCGCGGTGACGAACATGGCCGACGACGCGTTCCTCGAGCTGTGCTGCGATTTCACCGAAGACGGACCGGTTCCGCGTCCGATCGGAGAGTTCCCGCGCGGTTTGCGGGCCATGCAGGAACAGGTTCTGGACACGCACGAGCTGACCGCGCAGGCGGCGGCGACCTGCGACCGTACGCTGTTGCGACGCGCCATGCTGACCGATCCGCTCGTTTCCTCGCTGGCCGACACGGACGCGATGATCGCCGAATTCCTCGAAAGCGAAAAGGACGCCCTGCCGGACGGCTGGTATTGAGCCTGAATCATCGGACATCCACCGTCTCTGCCAATGACAAAGGAAAAGGTTCTACCGTTTCGAGCGACAGGTCGTGTGCTTTGGCGGGAATGTCGTGTGCCGCCGTTCCGGCGTGTGTCGTGTTCGCGGCTTGCAAACGGGCGGCGATATTGCCCCGCTGGCGGCGTTGTCAAGGGAGTCGCATACCAAGAGTATAGCGACAACCCTTGACGCCTTGCC
>SLKS01000305.1 GCA_007134465.1 Kiritimatiellia bacterium | reverse complement strand
AGTATCGGGGCGGGGAATGCGTTGGCGCATGGATCGCCAAGTACGCGCTGAATTCCGCGAAGAATCTGGTGCGAGGCGCGGTACGGCGTCGGGCGCGCGAAGAAAATGTGGCAAAAGAAACAGAGCCATTCGCGGCCGGAAATTCGGAGGAAACGAACGATCTGGCGCTGCGAGTGCGCAGCATGCTCGATGCCATGCCCGAACGCTATCGCATGCCGGTCTGGCTGCACCATTACGAGGGACTTTCGTTTGGGGAGGTTGGAAGAACGCTGGAGCTATCGGAAGTGACGGCACGCAGCTATGCGAGCCGCGGACTGGCTATGCTGCGCGAGAAGCTGGCTCGGGCCGGAATGCCGGTCCCGGTCGCTTCCGTGGCGGCGCTGTTCGGGAGCATGTCCGGCGAATCGGCGCCGACAACGCTAACGCGTAGCCTCGGACTGCTGGTCGAGTCTGGTGGCAGAGCCGGTCTTTCATCCGGCGCACGATCATGGGTCGCGCGCATCGGTTCGCAAGGCGCTTCTCGGGCGAGACTCGCGATCGCGGCCGCCGCCGTGGCGGCCGTAGCGGGAACGGCGAGTGTTGTCGCATTGCGCAACGGGAAAGTAACGCCGCCGCAAGCCGAAGAAAGGCCATGGCCCTCTCGCTATGTACCCGGCCCGATCCTGTTCGAGAAGGATTTTTCCGAAGGACTGGCCGGATGGTCCATCATGAACGCCAAAGCGCCGAAAGGCAATCACCGCCTGAATTTTTTTACCGCCGCCGAAACGACAAAGAGCGGGGCAAGAATTCTAGAATCTAATATGGACGGATAAATGATCCCCGTGCTGGAAATTCTTGTCGCACCAGACAGCGAGAGCAAGGCGAGCGTGGAACTCGACAAGGATATCGAGGCAGACGCTTTTTCGATCGAATGGACAAAATATCTTGACGATGCGGATTCGGGAACGACCGCCGCGATGTCGATCCCCGGAATTCTCCGGTACAGACTGTTAGAAAAAAGCGAGATGATGTATCGCTCCCACGACAGAGGAGACGGATGGAGCGTTTCGCGCGCGGAATTCGTACCACTGCCGGATTCAGATCCGCCCGGCGGGATGCGGGTCACTCAATACAGGGATGACGGCGCCATACTGTTCGAAATAGAAGCTTGGAGTGAATCCAAGCGCGCCATGATCAACGTGGAACGCGGACGAGCTCTTATCGCCCGTGTAACCGTGCGGGAGTTGGTTCCTGTATGGGACTGAGAGGCACCTGAGAAGGATTAGTCCCAGGCAACTCCATCAGCACAAAGAATAGGCCCCTCGGAAACGCAACTGAAAAAAATGGCTCAATCCGGATCTGCCAATGAAATCGGCACCATGCTTCTCTAATCTTTCCGAATTCTCAGATCAACGAAACGAGTAAGTAGTTCGACTAGGCGTAACCAAGTAAGAGTGAGCTTAAGTGTGCGATTAGGTGTAGGGTTAAGTGTAGAATGCGCGCGAAGCCCACACTTATGCGCACACGTAGTCTCATTCTTAACCGCATCTCTTACTTGGGCACGCTTAAAGGACCCGCTTCACCCCTCTCGGACATTCCTTCTGTGCCATTCACTGCGCAAATCACGATGAACTGCCGTGCACAGCGATGGCTCAATGCTATCAGGTATCCAACGGCCTCATGCCGGAAAAACTCTATTGGGAATTCCGGATATAGCCAAAAAATTGCGTCAATGCCGAATTCGGCGGTGTCCCATGATCAAAACAACAGATCAGGAGGGCTGGCGCATGAGAAAGGTAACAGGGCGAGCGATGGCATGCTATTTCTTGTTGCAAACAACGGCAACGGTTTGTACCGTTTTGATTGTCTATGGGACGGGACGCATGCTTCCGGCAAGCGATTTCCGGGGAATCGCGCTGGCATTGACAGCCGTAATAACGTTTTATGCCTGTACGATCGCGGTTTACCGTGCCTTCCTGCTGTGTGCGCCATTGCAGGAAGGGCCGTTGACGGAAGGGTCTTCAGGCGAGTTTACGGCTCACGTGCATAGTCTTTTCTTTATCATCGTGTTCAACAGTCTGGTCCGAACCTGTTTCCTTTCGGCTTTGCCCATGCGTCTTGTCTATCTTCTGCTGGGTGCGCGAATGGGCGTCAACACATACAGTGTCGGGGCGCTGCTGGATCCGGCATTGACCGTGCTGGGCCGCAACGTGCTGGTGGGACATAATGCCGTCCTTTTCGCTCATGCTATCGAAGGGCGGCGTTTTGCCATGGAGAAAATCGTTGTGGGCGACAACGTTACAATCGGCGCCCATGCGATTGTCATGGCAGGGGTTACGATCGGGGACGGAGCGCTGATTTCGGCCGGCGCCGTCGTGCCGAAGGGAACTAGAATAGGCGCCGGAGAAACATGGGGCGGCGTACCGGCCCGCTGCCTGAAACAAGAAAGGCTCCCGGTCGGGACGAACGCGACATGCGAAGACGCGACCGCTCGCGCCTGTCCCGGACTTGCCGCATGAGAAACGATAGAAACAACCTGAGCGACGCCGATCTTCTGCGCCATTTTGTCGCGAGCAACGACCTTGCGGCCATGGAGGAACTCTTTAACCGCCATGCCGAGTTTGCCTACCGCATTGCCTTTCGCGTGGTTCGCAACGCGGCCGACGCGGAGGATGCAGTGCAAACGGCGTTTGCGGTGATTCTGCGCAAGGCCGCGACATGCCGCACCGAACACGTCAAGGGCTGGATCGCCCAAACGGTCGTGACAACAGGCAAGAACCTGATCCGAAGCGCGGTCCGACGACGAGGCAGAGAAGCCATCGCTTCCGAAGATTACGAGGAAATCTCCCAGGAAAACAGCGGAAACAAGGAAGACCGTCTTCTGGCTGTCAAACGGATGCTGGACACACTGCCGGAGCGATGCCGGACATCCATTTGGCTGCACCATTATGAAGGGTGGCCTTTCGAGCGTATCGCGGAAGCGCTGAGCATGCCGGCTTCCACCGCGCGCAGTCATGCGAACCGAGGTCTGGCAATGCTGCGGGAGAAGCTCGCCCGCGCCGGGATGCCGGTTTCCAGCGTGTCGGTCATGGCGTCAATCGGAAATCTGGCCGGCGAGCAGGCTCCCGCGACGCTGCAGCAAAGCATTGCCCCCCTTGTGGCATCGCAAGGAGCCGAAGGATTGTCTCCCATGGCGGAACGCCTGGTTGCCCGCGCGCTTCGTCCAGCCTCCGCCTGGCTCAAGCCGGCGGTCGCGGCTGCGACGGTCGCCGTCGCGGCCGGAACGGCAGGGATTCTGGCGTTCCTGCCCGAACGCGAGCCGAGCGCCAAGGCCGCGAACGAATCGGGCATTCATTACGAATGGGATTTCAATACGCCGGCCATTCCAGAAATTTTGCGGCCCATCGCCGGCCAATGGCGCCATCTGCCCGACGGCGGCCCCGACGGTTCAGGCTGCATGGAAATCATGAACACCGAAGACAACGGCGACATTTTCCGTCTGCTCATTGATCTGCCCATGCAAAAATTGCCCGTGCTAGCTACCTGGCAGGAAGCCAGCTTCAACACAAGTATAGGTGGAGAAACTGCTCTCGCATGGGAAACGGCGGACTATTTTGTGCGATTTCACAGACTGGGCGATCGTCCGTTTCTGACTATGCCGTCCTCTGCCGGAAAAAGACCGCACCCGAGCGCCATCGTCGGATGGAGGACAGTGCGCGCCTGGATTACCCGCGACCATATCGCGACAGAAGTGGATTCCGATCCGCCGGATTTGATTCGGCTGCTGATCAACCCTCGCCGGAACAATGCCCGCTTGCTCTGGTTCGCTCAAGGACACTGGCGCATGGACAACTTTTCCCTGCGCTCGGTTTCTCCCGAGGAGGTTCCGGACTTTTCACCCTACTTGGAGGCGGCACGGAACGTTCCGCCCGAAAAACGGGACGGACGATTTGTCTCGCTCCCCGGGCTCAAAGTCGGTCGCGCCTGGCGCCCTATCCCGCATGTTCAGGCCGTATTTCATTCGGCGGATTGCCGACGTTCCGTGATTGGCGGCGGCCCGTCTCGCTGCGACTGCACGATGGAAAAGCCCCGGCCAGATACAGGCAACTAGCCCTAAAATGAGTCTTCCTGCTGCGAGCACGCTATCGCCCACGCTCAGACGCTTGCGTACTCTCGCGACGAAATCCTCGCTTATTTCGGGCTAGCCTGCGCTCGCACTGGACACAAGCCCGCCAACAGGCTGAAGCGCCGGCCTGCTAACAGGGTCCGTGGT
>SLKS01000193.1 GCA_007134465.1 Kiritimatiellia bacterium | reverse complement strand
TTTCGTCGCGAGAGTGCGCAAACGTCTGCGGATGCGGGGCTTGAGGCGGGTCGTGCGATTCTCGCATATTGAAATATGGGTGAAATGCGCGACCCGCCTCAAGTCCCGCAGGCGTTGGCGTTGGCGTGCTCGCAGCAGAAAAACTCACTTGTTTTGGGTCTAGGCGACGGTCAGTTCGCCGTCGCGCACGTCCACGGCGACGCTGTTCGCCGCGCCCGTGTCGCCGGCCACGATGCGGCGGGCGATCGGCGTTTCGACATGCTGCTGCAGGCAGCGCTTGAGCGGCCGGGCGCCGAACACCGGATCGTAGCCCGCCTCGGCGATCCATTTCTCCGCTTCGGCGGATACCGTCAGCGCCAGGCCCTGCTCGGCGAGCCGCGCGCGCAATTCTTCGATCTGCAAACGCACGACCAGCACAAGCTCGTCGCGGGTCAAGGGCTTGAACAGCGCCGTTTCGTCCACCCGGTTCAGAAACTCCGGGCGGAAGAGCGCGCGCAGCTCGTTCATGATGCGTTCGCGCACGCTGTCGCGGATGCGGCCATCGCTGTCAATGCCTTCAAGCAGATGGGGCGATCCGACATTGCTGGTCATGATCACGATCGTGTTCTTGAAGTTCACGGTTCGGCCGTGCGAGTCGGTGAGGCGGCCGTCCTCCAGGATTTGCAGCAGCACGTTGAACACGTCGTGATGGGCCTTTTCGATCTCGTCGAGCAGCACCACGCTGTAGGGCTTGCGGCGAACCGCCTCGGTCAACTGGCCGCCTTCCTCGTAGCCGACATAGCCCGGCGGCGCGCCGACCAGCCGCGACACGGTGTGCTTCTCCATGTATTCGCTCATGTCAATGCGCACCATGTTGCGCTCGGTATCGAACAGGGCCTGCGCCAGAGCCTTGGCCAATTCGGTCTTGCCCACGCCGGTCGGCCCCAGAAAGAGGAACGAGCCGATCGGCCGCTGCGGGTTCTTGACGCCCGCCCGCGCGCGCAAGACGGCGTCGGCAACCGCGCGCACGGCCTCGTCTTGACCCACGACCCGCCGGTGCAGCGCTTCGTCGAGCTTCAGGAGCTTCTCGCGTTCGCCTTCGAGCAGGCGCGACAGCGGAATGCCGGTCCAGCGCGAGACGAC
The DNA here is from genome assembly GCA_007134465.1 of Kiritimatiellia bacterium. Classification (GTDB taxonomy): domain Bacteria; phylum Verrucomicrobiota; class Kiritimatiellia; order UBA8416; family SLMC01; genus SLMC01. Next base: position 14,327 of record SLKS01000193.1, on the reverse strand, counting down.
ATCGGCGATCTCATCCTCTGTCACCTCTTCGCGCAGCAGCGGCGCGCCGCCGTCCGCCTCCCGCAACGAGGCTTCCATCTCGGCCAGCGCGCTTTCCAGACGGGGAATGTCGCCATGCCGCAGCTTGGCCACCGTCTCCAGGTCGTACGCGCGCTCGGCCTCGGCGCTGGTCTGGCGCAGCCGTTCCAACTCCTCGCGCAGATCGCGCACCTTGCGGATGGCCTCCTTTTCCTTCTCGTAGCGGGCGCGCATGGCCGACGCCTCGGCCTTCTGGTCGGCCAGCTCCTTGCGCAGCGCGGCCAGTCGTTCCTTGCTCGCCTTGTCCTTTTCCTTCTTGAGCGCGGTTTCCTCGATTTCCATGCGCATGACCCGGCGCGTGATCTCGTCCAGCTCGGCCGGCAGCGAATCAATCTCCGTGCGGATCGTCGCGCAAGCCTCGTCCATGAGATCAATCGCCTTGTCCGGCAGAAAACGGTCGCTGATGTAGCGGTCCGACAGCGTCGCGGCCGACACCAGCGCGGCGTCCTGGATGCGCACGCCATGATGGACCTCGAACCGTTCCTTGAGCCCGCGCAGGATGGACACGGTGTCCTCGACCGACGGCGCCTCCACGACCACCGGCTGGAAACGGCGTTCGAGCGCGGCGTCCTTTTCCACATGCTTGCGATACTCGTCCAGTGTCGTCGCGCCAATGCAGTGCAGCTCGCCGCGGGCCAGCATGGGCTTGAGCATGTTGCCCGCATCGGTGGAGCCTTCCGTCTTGCCCGCGCCGACGATGGTGTGCACCTCGTCAATGAAGAGGATGATGCGCCCCTCCGACGCCTTGATCTCGGTGAGCACCGCCTTGAGCCGTTCCTCGAATTCGCCGCGATACTTCGCGCCCGCCATCAGCGCCGTCATGTCCAGCGCGAACACCGTCTTGTCCTTGAGCCCTTCGGGCACGTCGCCGCGTACGATGCGATGGGCCAGCCCTTCGACAATCGCCGTCTTGCCCACGCCCGGCTCTCCGATCAGAACCGGGTTGTTCTTCGTCTTGCGCGAAAGAATGCGGATCACGCTGCGAATCTCGGTGTCGCGCCCGATGATCGGGTCCAGCTTGCCCGACCGGGCCAGCGCCACCAGGTCCATCCCGTATTTCTTGAGCGCGTCGTAGGCGCCTTCCGGATTGTCGGTCGTCACACGCTGATTGCCCCGCATCTCGCGCAACGCCTCCAACACCCCTTTGCGGGTCACGCCCAGCTCGCGCAAAATGCGGCCGGCGTCCGTCTTGTCTTCCTCGTCGCAAAACGCCAGCAGGAAATGCTCGACCGACAAAAACTCGTCTTTCAACCCCTGCGCCTCTTCGCCCGCCTTCACCAGCAAGCGGTTGAAGCGTTCCGTCACATAGATCTTGCCCGCCTCCATGCCGCCACCGCTCACGCGCGGACGCCGGTCCAGACTCTGCTCCACACGCGCCTTCAACGTGGCGCGGTCCGCCCCGGCACGCTCCGCAATGACGGGAACCAGCCCGCCTTCCTGTTCCAGCAGCGCCAGCAGCACGTGCTCGCCGTCAATCTCGTGATGCCCGTAGGCCGTCGCCTTCGTTTGCGCCAGCCGCAAGGCCTCCTGCGCCTTTTGCGTCATCTTGCTCAAGTCCATGACAAAACTCCTTTTTGTTTTCTTATCCGCCAGCATAACAGCATAACCCATGCCATTGCATAAAACCGTTCACAAACAGCCAAATATATGGCAAACATTGTTTTACACAAGCGCGCAATGCGACATGATGTCGCTTTGCCTTTGTTTTGGCATTGTCTGCGGGCCATATTGTCGCTTTGTCGGGTGCGGGGAGTTTGGGCGAGGAGAGTCAGACAAAGTGCAACCGTTCACGGGGCGTCCGATTTCCCTGGGAACGCCACGCTCCCGCGTGGCAAAATAAGAGATGCCAGGCGGGAGCCTGGCGATCCCAGGAGGCGGCAACACCGGCATAGGTCGGCTTTTTCTGCCGTCATCCGTAGTCGTCGCCGTAGTCGTCGCCCGAGCCTGGTTTCTTCCGGTGGACGACTACGGCGACGACTACGGATCACGATTTCTCCCCATCATTTCCTTCCGTCTTCTTTCGCCAACGACGCCGAGGACGATAGGTCGGCAAATCGGGGTTATGTTGCGCCCGGTCATCTTTGTTCGCTTCCTTGCCTTCTGTTCAATTCTTTTGGGTCGCGAGCGCAGCCCGCCTCGCGAAGATTTGGGCCGCGAAATTTTCGGGGAATGACTTGACACGCGCCGAGTCGTTCTGTTATCTTATGATCTGTTGAATGAATGAAAGCGAACGTGGTCCGGGCTAGGAGGATTCTTTCCCGTGACGAGATTTCTGCACAAGGTTCTGTTCTGGCTGGGCGTTCTTTGCGCGCCGTCGGCCGGCAGGTTGTTCTTGACTGAAAGCGCTGGGCGGATTCCGCGCGCGTTGCGGCGTGTCGCGAAAGCCCGTCCTGTCGCCTGGCTGTTGGAAACGTCATTCATACCTTACGCATATAGCCGACGCTTGGGGTTAAAAACCCTGCCGTGTTCGCCTATAGGCAGAAATCTCTGACCCAATACTAAAACATCCGGGAGCTTGAATACCGGCGGAACCCGAACGCCCCCTTGCGGGGACTCGGCGCCCTCGGGCTAAAGCGCCCACCTCGTTCGCGAGGCTCAGAGATCATGCCACTACGGCACGGCGGGGTTTTTTTATGGACCTGTTTCCAGCGGAAAACGGCCCGAAAGAGGGCGATCGGCTCCCGCCTTTGGCCGCGCGCATGCGGCCGCAAACCCTGGACGACATTGTCGGGCAGGAAGCCATTCTCGCGCCCGGCAAACTGCTGCGGCGGGCGATCGAAGCCGACCGGCTAAGCAGCGTCATTCTGTACGGGCCGCCCGGCTGCGGAAAGACCTCGCTGGCCGAAGTCATTGCTCTCGCGACCCGGCGCGCGTTCGAGCGGACGAGCGGCGTGGCGGCCAATGTGGAGACGCTGCGCGGGCTCATGCGCCAAGCCGCCTACCGCAAGGCGAACGGCGGCGGCGACACGATCCTGTTCGTGGACGAAATTCACCGCTTCAACAAGGCGCAACAGGATGTGCTGTTGCACGACGTGGAAAAGGGCGCCATCACGCTGATTGGCGCCACCACGCATCATCCGGGCTTCTTCATCAACACCCCGCTCACCTCCCGTTCTCTGGTGTTCGAGCTGAGCCCGCTTTCCGAAGCCGCCATACGGACGCTGGTCGAGCGCGCGTTGCGGCAGGATCCGGAACTGACGGCGCTCGGCGCGACCCTCGAGCCGGATGCCGCCGACTGGCTGGCCTCCGTCTGCGAGGGCGATGCGCGCCGGGCGCTGAATGCGTTGGAAGTGGCGGCGCTGAGCGGCGGCGACCGGACCGGACCGGCCGGCGCCGTTCGCATCACGCGGGAGGCCATAGAGGAGTCGGTCCAGAAAAAGGCGGTGGTGTACGACCGCGACGAAGAAGGCCATTACGACACCATCTCCGCCTTTATCAAGAGCCTGCGCGGGTCCGATCCCGATGCCGCCGTCTATTGGCTGGCCAAAATGCTTTCGGCCGGCGAAGACCCGCGTTTCGTGGCGCGGCGGCTGATCATATTCGCTTCGGAAGACGTAGGCAATGCCGATCCGCGCGGACTGACCTTGGCCGTGGCCGCCATGCGCGGGGTCGAGTTTGTCGGCATGCCGGAAGCGCGCATTATTCTGGCGCAGGCCACGACCTATCTGGCCACGGCGCCCAAGAGCAACGCGTCCTACAAAGCGATCCAGACCGCCATGGGCGATGTGGAAAGCGGGCGCGTGCTGGCCGTGCCGCATGCCTTGCGCAACAAGCCGGTGCGCAGCGTGAACGCGGCGGAACGCGGCGCCGATCCGTATCTGTATCCGCACGATTTCGCCGGACACCATGTGAAACAGGAATACGCGGCCCTGCAACGCCGCTATTACGAACCCGACGGACAAGGCTACGAGGACGTGATTCGCCAGCGGCTCGAACGCTGGCGGGCAGCCGCCGCAAAACCCGCGCCGGAACGAGTCGCGCGCCCGCCAACGAAACGCGGCGGATCGGATCGAAAAAAACAGACCGGAAAGCGCTCGTGATGCGGACCAAAGCTGACATCAGAACGGAGATGGCTCGGCGCCGGCGCGCGCTCGAGCCCGACCGGGCGCGCGTCCTGAGCCTGCGGGCGCAGGAGCGGCTGCTGGCGTTGCCCGCCTTCGCGGCGGCGCGGCATGTGGCCGCCTATTTGGCCCTGCCGGGCGAGGTGGCCGCCGACCGCTTTCTGGCCGCCGCCCGCGCGTCGGGCAAGAGGGCGAGCGTGCCGGCGTGGCGCCCCGAAAAAGACCGCTACGAACTGACGGAACTCGCGCCGGACGACCGTATGGTCGCGGGCCCATGGCGCACGCGCGAGCCGGCGCGCAAGCGCTGGGTTCCGCTGACGGAGACGGATCTGATCGTTGTGCCCGGCGTCGCGTTTGATCGCCGGGGCCGACGGCTCGGCCGCGGCGGCGGCCATTACGACCGGCTGCTGGCCGACGCGGCCTTCGGCGCAACGGCGCCAACGCTCAAGATCGGCTTGCTGTTCGATTTTCAATGGGTGGACGTCGTGCCGGCCGACGAATGGGATGTCGGCATGGACGGACTGGTAACGGAAAAAGAAACGCTCCTGATCACGGAGAAAGGAGGATAGTTCCATGGTCATACCTCTGACGATTACAGGTCTGCTTGCCTTGGGGGTCGGCGTGGCGGCCGGATACGCATGGCGCGACTGGACGGGCAAGAAACGCACGGACGCCACCGAGAAGGCGGCGCGGAGCACGCTGGAAGACGCGCGCCGCGAAGCGCAAACGATTCTGAAAGAGAGCAAAATCCAGGCCAAGGACGAAGTCCTGAAGGCGCGCGAGGAATTCGAACGCTCCACGCGGGACCGCCGCAAGGAGCTCGAGCAACTGGAAGAGCGCATCATTCAGCGCGAAGCGAATCTGGACCGCAAGGTGGCTCTGCTGGACAAGAAGGAACGCGGACTCGACGAAAAACTGGCGGACGCCGACAAACAGGCGGCGGAACTGGTCCGGCAGCGGGCCGAAGCCGAACGGCTGATCGAAGAGGAGAAAGCCCGGCTGCAAAAGGTGGCGGGCATGACGGCCGACGAAGCCCGGAAACAGTTGCTGGCCAGCGTGGAAAAAGAGGTGCACGGCGAAATGGGCGGGCTCATTCGCCGTCTGCAGGAACAGGCGCGCGATACGGCCGAGCGCGAGGCGCGCAATATCGTGGCCGCCGCCGTGGAACGGTTTTCTTCGTCGCATGCCGCCGAGATGATGACCAGTTCGGTCGCGTTGCCCAACGACGATGTCAAAGGCCGCATTATCGGTCGCGAAGGCCGCAATATCCGTTCGCTCGAGGCGGCCACCGGCGTTAGCCTTCTGATAGACGATACGCCGGAAGCGGTGGTCATTTCCGGGTTCGATCCCGTTCGCCGCGAAGTGGCCCGGCGCGCCTTGGAACAACTGGTTGCCGACGGCCGCATTCATCCGGCGCGCATCGAGGAAGTCGTGCAAAAGGTGCAGGAAGGCATGGACGAAACGATTCGCACCGGCGGCGAGGAGGCGCTGTACAAGGCCGGAATACAGGATGTGGACCCGGAACTGGCGCGCATGATCGGCCGGCTCAAGTTCCGCACCAGCTACAGCCAGAACGTGCTCGACCATTCGCTGGAAGTGGCCCATCTCATGGGAGTCATGGCCGGCGACATGGGACTGGACGTTTCGCTGGCCAAGCGCGTGGGCCTGTTCCACGACATCGGCAAGGCGCTCGATCACGAGGTCGAAGGCGGCCATGCCGTCATCGGCGCCGACCTGCTGCGCCGGCACGGGGAATCGCCGGTGGTGGTCAATGCGGTCGCGGCTCATCACGAGGACGTGCCCGCCGAAAGCCTCTATGCCGTTCTGGCTTCGGCGGCGGATTCGATCTCGAGCTCGCGGCCGGGCGCGCGCGCGGAAACCACGGCCATCTACATCAAGCGCCTGGAAAAGCTGGAGGCGATCGCCAACGAATTCAAGGGCGTCAGCAAGAGCTACGCCTTGCAGGCGGGCCGCGAGGTGCGCGTGATTGTCGAGCCGAAAGCCGTGGACGACAACCAGGCGACCGTGCTGGCCCGCGACATCAGCAAGGGCATCGAAGCCAACCTGCAATATCCCGGCCAGATTCGCGTGGTGGTCGTGCGCGAAACCCGCGCGGTGGAGTACGCGCGATGAAGCTGCTGCTGGCAGGCGACATTGTCGGCGACACCGGCCGCCGCGCTTTCGCGAAGATCGTGGCCCGGCTCAAGGAGCGGGGCGAGGCCGACGTCGTGATCGCCAACGCCGAAAACGCCGCCGGCGGCAAGGGCCTGACCGGGCCGCTGGCCCAGGAACTGTTCAAGGCCGGCGCAGACGCGCTCACGCTCGGCGACCACGCCTGGGACCGGAAGGAGCTGCCGAACTATCTCGAAACGGAACCGCGCGTCCTGCGCCCGGCCAACTTCCCGCCCGGCTGCCCCGGTCGCGGGCTGGCAACGCTGGATACCGACTGGGGCAAAGTCACCGTGATCAACCTGATCGGCCGCACGTTCATGCGCCCGAACGACTGCCCGTTTCGCGTGGCGGAAGACCTGCTGAAAAATTCGGCGCTGCTCGGCAAAACGATCGTGGTGGACATGCACGCGGAAGCTTCGTCGGAAAAAGTCGTGCTGGGCCGGCTGCTCGACGGGCGCGTCACCTGCGTGTTCGGCACCCATACGCATGTGCAGACAAGCGACGAACGCCTGCTGCCGCGCGGCGCCGCCTACATCACCGACCTGGGCATGACCGGCGCGCGCGACTCGGCGCTCGGTCGCGACCTGGACAGCGTGGCCTTCATGATCCGGACCAGCCGCCCGTCTCCGTTCAAGGTCGCCACCGGCGATCCCGTCCTCGAAGGCGTCATCGTGGATGTGGACGCCCGTACCGGCAAGGCGCGCGGCATCCGCCGCCTGCGCGAATCGGTCAAGAATGAGTCCATGGTCCTTGGTCCATAGTCCTTGGTCCATGGTCCATAGTCCTTGGTCTGGAAGAAAGGAAGGGAGGCGGAAACCTGAGGACGGCAGCAGGCGAAAGGGAAAGGATACAACCTGCGGGGGAGGAGCGATCGGTAAACAGTGACCAGTGATCGAACCACGCCGCTTTCCTTTGAAAAACTGCTGCATTCGCCCGCAGGGCGATGCGGCAGGCGCCCCGTGGCGGATTCGGGGATTGAGGGCCGGCGGGTGGTCAGACGGTTGCGATCGCAAGGCTTGCGGGGATGTCGCTATACTCTTGGTATGCGACATCCCCGCATAACGCAGCGAGCGCTGCCGTATGGCCGCCCGTTGGCCCGCCCCGAAAACGCCGCAGCCCACGGCCCGGGAACCGTTGCTGCTAGGAACAGGCTATTATAACATGCAAGCAAACAACGTATGACCGAAACAATCTATAGCGTGAGCGAACTGACACGGCGCATCAAGCAGACGCTGGAAAGCGACATCGGGTCCGTCTGGCTCGAAGGCGAGCTGTCCAACGTCAGCCGTCCGTCGTCCGGGCATTGCTACTTCACGCTGAAGGACGAGACCGCCCAGATCGCCGGCGTCTTGTTTCGCGGCGCGCGTCGCCAGGCGCAATGCGAGCCGGCCGACGGCCTGCGCGTGCGCTGTCAGGGCGAGATCACGGTGTACGAGCGGCAAGGCCGCTATCAGATCATCGTGCGCCGCATGGAGCAGGCGGGCCAGGGCGCGCTTCAGGCCCGGTTCGAGGCGCTGAAGAAGAAGCTGGCGCAGGAAGGGCTGTTCGATGCCGCGCGCAAAAAGCCCTTGCCCCGCCTGCCCTTGCGCGTGGGCATCGTGACCTCGCCGACCGGCGCGGCTTTGCGCGACATGCTGAACGTCACGGCCCGGCGCTTTCCCAACCTGCATATTCTCCTGGCCCCGGTCAAGGTGCAGGGCGCGGACGCCCCGGCCGAAATTGCCGAGGCGATCGCCCGGCTCAACGCCTGGCCGGACGGGCTCGACGCGCTGATTGTCGGCCGCGGCGGCGGCAGTCTCGAAGACCTGCAGGCGTTCAACGAAGAAACCGTCGCGCGCGCCATTGCGCAATCCCGCATTCCCGTCATCTCGGCCGTCGGCCACGAAATAGACTTCACCATCAGCGATTTCGTCGCCGACCTGCGCGCGCCGACCCCGTCCGCCGCCGCCGAGCTGGTCATTGGCCGCAAGGAGGATTTCGAGGCGCTGCTGCGCCAGGCGGATCGGCGCCTGATTCGCGCCTGCCAGGAACATTTGAACGATATCCGGCACCGGCTGATCCGCGCGCGCGACAGCTACGTGTTCCGCGAACCCGCGCATGGCGTCCGTCAGATCGCGCAACGGCTCGACACCGCCGAAATGCGGCTGCGCGCCGCCCTGCTCGCGCGTCGGCAGGCGCTCGCGCAACGGATCGGCGACCTGGCCCGGCGCCTGCCGCATCCGATGCAACTCCGGCAGCACACCGAACGGGAACGCTTGCGCCGGCTGGCCGGCCAACTGCGGGCGCTGAACCCGCTGGCCGTCCTCGAACGCGGCTACGGCATCGCCACCAACGCGCGCGGCAGTATCCTCGCGGACGCCGCCGCGCTGAAGAGCGGCGACAAAGTCCAAGTGCGCCTCGCGCACGGCGGTTTCGCCGCCGCCGTGGAACAAACCCTTTCGCCGGAGGAGATCGGGAGGGAACGTAGTCCATAGTCCTTGGTCCTTGGTCGGGAAGAAGCAAACATAGGCGCGCGCGGCAAAGGCGGCAGGAACCTGCTCAACTCCTTAACCAGCCAGAGCAAACAGAAATATCTGTTGCCTGAATCCGCCGAAGGTTGTAGGTTGCCGGCAACGAATGGTGTTCGGCGCCGAGTACGACAATGATCGGATTGCGGCACTGCCGTCTTTGGTGCAGACGAGTCGACCATGGGAAAGGTCGAGGAACGGGGAGGGAACGACGATGACGAGAAGCAGAAACGCATGGTTGGCGGGAATGGCGGCGCTTTGTCTTGCGACCGGCGGCCTGTCGGCGCAGGCGTCGAACAAGCCGCCTTGCACCGGACACAACCTGACCCGGCATGGCGATGTTGTCAAGGGCATGGCGCCGATCGTGCTGATCCGGTATCAGGTTGGAATGGGCGAAACAGGAATACAGCGACGCCGCTGGGAGCCGTTCGACATCGGCTACGCCTGTCCCGGCGACCTGCTTTCTATCGAAATTACGGCGGTGGATTTGGACGATCATATCTGCCAGAAGCCCGTCGTGCACACGAACATGGTCGAAAATTTCATCCGGGACACCTCGCTGACCCTCGTCGTGACGAATCCGCAAGGCGTGCAAACGCTCGTGCCGATGCAGCGTGTGCAGGAAGGCGAACGCGCATTTATCAGGAACTGGGCCGCGCTTCTGGAACTGCCCGAGGACGGCGCGGTTGGCGAATGGAGCTTCACGTTCGCCGGCGAGCCGATCGAGGACGTGTTGTGCCAGACCTTCAAGCCGACGCAGGACCATTCCCGCAGCAAGGACGAGCCGGTGGACATGGGCAGCTACCGCTAGTCACTGACTGTCATTAAAGTGGAGTTGACTAACATCAAGTTCAATCACGACACAGGATCATCCGCAAATGACGCGATCAATATCCGTCAGGATTACAACACGGAGATTGACATTTCGAACGGAGAATGGGTCAAGGGTGGAGCCAATCATCCTGTGGCCTACACGGCGGACAACTCGGTGACGATCAAAGCCCGATTCACTGTACAGCCCGACAGCATAACACGCGCCGACATCCGGGCGGTTTCTACGGATTCGGATGGTTCCCTTGGCGACGTAGTCAATACAACAGTAACGTTTTCCGGAGGTGTTTCCGTAGGGGATTCGGATGGATATGTTGTGTTTCCCATTTCCGGGAAAACACCGAATGCTGTCAAAAAGACCACAACCGACACATGGCAATGGAAAGCGGGAAACATCAACGGAGACGGAGGCAGTTTCGTTTGCGACTTCGATGTTTCCGGACCGCATACCGTGTACACGATTCTGGGCGAGCCTGTTGCGCCCTGGAGCAACATATACGGAAACCGAAGGAATGGCTGGGTGACAGTTCTTGATTTCGCTTGCCTATGGGCAGAGACAGCGACCAACAACAGTGCCGTTGTTTCCAGGATCACGACAGGCGCCTACTCGGGATTTGGCAAGACTTATGACGGAAGCCAATCACACACATATGGCACCCATTGCTTTTTAAGCAACATGTTGTCTGACAGTGTGGTTGATTGTCGAGATATGTCGGCCGTTGTTCATCTTTTCAGCAACATTCTTGGTGTATCAGGGGTTCAGGTCAAGCCTGTGGGCGGTCCGTTTTGGTACAAACGGATACTTCCGATAAACTCAACAACATGGGTAGATGGGGCGTGGAATTTTCATCAGTTTGGCTGGTATGATGGCGCCGTTTATGACGCCTGTGTTAAACTCCGAGAGTCTGCGCCTTATATTCCTGTACACGATGAATTGAACGGAAGCTATAAGACCAATTTGTATGACGAAGCCAAAACGAGCCAATATTCCGGTTGGGGGTGGACGCCGGAGCCTGCATTCTTGATATTAACCTTTGAGTGAGGATAACCATCATGAAGAACATGATCATATCGTATTGCCTAACTATAACTATAGCTGTTATTGGGAAACTGGACTTGCACGCAAGTACAGAAGGAGTACAGCAGGAAATGAACAGTGTTCTTGTTCATACAAACGACATGGCGGGACTTATTGTGCGAAAAACAGAAAATCGCCAATGGATTACAGGCGATAATTTGTCAAAAAGAACTATTGATGTATCGGAAACGCGTCGGGTGCATAGCGTATATCAAGAAATTGATATCAAAGATATCAAGGTCCGAATCGATTACGCCGAATTCGACAGTAATGACGAGGCAAGTCTGGCGGCGCGTTTTCGTATTCGCAATGTCGCATCGGTGTTTGACAGCGGATTATGGAAGGGAGCAAAACATAAACAAATCGGCGATGAAATATGGCATGCGCAAGACTCGCTTGCGATATCAATTATTCTTCGCTTAGGCAAAATATGCGTTTATATTAACGGTCGCGAAGGCAATCTAGATGACAGGCGTCGCGTAGTTGAAACGCTCGCAGAACGCATTGCAAACAGGGCGAGAGACGGCGCGCGAGTGCCAAAGCTTGACGGAAACAAATAGCGCAAAATGGTGACGGAATGTATATTGTTGTCGCCCCATAGATTGGGAGCAAAGCGTTTCTTGAAACCAGTCGGTGGCGAGGCGCAATGACGAACAGGTATAAACAAATTCTTCTCGTAGTTGCCCCTGTCGTCATCGCATCTTTTCAGTGTTGGGCATACCGTGTTTACCTCCTGTCTGTGCCCTATACTGTGGAGGCAGGTCTGGATATCGCTGTGGCTCAAGCGATCTACTGGGCGCTCTTGTTGATCGTTCTTGCTCCGCTTACAATAGGGTCCGTTGCCGTGTTGTTCAACACCTGTCATAGGCGTGGCAGGTTTGCTTCAATTGCATGCGCTTTCTTGCTTATGGTTTTTATGGCGACTTTCCCGGCAATCATGCAGAACTACAGGAGTCTTGGAATGACATCGGCGAAAAACAATTTGGACAAGGAATGTCCTGCGCGCATGGAGGCTTTCGAATGATTGTCCGTCGTCTGGCCACGCCGATGCTCGTGCTTGTCCTGGCCGTCGGGCTTCCGTGCGGCTGCGGACGCCGCGCGCCGGCCGACGGAGAAAGCGGCACGGCCGCCGTTCGGACCCTGCTTTGTCCCGCGGCGGGCCGGGCCGCCCTGGACCGGTTTCTGGCGGAAGGCATTGCGCTGACCGTGCGCGAAGCCGACGGGCTCGACTGGCGTTCCGAACCCGTGACCAGCGGCGCGCCTCTGCCCGAAGGCGCTGTGCCCGATCCCGCCCGCCTCGTTCTCGCCGACGCCAAGGGCGAACCCGTGCCCTGCCAGTTCGTCGCGCAGTCGCGCTGGCCGGACGGCAGCGTCAAGTGGGTTCTGCTCGATTTCCAGGCGGAGATCGCGCCCGGCTCGGTCGCCCGCTACAGGCTTTCCGCCAACGGCCCGGCATCGCCCGCGCCGGAACATCCCGTCGAAATTATGCGCGAGGACGAGACAGGCATCGTTTTCGGCAACGGACGCCTGCGCCTGACCTTCGAGAAGACCCGGCCCGGCCTGATCCATGCCATCGAGCTGGACGGCGAACCGCTGGTCGTTCCGGAACGCCCCGTCGGAACCACGCTCGTGAACGAGGACGACGTTGTCTATCATGCCTCAGCGCCCGACCGCCTGGAGATCGAGCATCGCGGCCCGATGCGCACGGTCGTGCGGGTCGGCGGCCATTACGTGTCCGAAGACGGCCGGACGATCCACGACGGCAAAGTCGGCTACGACCTGCGCGTTGCCGTCTATGCCGACAAGCCCTGGGTCGGGCTCGATTTCACTCTGCGCAACGACGGCTGGTACGGCTACCGCAACGAGAGCCGACGTGGCAGGCCGCGCCCGCGCCAGTGGCTACATCTGAAAAGCCTGTCGCTCGATGTGCCGGTTGTTTCCTCCGGCGGCGAGGCCGCCAAGGCGAGCCTGGGCGGGAAGACGATCCCTGTGGCGCCGGGCGACAAGGCCGCTCTGACGCAATGGTATCAGCGCGCGCCGGAAAACGCCCGAGGGCAACTGGGCATTGTCACCCATTGGGGAACCACCAATCTGGCGCCCCATGCGCTGGCGGCGGGAATGAACAAGCTGTATAAAGGATATTATCCGGCGTGGACCGTCAACGGGGAACTGACGGCCGGGCGCGGCGTAACGGAAGGAGCGGCCGCTTTGACGTTGGGAAACGGGCGGACGATACGGCTGGTCAACGACCGGTACGTCGAGAACTGGCCGCGCGGGTTCGCTGCGGGACGGGAGGGGGCGGACGAGCCGGTTGTGTTCTCCTTTGTCATGTTTCCCGAAGGCGGCTGGTGGCCGGACAATGTCGAGGCGTTTCGGGCCGGGACCTACCGGTTCGAGGGCGGGCGCCGCAAGACGGCCCATGTGCGGCTGACGGTTGGCAAGCCGAGCGCGGCGGCGGCCGGCCTGCCGAGAACGCCGCTTCGGGCCGTAGCCGATACGGCCTGGTATCGCGATACCGGGACGGTGCTGCCGTTGTCCCCGGAGACAGGCGCGGCAGCGGCCGACGAACGGCTGGCCGAAGCCATGGCCCGTTACGACCGCGCGCAGCGGGCCAAGGTCGTAACCGAGGCCGGGGACCCGGCCGGCCCGTATTACCGCCTGAAACACCATCTCTACAAAAAGGTGTCCATTCCGAGCCTGTGGGCATTGTATCCGGACATCTTCTACGGCTGGATGAATTACGGCGATTTGGTCTGGAGCCACGGCTACTGTTCCCTGCACTACGATTGGCCCTACTCGATGCTGATCCATTGGCTGCGGCTGGGCGACCGGGAATTCGCGGACGTGGCCGAGGCCATGGTTCGGCACCGCTACGACATAGACCAGTACCATGTCGAGGATACCGCTCCCTGGCTGGGCGGTTTCCAGCGCTTCGAGAAAGGCGAGCACGGCCATCTGGAACGGCAGGACCCGCGCAATCGGCAATGGGAGAACAACCCCGGCCGCAGCCACACATGGAACCGGGGCCTGCTCCTGCACTGGGCGCTCTCCGGCGACCCGCGCAGCCTCGACGCCGCCGAGCAGAACGGACGCGCCTACCGCCGTTTCTTCTACGATCAGCATCGCCTGCACGAGAAGGAGGCCCTGCCCTGGCGCGAATTCCGCACGCCCGGCTGGGCCATCGAGAGCTGGCTGGCCCTCTACGAATACACCGGCAGGCCGGAGTATCTCGACTGGGCCAATGAACTGTTCGACAAAACGCTGCTGGCCATGGAGCGCGAAAACGGGAAGATCGGGCATATTCTGCCCGAAGGCCGACAGAGCGCGCAGTTCGTCGCCTTCATTCTCGAACCGGTATGCCGCCTGCACCACCATACGGGACGGGCGGATGTCCTGTCGTTTCTTCGGCGCGTGCTCGACTGGCAACGCGAAGCCGGCATGGCGCGCGGACTGGAAAAGGACGGACTGTATTTCCCGGTTCTCTGGCGGGAAAGCTGGACGGAGGAGATCGGGCTCGACCGGCAACCCATGTTCGAGCTGTCTCAGGATTACGGATGGCTTTTCGCCGACGCCTACGCCTATCTGTACCGGGTTCTGGGT
>SLKS01000215.1 GCA_007134465.1 Kiritimatiellia bacterium | reverse complement strand
GGCGCGGGAAGCGGGATTTCGCTCAACGACGCTCTTTTGCGTGCCGGCGGCATTCGCGCTTCCGCGCGCGGCGTTCAGGTACGGCTTGTCGAAGGCGGCATCACCAATGCGCTGGCGTCGGCCATGGAAGGGGTTGTCTATGCCATGGTCGGCGAGGACGGCAGGCCCGCGGTTCCGGATTTGCGCCTGCGCAACAACGACATGATTTTTGTCTTTTCGCGCGGGGAACGCGCCGTGGGCAATGTCGGTGAAAAGGAGATCACCGTGCTGGGCGAAGTGCATCGTCCCGGCGTCTATCGTTTTTCGGGTTCCGAGCCCTGCACCATGATGCATCTGATTTTCAAGATGGGCGGTCTTCCGCCCTATGCCAACCGCCGTGCGATCCGCGTTGTTCGTCGCGACGACGAGGGGCGCGAAACCGAACAGATCGCCAACGTTGAAAAGATTATGGAAACCGGTCGGCCGGAAGACGACATTCCGCTGGAAAACGGAGATCGTGTTATCGTTCCCGCTCGCCGGCTTTCGTTGTTTTAGCGCCTTGCCCTGCCGCCTTTGCCATATACATCAAGAAATGGCAGGCGACATTGTTGGCGAGCGTGTGAGCGCGTGATAGTGCGCGGGGAAACTCGCATGCTCCCAAACCCACATGCCCATACAATCGGGTTGGGGGGCGTCAGCACGCATAAAAGGAGTTTCATGCCGCCTGAGCAGGAAAAGAAGACGGATGTTCGCGTCTATATCGGCTTGGCTTTGCTGCATTGGAAGCTGCTGGTGGCCTGTCTTCTCTATGCGATGCTCGGCGCGATCCTTTATTTGCAATTCGCGCCCAAAGTGTACGAGGCGCACGGCCAAATCATGGTGTACCGCGATCCGAACTTGCCGGTATCGGCCAGCCGTTCGCCTTGGGATTCGCTTTCCGCGCATGCTTTTCGGCTTCGTGCCGATTCCATACGCCAGCGCGTGGCCGACAATTTGCGCGAGCGCTGGCCGGCTGTTCCGGAACGGGAACGCGCGCCGGCCGTGGACGCGCGGCGCGCGCGCGGGCTGCCATCCACGCTTGCCGTCAGCGTGCGCGGCTCCAATCCCGGCTACGGCGTGGCTTTTCTTGCCGAGCTGATTCGCGAGCACGAGGCGGAATGGCAGAGCATTCAGATGAGGGCGGTTAACGAGGCGTCCACCACGCTGATGCGCGAGTTGGCCAAGCTGGAAGGCGAGATTGGCAAGGCAGAAGACAAGCTGATCGAATACCAGCGTTTGCACGATATCGCTCGCGTCGAGGCAAAAGGTTCGATGGAAAGCCGTTATCTCATGGCGCTGATGCAGCGCAAGAACCAGATGAGCACGGAGCTGATGCTGCTCGAATCGCAACACCCGTTCTTGCGCGAGGCCGATGTCGGCGTGATTCGCGGCGTGGCGGAACTGACGCGCGAGACCGGCATGCTTGCGCCGGCGCCGGACGACGAGGACGACAGCCCTTTGCATGGCGGGCCAGATTGGGAAGCGGTTCCGCTGCCGGACAAGCCCGCCGGCCAAACGGAGGAAGAGTCCGAGCACGAGCGCGGCTGGCAGGAATTGCGGGTGCGGCTGGCGCGCTTGCTGAAAGCGGAGCGCGACTTGGCCGGCGATCTGAAGCCCGAGCATCCGCAGTTCGTCGCCTTGCGCAAGGAGATTCAAGAGGTGCGCGACCGGCTTGACGTGGCGGCGCAGATCGAAGCGCAGCGTTTGCGCGACCGGCACGAATCGCTGCGTATCCAGATCAAGGCGCTGGAGGAGGCCGAGCAGAAATGGCAGGCCCGCAATTTGCTGGCCAGCCAGCGCCGCACCGAACTCAACCGCATAGCGGCTGTGGTGGAACGGTTTGTCTCGAATCACCGCACCCTGTACGCCCGCTATCACGACTTGCTGGTGACCAGCGAACTGCGGGCCGAGCACTTCGAAATCGTTTCGCCCGTTGCCGCGCGCGCGACGCCTGTCTGGCCCGATCCCGCCAAAATTCTTCTGGCAGCGCTCGCTTTGGGGCTGGGTGTCGGGGTCGGCCTCACGCTGGTTCTCGAGATTCTGAACAACCGGGTGCAAACGGTGAGCGATGTGGAAGACGAACTCGGCGTGCCGTTTCTTGGCGGCGTGCCGCATTGGGTGCACAGCGACTTGGAGCGCACGGTGCGGCCGGTCGTGACCGAAGAACAATCCGAAGGGGCGGTCGAGGCCTATCGCGCATTGCGTGTGGGACTCGTTTCCGCATTGGACAAGATTGGCGAGAAGGTCGTCATGGTCACCAGCGCGGATTCACGAGAGGGGAAGACTCTGACGACGCTGAACCTGGCCATTGTCCTTGGTCAGGCGGGAAGGAAGACGCTGCTGGTGGACATGGATATCCGACGCGGACGACTGCACCGTTCGTTCGGCATTGACCGTGTGCCGGGCGTAACGGATATGCTGAGAAAAGGGCGGTCGCTCAAGGAATCGGTTGTTCGCACAGGGTTCGACAACATGGATTTCTGCCCTTGCGGCAGCAGCGCGCGCGATTGCGCCGAACTGTTGCAGAGTGTCGGGCTGGCCACGCTGATCGCCGAGATGAAGGACGAGTACGACTACATCCTGCTGGACACGTCGCCGGTGTTGCGCGTGACGGACACCTCCATCGTGGCCGGGCAGGGCATGGGCGTTGTCGTGTACGTGGCGCGCGTGAACCGCACGCCCAAGCCGCTGATTCGCTACTCCATGGACATGCTGAAGGATGCGCGCATTATCGGCCTGATCATGAACGACATCGAAATGCACAAGGTCGGCAGTTTGTACTATTCCTATCTCTATCCGAACTACGCCTATTACAGCTATGCCTACAGTTACGGCTCCGACTACTACCATTACGGAGACAGCGAACCCGGTTCGCGCCGGGCCCGACGCAAGGTTTCGTCGTTCGGTCGCAGGCTGGGAAAGCGGTTCCGTCAGTTGTTCCTGCCCTTGGACTGAGACCATGGCGCACACGCATACTCATATTCAGTCCCGCATGGCCGGCATGGCGGTCATGGATCTGGCCTGTCTGATCTTTGGCGCGCTGGTCGGCGTTCGGGTACGGATCGGGCCCGCCGAATGGCTGGACTACGCGCGAGCGCATCCGGAGCGTTGGCTGCTGCTGTTCGGCGCTGTCATTCTGGCGAACTATCTGACGGGCGGCTATCGGATTCAATCGGCCTACTCTCGCTTCAATCTGGTGGTTACGTGGCTGTTTTCCTTGCTGTTCGCGGTGCTCCTGCTCAGCCTGACTTCCTACGCATGGCTGAAAATGGCGCCGGGTCGCGGCGTGCTGGCCCTGACGCTGGCGGCCTACAGCGCACTGGCTCTCACCCTGAAACTGCTGGTATATCAACGGCTGTTCCGCAGCGAATCGTTCGTGTGCCGAACAGTGATTATGGGCACGGGCCCACGCGCGCGCGAGATGCGACGGATTGTGGAAAGCAATGCGGTTCTGCCTTTGCATCGCGTGGTGGGGTTTCTGCGTCCCGTTCGCCGTGGCGCCGAGGAAGACCGCGCGGTCGCCGCCGGTTCGCGCCAGTCCGGCGAGGCGTTGGACGGCCTGCCGATCAAGGAATGCGCGGATGCGAATGTACGGGCCGAGGCCTTGCGCTTCTCGCCGCATTTGCTGATTGTCGGGCTGGACGATTTGCGCGACGTGCGGCAATGCTATCCGGAACTCAAGCGCTTGCGTTTCGAAGGCGTGGAAGTGCTGACGCCGTTGAAGGTGGCGGAAACCTACGTCGGCCGTATTCCCCTCGACCAGATTGACGAGGAATACCTCATGCATGCCAGCATGGAATCCGGTTTGCCGGCGATTCGCCGGATCAAGCGCGTTTTCGATCTGACGGTGTCGTGTCTGGGGCTGACGATTCTGGCCGTTCCCATGGCGCTGCTGGCGCTGGCGATCAAGCTGACGGACCCGTCCGGGCCCGTTCTGTATGTTCAGGAGCGAGTCGGCCTTTTCGGGGCCAGGTTTCGGATGATAAAATTCAGAACGATGCGCCAGGGGGCGGAATCGGATACGGGGCCCGTGTGGTCCGCGCCGGACGACGAACGCGTCACGACGCTGGGCCGGGCGTTGCGCCGGTTCCGGCTGGACGAGCTTCCCCAGTTGCTCAACGTGTTGCGGGGCGACATGAGCCTGGTGGGTCCGCGTCCGGAACGGCGCGAGATGACCGAGCAACTGGATCGGGAAATTCCGTACTTCTCCGAGCGTCTCAATGTGATGCCCGGCCTTACCGGTTGGGCGCAGATACGCTATCCGTACGGGAATTCGGTGGCGGACGCGCGTCGCAAGCTGGAATACGATTTGTATTATATCAAGAACCTGTCGGCGAGCCTCGATCTCCAAATTTTGCTTAGCACCTTGCGCGTGGCGGCGCTGGGCAAGGAAAGAACGCTGTAGCGGCTCATACGATCTTGAAGCGGGGCAGGTCCTGGCTGTCGATCGTGCCCGTCCATCGTCCGTTCTCGTCCACGACGGGCAAGTCGTCAATGCGGTGTTTTTCGAACACGGCGAGCGCTTCCACTGCCAACTGGTCTTCGCGCACGACAACGGGGGAGCGGGTCATGCATTGCGCGACGGGCAAGTCGAGCGCGTTGCGATGCAGGGTCAGGCTGCGACGCAAGTCGCCATCGGTAAAGAACCCGAGCAGAACGCCGTTGTCTCCGACGATGCCGGCAGATCCGGAGCGGGCGGCTGACATGGCGGCAATGGCGTCGCGAACCAGGGCGTGTTCGTCAAGCCGGGCCAGTTGGCCGGAGACCCGCATGATATCGGAGACCCGCAGGAGCAGGGCTCGTCCTATCGCGCCGCCTGGATGCAGTTTGGCATAGTCTTCCTTGCGGAACCCTTGCGCGTTCAGCAGCGCCATGGCCAGTGCGTCGCCGAGCGCAAGCGCCACCGTGGTGCTGCTGGTCGGCGCCATGTTGAACGGGCAGGCTTCCCGTTCGACGGAAGCGTTCAGCATCGCGTCGCTGGCGCGCGCCAGCGTGCCTTCGGGCTGTCCCGTGATGGCGACAATGCGCACGCCGATGCGCTTGACAAGGGGAAGGATGTCGAGCAACTCGTCCGATTCTCCGCTGTAGCTCAGCGCAAGCAAGGCGTCCTTCGGTCGCACGATGCCCAGATCGCCATGGGTGGCCTGGGACGGATGCAGGACTACGCTGGGCGATCCCGTGCTGGACAGTGTGGCCGATATTTTCTGGGCGATATGCAGGCTTTTCCCTACGCCTGTCGTCACGATCGTGCCGTCCTTGCGCAAGACGTCGAGCAGGATGGCAACCGCCTGGCGAAACTCGTCGCCGAGCCGGTCGCGCGTGTCGAGAAGACAGCGGGCTTCGAGTTCGAGACATGCCTTGGCCAGTTCGAGAGAATCCATGCCTATCATCTGAAACACATCCGGCTTGCTTCGTCAACTTCTTCTTTGACGTGGGCGGATATTTGTGGCAGTGTGCCTCCATTTGCCACTCGAAAAAGGGATTGTTATGGCCAAAGAACTCGCGTTCGTTCTGATCAACCCCTATACGATCGCCAAATCGCGAACGGGCGGCGTCATTGCCCGCTACATGCGGCGGACGGATTTGGATTTCGTCGGCGCCCGCATGTTCGCGCCGGGCAAGGAGCTGGTGGACCGCTACTCGCGGCTGATCCGAACGATAGACCCGACCCAGCGCGAGACTTGCAAGCTGATAGCCGATTACATTCAAACGTCCTACAGTCCCGATCCCGTCACCGGGCGGGCGCGACGGGTGATGATGCTGCTGTTCGAGGGCGAGGACGCCATTCGCAAAATCTGGGACGTGACCGGCAGCGCGACCCTGAAAAGCGGCAGCGGCGAAACCGTGCGGGATACCTACGGGGACTATATTCTCGACGAAAACGGACAGGTCCGCTATTACGAGCCGGCCGTGCTCGTCTCGCCCACGCGCAAACGGGCGGCGGCCACGCTCTGTCTGTGGGCGCGCTACGCCGCGCGCGCGCCTGTGATTGGCGATCCGGCGGCGGACGTGCCGGTTGGCGATTCCGTCGAGAAGACGCTCGTGCTGCTCAAGCCCGACAATTTCCGCATCCCCAGTTCGCGACCGGGCAACATCATTGACATTCTTTCGGCCTCCGGCCTGCGGATCACGGGCGTGAAACGTTTTCACATGACCGTGGCTCAGGCCGAGGAATTCTATGCGCCCGTGTTCGACGCGCTGCGCGCGAAATTCCCCCAGTTCGGCACGAAGCGTGCCGCCGACGCTTTGGCTCGGGAATTCGGGTTCCCTATACCCGACAAGTGTCTCATCAGCGTGTGCGAACAGTTGGGCCCCGTGTTTGCGCGCCAGCAATTCGAGAGCATTGTCGAATTCATGACCGGCTACAAGCCGTCGGAGGTTTCCCCGTCCAACAAGGCGAGACTGGGGCGCGTGGGCTGCCTGGCTTTGGTGTACGAAGGGCATCATGCCGTAGGAAAGATCCGTTCGATCGTGGGCGTTACAGATCCGAACCAGGCCAGGCCGGGTTCGGTTCGCCGCGAGTATGGCAGCAACATCATGGTCAATGCCATCCATGCTTCGGATTCGGCGGCCAATGCCACGCGGGAAATGAAGATTATCAGCATGGACGAAGACACCATCACGGCGCGCATTGAAAAGTATTACGGCGGTCTCCTGTCGAAAATGGGCGGATCCCTGCGCGACGCCTTCTCGCGCGCCGGCCACTGGCTAGGGCAGCCGTAGAGTTTTCTCAACGCGTTCGGGCTTCATCGCGGCAAGGGCTGGAAAAGGGAGGAAAACATGCATGCGCGGCTTGTGCAGTATGGCGGCAATCGTCTTGTGCGGCAGTTCGTGTTGCAGGGATCGGTTACGACGGTCGGACGTCAAGTCGGCAATTCGATTCAGCTTACGGACAGGAAAGTGTCCAAGCGGCATGCCGTGATTCGCGACCGGCGCGATGGCGCCTACGAGATCGAGGATGCGGGAAGCCAGAACGGCGTTTTTGTTAACGGCAAGCAGGTGAAGAAACCTGTCCGGCTTCGCAATCGCGACGAAGTCCGGTTCGGGCCTGTCGCGTTTGTGTTCGAGATTTCCGCTTCGCCTTCCGGCTGGGCGGGCGCGCATGTCATAGACGCCTCGCCGAACGAAGCCGATGTTACGCTCAAGGGCATTGACATGCCGAAAAAACGCGGTTTTTTCGGGTTGGGCAAATAGCCGTCTTGCCTTCGCGCAGGGAAAGGGCTGCGCTTGGCTTGTGATTGACAATAGGGGACAATCATGAGCGAAACATTGTTGGATGGCCATATTCACAAGATATCCCTGACGGATACCCGTTCGGAATTCCGGCAACGCATGGCATGCGCGAAGGCGCGCGGAGGAACGGTCATCTCTCTGCCGCCCCCGGCCTATAGGAGCGCGGCTGGCCAGTCGGAGATTCCGGCGGAAACACGACTGGACGATGTGTTGGCCTGGTGCGCCGGCGAGCCGGAGCTTTTCCCTTTCTTCTGGATCGATCCGCTGGAAGAGGGCGCGGACGAACAGGTGGCGCTGGCGACGGAACGGGGCATACGCGGGTTCAAAATCATTTGCGACCGGTTTCATCCCGGCGACAAGCGCGTTCTGGACATCGTCGCTCTCGTTGCCCGCGCCCGCCAACCGATTCTGTTTCATGCCGGCATTCTCTGGGATGGCAAGCCATCGTCGCGATTCAATCGTCCGGCCGAATTCGAACCGCTTCTCGAAGTGGACGGATTGCGTTTCGCTCTCGCGCACATGGCATGGCCATGGTGCGACGAGCTGATCGCCGTCTACGGCAAGTTTCTGAACGCGCGCGCATCCGGCAACGAGCGGGGGGTGGAGATGTTCGTGGATACGACGCCGGGAACGCCGCCTGTCTATCGCCGCGAGGCGCTTACGAAGCTGTTCGGAGTCGGCTACGACATTCGCCACAATGTCGTTTTCGGGTCCGATAGCGACACGGGCGCCTACAATGCGGAGTGGGTCCGGCAATGGACGGAACGCGATACGGCCATTCTGAGTGAGGCGGGTCTGAACGACGAGGATTTGCGCCTCTATTTTTCCGGCAATCTCCTGCGTTTTCTGGATTCGTCCGCCGCGCGACCGGCGGCGTCGCTTCCGCGCGTAGCCACGTGACACGGGGACTTGCGCGGCTCGGCATGAAGAACCGATGGCAGTCGGGATACGCCCCAAAAGACGTGCATGTTGTTTGGAATGGCGCTAAGAAGTCGGGTTCGTCGCTTGCCCCGTGCCGCAGGAATTGGATTTTCGCATGTTCGAGGAATAGAGGCGTGCCAGGGAAGAGAGTGTCGCGCTGTTCCCTTCATGGCAGGTCGCAGAGGCTTTCGTTTGTTGCGTCGAGCCGGACGCGGACAATGCGGCGGCTGACCATGTCGGCCACATAGGCCGCTTCGCGCGAGAGCGTCACGGCATGGGGCCAGGCCAGGGGGATCGCCGTTCCGTCCGCGACATCGTCCGCGTTTCCGTACTGGCCGAACCGGCCGATCAGGTTGCCGTTCGCATCGAGCATAGCCACGCTGAATCGGAACACGTCGGGCGCGTAGAGGCGATCGTACGGGTCGAGGTCGAAGCGCGCCGTCTGGCAGTTGCAACGAGGGCCGCCCAATCTTCGCGATGTGCCGCGCCGCGACGGGATCGGCGCCAGACCGTACCAAAGCCATTCCTTGCCCTCGGCGGCCACCGAACCTTTGCCGGTTCGCCATTCCGGAGTCCATCCGTCGCGTTCGCCGCCCAGGTTCGGCGCGAACCACGGGCCGTTCTCGGCGAAGGTCAGGCGCCCGCCTTGCGGCTTGAATTTGACTACCGCCCCGTACTGCTCGACATACCAGGAGGCGGGCTCCGGCGGAATCTGGCCGGGTTCCGAGCCCCAGTTGGCGGGCGGTTCGGGCACGGGCAGCAGATGTCCGTCCGGGAAGATTGAAAACCAGTCGGGCAGGAACTGTTTCGCCGGCTTAAGATGAACGCCGGCGTAGATATGTCCTTCGCGGCCGACCCGGACGCCGCCGATCGGCACGTCGGCATGCACCAGATTCTCCTCGGCAATGGCGCCGTCGGGTCCGACCCGGCTGACCCGTCCGTTATTGAAGGAACGGTACGTGCGATGATGCGCCACGTAGAAGCCGCCGTCGCGCGCGGGGGTCAGCCCGCGCGGATGCATGAATCCCTGCGCCAGTTGCGCTTTCTCGCCTAGAACCGCCGCCTGATCCTTTTCCCTGCCGGGCCAGGGCGCGGGCTGTCCCTTGCGGTCGAATCGCACGGGCAATTCTCCGTAGGTCGTTTGATGCAGGACGGTTTTGCCGTCATGGGCGAATTCGATTTCGCCCCATGCCGGCCGTGTGATTTTGCGGGCCAGCGTGACGCGGCCCAGAAATTCGCCTGTGCGTCCATCGAAGCGGCGCGCGGACGGGCTGCCCTGCCAACTGTGCGCTTCCTGACGGCTGGCCCATACTTCTTCGGTGTGCGGATCCACTGTAATCGCCACATATCCGGTTCTCAACGCGCTTTCGGGAACCCGGTCGCGAATGGGATAGGACGGCTCGCCGAAAGCGGTTCCCTCATCGGCCACTCGCATGATTTCCCGGTTGCCCCAGGCGACCGATCCGATCCATAACGCGGTTTCTTCGCTTGCGTCGTCGAGGGCGAACAGTGTTCTTGCCGGGCTGGTTGGCAAATCCAGCGATGCCGACGGTTCGGTCGCTTCGCGACTGTCGAACTTCAACAGGCGTTTGCCCTGGCTCCAATTATGGCCCTGGCCCCAGTTGCGGCCATGGTTGCGCTTGGGATCGGGCCTGACGGTCAGCACATAGACGGCGCCGGTTCGGCGATGCACGGCCACCATGTCCGGATGCTCGACGGGAATCTGGCCGACCCGCTTGCCGTCCGGCGAGAAAATCGCCACGTGTCCGGCGGCATTGTCGCACACGTAGAGGCGCCCTTCCGCGTCCGTGGCCAAGCCGCGCGGCTCGACCAATCCCGCCGGTTCGGCGCCGGGTTTGTTGGCTTCGCCCAGAAATATTTCCGGTTCGCCTTCGGCGCCCCACGCGGTTCGGGTTACGACAGGGACGGGCACGCCCCGTTGGCGGTAGCCGGAAAGGTAGATGGTTTTTCCGTCCGGCGCCAGCGCGGGCGCGATGTAGCCGCCACCGCCCCATTCGGCGCGCGCGACAAGCGGGCCGCGCCAATCTTCGCCCAGGCCGCCGTCCGGGTCCAGAACGAGAATGCGGCGTTCGCTCGATCTGAATCCGTGCGGGCCGTCGCCCATGGTGCTGTTCACCAGCAGCAGCTTGCCGTCCGGCCGCGTCAGCAAAGGTTGGCGCGCGCCGCCGAATACAGGTATAACGCTGTGATTGCCGCCATGATGAACCACGGGAACAGGCATGCCGCCGTCCGCAGGCGTTATCCATTCGACCCCCGCCAGACGGTCGGGCGGCAGACCGGCCCGAAACGGGGCCACTTGGTTGAGATAGCGCCCGTCCCGGTCGAACCGCTTGATTTCCGCGCCCGGATAATGCCCGTTGGGCGCGGACCAAGTGGACAGAACGAGCAGCCGGCCTTGTTCGTCGCAGCCCAGGGCGCGCACGGCTCCCTGGTTTTCACGCGTGTCGGCAATGAAACGGTCGAAGACCGGTCGCAACCCGGTACGCACGCGCGCGCGAAAAGGGCCGCCCGTCGCCGGCTGGCCGTCATCGTCGCGCCCGTCCCAGACAACGGTCTGTTCCAGACCCGGCCGCAATGGCGTGGGCGGCGGTTTCGGGCCGTTCAGACGGCCGGCGACCAGATGGCGAACCACCTGGCCCTGCGCGTTCAGGATGGCGACCTCGACATCGGTCGCCTCCGCCGCACGGAAGGCGATTTCGACGCCCGCTTCCGTTTTCGCGGCGACAGGCCCTTCGGCCAGCTCGGCCGCGCATGCCGCTCCATACGCAAGCCCGAAACCGACAACGTGAATCCAGATACGGCATCTTACGGTTCGCATTTTCTCTTCTCCTTTTCCGCAAACGTATGGATTCAATCCAAGTCTGCGGGCGAGCTGTTTCCGGCCTCGATTTCTTTGAACAGAAACTGGCGCAGCGCAGACTGAACATAGCTTCCGCGCGCGGCGCTTCGGAATGCTTCCTTTGCCTGTTCCTCGGACAAAGCCAGCAGCATGCTTTCATAAAGAAAGGGCGGTCTATTGAACTCTGCGTTCGGGTTGCGCGCCGGGGATTTTCTGGCGTTTGGCGACGAGCGGGTCGTAGACGAAGCCGCGCGTGGCGCGGCGAAACTCGTTCATGGCGCGGCGTCGCAAGCCGGCATCGCGGCACAGATCCAGCGCGGTGGCAGCCAGAACCTCGGCGGCCCGGCACAAGCCGCGATGGGCGAACGGCAGTGTTCCCTGCGCCGTTGTGTCCCGGTGATGGCCGACAGCGTCTCGCGATTTGCAGGCCACGCCGATCACGCTCATGGGCGCCAGCCATGACAGATTCGCTTCGTCGCTGGAGGCGTAGCCCGGCGTCTCTTTCAGTTCCGTTTGCAGTTTCGCGTCGAAATTGGCGACGCCGCCCAGCGCACGGACGCGGCGGCGGTCGGCTTCGGAGACGCGCGGCGCGCCGAACAGTTTGAAATTGTCCAGCAGGGCTCGCGATATCGCTTCGTTGGGCAGCCGGCTGTAGACGCCGGTCAGGCGTGTGACAGTCACGCGGGTTTCCGTGGCCAGGGCCGCGCCGCGCGCGCAGGCGTCCAGACGTTTGCGGATGGCGTCCACCTGCGCGCGGTCGCGGCCGCGCACGAAATACCAGCCGCAGGCGTAGCCGGGCACCACGTTGGGCGCATCGCCGCCGTACGGCACGCACATGTGGATGCGAACATTGTCGGGCACGTGTTCGCGCAAATAGTTGGCGGCAACATCCATGAGCATGACGCCGTCCAGCGCGCTGCGGCCGCCGTGCGCATAGGCGCCGTGCGCGGTTTTGCCGAAGAACTCGTATGTTACGCTGTCCATTGCCGCCCCGCCGACATGGCGCACCCGGTTTCCGGTTTCCGGATGCCAGGCCAGGATGGCGTCATGGTTGCGGAAGGCGCCGTCGCGCGCCATGTACACCTTGCCGTCCAGCAGCTCCTCGGCCGGACAGCCCCACAGCACGATGCGGCCGGGCAGTTTGCGCGCGGCGAGCGCCTCGGCGGCGGCGACGGCGGCCAGCGCAGAGGCGGCGCCCAGCAGATTGTGGCCGCAGCCATGGCCGGGTTCGCCGGGCTTGAGTCCGCAATCGGGCAGGGCATCGTATTCCGCCAGCAGTCCGATGCTTGGCTTGCCGCGACCGCGAACGGCTCGGAATGCCGTTGGCATGTGGCGCCATGGAAAGGCGATATCGAATCCGCGTTGGCGCAGAAAATCGGCCAGAGCGCGGGACGATTGGACTTCCTGCAGCCCCAGCTCGGCATAGTCGGCGATGGCGTCCGAAACGCGGCAGGCCTCTTTGGCGTGACGCGCGACGATTGTACGGATGCGTTTCTTTTTTTCAGTTTCGCTCATGTGCTCTCCGTATGGGCAAAAGCTTAAGGCGGGCTGCGCTCGCAACCCAATTTGTTTTTCTACCACGGAAAACGCGGAATACCCGCCTTCGCAAAGCCTACGGCGAGGCAAGCACGGAAAACATATACGTAAAAGCGTGTATCTTCTTGAAAAAGGCTCTATGGCCGGGCTGGCGGCGTCTGCGGGGATGCGGGGCCCGGCTCTGGCCTGGCCGGCGGCTTGTACAGTTCGCCGCTCGCGGTGCGCAGGGTTCGTTCCAAGGTTTCCACGCCGTCGGTTCCAACACGGAACAGACCATGCATATAGACGTTGGGGGAAATCTGGTGGACTGTGCGCAGGCGGTTTCCGTCGGCGCGTTCGATACGCGGTTTGGAGACTCTTAAGACTGTTCCGAGCCGAATCACGCCAAAGGACGTTTCGCCGGCGCTGTCCTGAACGGTCAGAAACAGGTGTTCCTCCTTGCCGCGTGGCCAGTAGCGCAGGGTGCAGTGCAGTCGGCGGCGCGGCTGGCCGGGCATGGGCATTGTTGTGCGGGCCAGTTCGAGTCCGCGCACAATGTTCAGCATGGACTGATTGGACCTGTATTCCACTCCGTTCCATTCGGCTGTGGCAGCGATTCTGTACCGCCCCATTTCCGTCAAATTGTACCAGCGCGAGACAAGTACGGGCACCGTTTCTCTTCTTCCGGGCAGAATGTATACGTTTTGAAGCAGCCTGCCCTCCTTGCGGCGAGATACGGCGCGGCGGCCTTCCCTGACGATCTCAAACGACAGGGTAGGAAGCGGGGCCACGTCGCGCGCCACAATGAACGGCCGGCTGCTTTCGTTGACAATTTCGACCTGCGCGAGCACAGGTTCATATTGCAAGGTTTCGCTATGCTCGATTCGGAGGGTAACGGCCAAATCGCCCCGTGCCGGCAGGGACGGCAAAACGGCCAGAGCCAACAGCGCGAGACCGAGGCAACGGATCGTGGCCCGCTCCGTTTCCGATTCCACAACGGGCTTATGGGACGGGATTCCTGCGTTCACGATTCAGTCCTCCTTGACGTTGGCGAAAGCCTGTTCGACCGCATCGAGAATCAGGTGTACGACCGTCTGGTGCGCCTCCTGAACCCGTTCGGTATCGTCGCTGCGCACAATGATTTCGAGGTCCGACAGCCCCGCCAACGCTCCGCCGCCGCGACCCAGCAGGCAAAGCGTTGTCATCCCCTGGTTTCGGGCGGCGCCGAGCGCTTGAACGAGGTTGGGCGAGTTGCCGCTCGTGCTGAACAGGACAAGAAGATCGCCCGGGCGACCGAGCGCCTGGACTTGCCTGCCGAACACATGCTCGAATCCGAAATCGTTGCCGATACAGGTCAGCGCGGTGGAGTCCGCATTCAGCGCGATGGCGGGCAGGGGAACGCGGTCGGCTCGGAAACGGCCTGTCAGCTCTTCGGCCAGATGCATGGCTTCGGCCGCGCTTCCGCCGTTGCCGGCGGCCAGAATCTTGTTGCCGGCTTTCAAGACGGAGACGGTTGCCTCGCAGACGGCTTGCAGCGTGTCGGCCTGCTCTGTCAAAGAGGCGACGACGGCCGCGCTGCGCTCGATAGCGCGTTCGATTCTTGCGCGCGCCCGGGGATCCGGTATGCTCATGAACGCTTTCCTTTCCTTGCCGAATACTGTCCCGAACCCTATTGTTTTCCGGCGCGCTTGTCTATGGCCAAACGCAATTATTTTCCATAGAAAAAGGCTTTTCTTTTCGGAGCGCTTCTTTAGTATGGCCCGCGTGAAATCGAAACCGTTCGTTCATCTTCATGTCCATACCAAATTCAGCCTGCTGGACGGCTGCTGTCATCTCGAACCGCTGATGGACGCGGCTTTGCGCCACCGCATGCCGGCTGTGGCCATGACGGACCATGGCGTGATGTACGGCGCGGTGGATTTCTACAAGGCGGCGGAAGCCAAAGGCGTTCAGCCCATCATCGGCTGCGAGGTGTATGTGGCGCCGCGCAGCCGTCTGGACAAGCAAAGCGACCGGTCGGACGGCGACAATCGCCACTTGGTTCTGTTGGCGACCGATTCAGTTGGATACCACAACCTTGTGCACTTGGTTTCCAAGGCGCATCTGGAAGGGTTCTACTACAAGCCGAGAATCGACAAGGATTTGCTGTCGGAACACGCCGAAGGGCTGATCGGACTGTCCGCTTGCGTAAAGGGCGAGGTGGCCCGCCGGCTGATTGACGACGACCCGAAAGGCGCAATCGAGACCGCCTCCCTGTATGCCGACATTCTTGGGCGCGACCGTTTCTTTCTCGAAGTTCAGGATCATGGCCTTCCGGAACAGAAGAAGGCGAATGCGGGCATGCAGGCGGTCTCGCAGGCGACCGGGCTGCCGATCGTGGCGACCAACGACGTGCACTATCTCGAGAAAGCGCATGCCTCCGCCCACGAAGTGCTGCTTTGCCTGCAGACCCAGACCGTCATGAGCGATCCCAAGCGCATGCGTTATCGGACGGACGAGTTCTATCTGCGGACGCGCGAGGAGATGGAGTTTCTTGAAAAGGAATTTCCAGGCTGCCTGGACCGGACGCTGGCGATCTCGGAACAGTGCCAGTTCGAGATGGATTTCCATCAGCTCCATTTTCCGGTTTTCGAGGCGCCGGGCGGCAAGAAGCAAAGCGAGTATCTTGTGGAGCTGGCTGTGCAAGGCATTCGCCGACGGTATGGCGTGGCCGATCCCGCGCATCCGAAAAACGAGCGCGAGCAGACGATCTGGAAGCGATTTCTGGACGAGAAGGCCGTGATCGAGAAAACCGGATTCGTCAATTATTTTCTCGTGGTCTGGGACTTCATCCGTTTCGCGCACGACCGCAAGATTCCCGTTGGACCCGGTCGCGGTTCCGGTGGCGGCAGTTTGGTCGCCTATGTGCTGGGCATTACGGCGATCGATCCGTTGCGGTACGGGTTGATCTTCGAGCGTTTTC
>SLKS01000403.1 GCA_007134465.1 Kiritimatiellia bacterium | reverse complement strand
TTGACCGTGCAAACTGAAAACGAGAAACCGTTCCGCGCAATAGAAAGGAGCCGCACACCATGAACAATGAACATGCAAGCACAACTAACCGCTCGCAAAACGCATCCGATTCTTCCCGGAATCCGGAGCCGGAAACCGCCCTGCGAAACGACGATGCCGACCCCGAAGAACATGGTGGCGAACGCATCGGAGCGGATCGGCCGTCACTGGAGCGCCGCACGGCCGAAACGGCCGAAACGGCCGAAACGGCCGAAATGCTGGATCAGCCCGGCGAAATCGCCGAACCCGTCAACTCGGATGCCGGCCCGGAAACCGTGCCCGAAAGGAAAGGCGCCAGGGCGAAAACGGCTCGCAAAGTCTGGGCGGCCCTGCTGCTCGCGCTCGCCATCCTGGCCGCGGCGGGAGCGCGGCATCGAAACGCATTCTTCCGGAAGCCGCCCGAAGTCCCGACAGGCGTCCCGTTCATGATCGCCGCATCGGAATTCGTCGGCACGGAAATTTCGGCGGAGGGCGCCCGCTTCGAAAGCCGTTTCGCCATCCGCATATTCACGCGCGGAGTCTGGAACCGAATCCCGCTCGTGTCCGGGGATGTCGCCATTACGCGCATCCGGCTCCCGCGCGGCGCATGGCTGCATCTAGAGGACGGGCGCTACTGGCTGCTCACCCGGGCCGGAGGCGCCCTCGAAGCCGAAATCGGTTTTGCCGTCGCCGCCACCGAATCCGACGGAAAACACCGCGTCTCCTTCGAACGCCCGCCATCGGTCACGTGCCGGCTCGACGCGCTCTTCCAGGAAGAAGGACTGGAAATCGAAGTGCGGAACGCGCAATCCGTTCTCATGACGGAAAGCGACGGAACCACCCGCGTGACAGCGGCCCTGCCGGATTTGGCGCCCGTCTGTCTGACATGGAGAAGCGCGCTGCCCGCTTTGCCGGAAACATCCCCGACATTCCATGCGGAAACCCGCACGCTCGTCTCGATCGCCGAAGGGACGATAACCGGCCGCGCCCGAACGGTCTTCAGCATTCTTCATGCGCCCGCCCGCGAACTTAAGCTGATGATGCCGGCCCGCACCGCCGTGCTCGAACTTGTCGGCCCGCACATTCGGGACTGGCGCATCTCCGGCCATACGCTTTCCGTCCATCTCGAAAAGGAAATCCTGGGTCCGTACACGCTCGACATCCGCTACGAATCGGCCCTCGCCACGGACGACGGCAACCGGATCGTCGTCCCCGTCATGACCGTGGCCAACAACAGCCGGGAAACGGGACAGGTGGCCATTGTGGCCCAACCCGGCATGGATATCGGCCTCGACAGCGCGGCCTTCGCCTATCCCGTGGACCCCGGCGAACTTTCGGCCGAACTTGCCGCCATGACCGGCCAGCCTGTTCTTCTGGCCTATCGCTACGCCCGCCCCGATTTCGAAATTGGACTGACCGTCCGCCGGCACAGGGAAATCGGCACGGCCAGAAACGTCATCGCTCGCGCGAACTTCGTCATGCACCAGACTTTCGACGGGAAACGCATGACGAGAGCAGTCTACACGCTGTCGGACGATCACCAACGGTTCCTTCGTTTGCAACTGCCGGAAACCGCCGATCTGTGGAACGTTTCCGTGGCCGACCATCCCGCTCGACCTGTCAAGGACGAATCCGGCGCCTTGCTTCTGCCGCTCGCCCGGCCCGAAGGGATGTGCGCCAGAGCGCCTTTGTTCGTGGAAATCGTCTATGCGGAAGACGGCAGCCCGCCCGACGAACGCGGCCGCGGCCAGGTCCGCGTCGCGCTGCCGATTTGTGCGGAACCCGTCGTTCACACGACCGTTCGCCTGCATGTCCCCGACACAGGCCGATACGGCGCCTTTGCCGGCACGCTCAGGCCCGTCGAACGATTCAGCGCGTTTCGTCCCGCCGTGGGGACGCCCGCCAGCGCGCGAAGCGCGCCGACGCCGGCGTTGCCCGATGCCGAATCCGGAACCGCCCCTTTGCCCTTTCCCGTTTCCGGACAGGTCGTTCTTCTGGAACAAGTTCTCGCCATTGGTTCCCCTCAATGGTTCTCATACGAATATTCCAGATTGAGGCGCTAGCGAATTAAAACCAAGGCGACGAAAAAGATTGATTCTCGCCCGCCATCGGGGCTAGATTGCCGACAGACACATGCAAAAAGGCATGGCGTTCCTAAGGCAAGCCCATGATGTTTCGCGCAGAATTGTTTCTCGCCGCCCTGACGCTGGCGCTGTCGGCCCCGCCATGCGCCGATGGCGCCGGCGATCCGCGCGCATTGCACCAGGCCGTGGCGCGCAACGAACTGGTCAAGGCGGACGATATGCTCGGCGCCAACCCGCGCCTGATCAACCTGCCCTTGCGCGACGGAATCGTCCCGTTGCACGTGGCGGCGGCCGCGAACCATCGGATCATGGCCAGCCTGCTTCTGGGGCACGGGGCCGATCTGCGCGCGCGCACCGGCGGCGGCTTCACGCCGCTGCACTGGGCGGCCAGCCGCGACGCCGCCGACACGCTGGACCTGCTGCTCGACCGGGGCGCCGACCCGAACGACACCGCCGGCGCCGGCGTCACGCCCCTGCACTGGGCCGCCAGACGCAACGCCACCAACACCGTCGCCCGCCTGATCGAACGCGGCGCCTGTCTCGACCGCGTGGACGGCGCGGGGCTCGCCCCGCTGGATTGGGCCGTGAAGCATAGCGCGCACGATACCGCGCTGCTCATCGCCGCCCGGCTGGCCGCTCGCGACCTCGCCGCCGAACGAACGCAACGCACGCCGCGTCGGCCAATGCCGAAACCCGCGCTTGCACTCGATACGCCCGACGACGAAACGCCCGACCCGCGCGCCGATGAACCGCCGGAAACGATCCTGCCCGCCGAACCGCCGCGCGTCGGCCCAGAACGCACGCTCGTTCTCCCGCTCGGACGCGACATCGAAATGACCTTCGTCTGGATCGAGCCGCTCGGCTTGTGGATGAGCCGCTACGAAACAACCAACGAACAGTTCCGCCGCTTCGACTCCGAACACCGCAGCCTGTTCCGCGAAGGATTCAGCCTCGACGGCGACCGCCAGCCGGTCGTGCGCGTAAGCTGGCATCGGGCCAAGGCCTTTGCCCAGTGGCTGAACAACCGTTTCCCGAACCGGCTGCCCGCCGGGTTCAAGGCCCGATTGCCGACCGAGCGCGAATGGACCGTCGCCGCCCGCTGCGGAGACCATCGGCTTTTTCCCTGGGGCAGCGAATGGCCGCCGCGCTACGGCAACTATTCCGATGCCGCCGCCCAAAGAAACCTCTCCGACTGGCAAGGCATCGAAAACTACGACGACGGCCACCCCGTCTCCTGCCCGGTGGAACAAAGCGGCGCCAACGAATGGGGATTGTACGGCATGGGCGGCAACGTCTGGGAATGGTGCGAGGACTGGTACGACGAGTCCCGGACCCGCAAGGTCCGCAAAGGCGGCAGTTGGGATTACGACCCGAGCCACGCTCTGCTCGTGGACTATCGCGGCATGGACCTGCCAGACGCCCGCTCGGATACCGTCGGATTCCGTCTGGTCGTCGCCTCGGTTCCGTAGCGACTGACTCACGCGTTTCTGCCAATGCAAACGAGTAATGCGAGGCAACTGGCGGGAGAGTGTCGCATGTCGCGTGTCGCGTGTCGGGCATGCCACGCCGTCATGTCCGCCGTAGCCGCGAAGCGCGTAGGCGGAAGTCGCGAAGGCGGATGTCGGGTGGCGGGTGGCAGACATGTCGTTGGCGTTTACGGCAAAGGTGACGACGGAGTTAGAATCGGCGGTGTTTACGAGGCAGTTTGCGTTGGAGGAAGAGGCGTGGCAATCTCGTCACAATGATTGACCGGCCGTTTTCAGACTGAAAGGAACTCGCCATGGCTCTCCGCATAGACGACAAGTTTCCCGGCGCCAATGTTCGCGTGCTCGAACGGAACGAAGGCGCGGATCCGGCCGTGGTTTTCACCGCCGACCCGCATGGCGGCCCGGAAGCCTTGTGGTTCGATTTTCGCGTCGCCGACGATGCCCCGCCCGATCCCATGCCGGAAACCCTGCGCTTGGCCCTGCGCTTTTTCGGCAATCTTCTGGGCGGCTATGGCAACCCCGAATTCTGCCGGCCGGTCTACCGCGCGGACGGCAAGAACTGGTTGCGGCTGCCCCCGCCGTCCGTCCGTCAGCTTCCCGACGGCCAGTCCGTGCTGGAATGGGCGCTCCCCTACCCCGTCGCGCCCGTGGAAATCGCCTTGACCCATCCCTACCTGCCGGACGATTTGCGGGTTCTGTTGCAGCGCAGCAAAGGCTACTGGCACGAGGAGGCCATCGGGCTCACGCAACGCGGCAATGTCCTGACACGGCTCGACAACAACGCCAGCCTGGCATCGTTGCGCGGCGGACAGCCGCGCGGCCTGTATCTGCTGGCACGCCAGCATGCGGGCGAAGCGCCCGGTTCCTGGGTTCTGGACGGCATGCTCGACGGTATTTCACGCCGCAAATCCGGCGCGCCATGGCGGGTCTGGGCCGTGCCCTTCGCCGATCTGGACGGCGTGCTGGCAGGCGACTACGGCAAAGACGCCTTCCCTTACGATCTCAACCGCGCCTGGGGCAAACCGCCCATGCGCCACGAAACGCTTGCCATCCAGCGCGACATGCGGCGCTGGGCGGCGCTCTGCCGGCCTGAACTGGTTCTGGATCTGCACGCGCCCGGCCTGTGCGAACACGACGGATTCTACGTCTTTCAACGAACCACCGAAGATGCGGCCGCCCAGCGCGCGGACCAGGCCTGGATCAACATTCTGCGCCAGGAACTCGGTCCGGAATTCGCCGCCGAAACTTTCGCGCGCACGGCCAACTATCCTTCGCGCTGGACCACGGCGCGTCTGACCGATTTCGTTCGCGACGAGTTCAACTGCCCCGCGCTCAGCATGGAAATCCCCTACGGCCTGTGCGGAACCGCGCCGATGACGCCGAAACAGTATCGCGAAGCCGGCCGCCGCCTGGCCCGCGCCATCCTCAGCCGCTGGTAGCCGCATCTTTCGGAACCGTTCATGGAGGAGATTCGGTTTGAGCCGGAAGCAGCGCAAGGCCTGGAAACGGAAATGGACCCGCATCGAGGATGCATCGGCGGGAACAGAAAACAGCGAATACGGCTTCCGCAACGAACGAGGGGCGCGGCAGGCATCTTCTACCGTGAAAAGGGCGAAATGGACGATTTGATGTATTCACGAAATCAAGCCGTCTAATACGAATGTTCTGCGGAAAGAATGAAGAAAGGATGACGGGGACAATCGTCCTCGGTGAGCGGAGCGAACGGTGCTCGTTCTCGTCCTCGACAAAGCTAACGGGAGAAAACGAGAAAGAAATCGAGGACGAGTCCGAAAACGACGACGAGGACGATGACGAGGACGAGATCCCAAAGGCAGAGGTCTCTGGAACTGATCACTGATTACTGGTTACTGGTCACTCTCTCCCCCTCCCCCCCCCCTCCAAGACGCGAATGCCGGTTGCGGCGCGCATGCCGCAGGGCGCAACGACGGCGAGCTGCCATGCGCCGGCTTGCGGCGACCAGGGGAACGGAGCGTTGTTTCTTGCTTCGCCCAGATAGCGCCCGTTGGCAAACCAGTGCAGGGGCGTGGAGGGCGGCATGCCTGCGGCGCGCAAGAACAGTTTCCGCCCGGAACAAGGCTCGGGCGCCAGCGAGAACACCGATCCGTCCACCGGGAATACGATGGTCAAAGTCTCCTCGGCGCGGCGTGTCGCCTGTGCCGGGATGGAAATTCCCGGGATATGCCATTCCCGGTCGCCGTCGGCAGTCATCCGTTCGCGCAAGCCCGCTGGCGGCGCATACCAAGGATCATGCGCGCCCCTGCCGATCGCGCGGAAGATATCGGCGGCAAGCGGGGCGGACGAACGCGCGCCGATCAGCGCAGACGATCCGGCTCCGTCGTGGTTGCCCAGCCATACCCCGACAACATGGCGCGGGTTCCATGCGATTGTCCAGGCATCGCGGAATCCGGAAGACGTGCCGGTTTTCCAGGCAAAGCGCGGCAGCTCGGCATCGGCAATGTGGCCGTACAGGTCGAGACTGCGCTCCTGGCCGCCCAGCATATCGGCCACCATATAGGCGGCTTCCGGCGAAAAGATTCTCCAAGCCGCGCCGCCGGAATCGTCCTCTTCGGTCAGCCGGTAGGGCAGATAGACGCCCTGACGAGCCAGGCAGGCATAGGCGTTGGCAAGATCGAGCAGGCAGACTTCGCCGCCGCCCAACGCGATGCCAAGTCCATAGTCTTCGGCCGGGCGGGTCAGGGTGCGCAAGCCGAGATCGCGCAGCAGCGCGACCGTATCGCGCAAACCGTTCATCGAAACAACATGCAGGGCGGGGATGTTGAGCGACAGCACAAGCGCCTCGCGCACCGTTACCGATCCGCGAAAGCGTCCGTCGAAATTGCCGGAAGCCATGCCGCGCAGGCGCATGGGCGAGTCGTCGAGCCTCGCGCCGGGAGTCAGCGTTCCCCGATCCAGCGCCAAGGCGTACAGAAACGGTTTCAGGGCCGAGCCCGGCGACCGGGCCGCCACAGCGCTGTTGACCATTCCGTTGCGCTCGCGGTTGAAATAGTCGGGCGAGCCGATCAGCGCCCGTACCGCGCCGGATTCGACTTCGATCACGACGGCGGCCGCGCCGTCAATCCGCTCCCGGGCCAGCGCGCGAAAATGCGTCGCGACGATCGCTTCGACCTCCCGCTGCATGCCGAGATCGAGCGTGGTGCGCAGCGGGCCCCGGCGCCGGTCAAGGCGCTGCTGCGCCAAATCGCAGAAGTGCGGGGCGTGGAACGGACGGGGAACGGGTCCGGCGTTCAGCGGCTGCCGCAGCGCCGCGAGGCGCTGCTCGGCCGTAATGAAATCGAGGGCGGCCATGCGATCGAGCACATAGCGCATGCGCTGGCGGGCGGCCGCCGGATGGCGGTCGGGCCGCAAACGAGCGGGCGCTTGCGGAAGGCCCGCCAGCAAGGCGGCTTCGGCAAGGGAGAGATCGGCGGCCGCTTTGTCGAAATAGACTCTGGCGGCGGATTCCATGCCGGACAAATTGCCGCCGAAGGGAGCGGTATTGACATAGCGTTCCAGAATGGATTGCTTGTCGCTGGCGCGCTCCATCTTCAGGGCCTTGACGCTTTCGATCAGCTTCGTGGTCCACGTGCGCGGACGCGGCTCCGCCAGCCGAATCACCTGGGTCGAGATGGTGGACGCGCCCGAAACCCGACGACGGCGAACCGCGTTCTGCGCCAAGGCGCGCGCCATGGCGAAGAGATCAATTCCGGGATGACGCAGAAAGCGCTTGTCTTCCGCCGCTATCAGCGCTTTCACGGCCCACGGACTGACGGACGCATAGGCGACTGGCCGGCGGTCGGCATCGTCTGCCGCCAGAACAATCCGCAACGGCAAGCCGTCGCGATCAAGCAAGGCCGTTCCGGCGGGCATGGGCGCCAGCGCGGGCGGGGATGTCAGCCGATAGGCGACACACAGCGCAAGACCAGGCGCCAGAGCCAGCGCGACGCATGCGCGCCGCCGCGCCCGTCCGCCCGAATGCCCGTTTGTTCTCATGTCTCTTTCACCATGATTCCACAATGAACGTGCCCGCGCCGGCGCGGCTTGCTACGGCAGGATCGTACATGGCCTCGACGGCGGCGGGCGGCAGCGCGAAGGTTCCCGGAGTGACGGCGCGCGCGGAGTAGCGAAAAGTCCATCGGCCGGCAAGAGCTTCGGGGAAAACGACCAGCCGGTCGTCCCGGATGTCGAGATGACGGACCGACATGGTCGTGGCGTCTCTGTTCCGGTTGGCGGACGGCGCGGCGCTCAGGCGGGCATTCTCGATCTCCAGTCCAGCCGGCAGCAGCTCCTCGATCACCAGATGGTCTCTTAACGTCCCGCTCGCATCCACAGTCAGTTGGACGATCATCAGCTCGCCCTGCGTGGCGCGATGTTCTTCCATCCGCTTGCCGTCGAGATCGAAGAACGCGCGCTCGATCCGGATTCCGCTGGCGTGTTGCTTCATCGGTCTCAACGGGACTCCCGATGCCTGCCAGGCGGCGTACAGTTGCGCCGGGCCCTCGTTGACTACGGTCAGCCTGCCGCCGCTCGGGATGGCAAGGAACGCGCTTTTCCCGTCGGAATCGAACGCGGTTTGCCGTCCGGCATGTTCGAGCCGGCCGCGAAAGCCATGTTCGGTTTTCGGCACGGCGCGCATATAGCGCGCAAACGCGACGAAGGCCATCGCGTTCTCCTGGGTGGTGCGCCAGGCGCCGCCTTGACTCTTCAGGGATTCGAGGCGCTGCATCGCTTCTATGGTACGCGGATCCTCGGGAGCCAGCTCGGCCAGGGCCATCAGCCGCAGCGCGGCCGTACGCGCAGGCGAGACGAGGGAACCGCTCTTGCGCGGCGGGGATGCGGGCGCAACCCGGTCGGGTGCCGTCAGCGCGTTCCACGCATCGCGCCGTCGGCCGCCGGCCGCCAGGGCCAGGACCAGTTGCAGACGCGTATCGGCGTCCAGGAAATCGGCCTGTTCAAGCAGTCGGGCGTTCCAATCGTGGCGCGGATGCCCCGCTTGCGCCAGAACCCGGCAGACATAGGCGCGCAGCGCGGCGTCCTCGCTCCATTCCGGCGAACCGACGTTGCCGGCGTCGCGAACGGGCCCGGACAGGATGCGACGCAACGCGTTCAGCCCCGCCGCAAGATTGTCCGCCGGAACCGGGAATCCGTTTCTTCCCGCCTCGACCAGAAAATCCATCGCATAGACCGAGCCCCATTCGTAGCGGGCGCGCGCGGACGGCCAGTAGCCGAACGATCCGTCATGATGTTGCATGGAAAGAATCCGGCCTATGCCCGCGGCGACCATGGGCGACAGATCAACGATGCGAATGTTGTCGTTGAACAGGTCCTGCATCTCTTCCAGATGCAGCAAGGGGAACGAAGCCGAGACCGTTTGCTCCAGACAGCCGTGGGGATACCTCAGCAGATAATCGAGCGCGCCCTTCAGCTTGGCCGCCGGGCGTTCGGACAGCAGCAGACTGAAGGATGCGCTGCCGTCAAGCCATTCGTCTGGCAGATGGATGTCCCGTTGTTCGCCCGGGGGAACCGTCGCGGTCGCGGACAGGACGCCGCGCGGCGCGGGAGGGCGCACGGGCAGTTCGACGGTCTCCTCGTACCGTTCGCCGCCCGGCGCCGCGCGAAACGTTATCCGCGCCGTTCCCGCCGCGGCAAGGGCTTGCAGGGCATAGCGCTTTTGCGCGCGCTCGTTCGCCGCAAGACGGAAAGCGGACGAGGCTTGACCAACGATCCGCACCGGCCCCTCTGTTGCGATGGCAAGGGTGAACTCGGTTTCCTCGCCGGCCCCGTTATGCACGCCGACCGTTATCTGGCAGGTGTCGCCTGGCGCCAGGAAGCGCGGCAGGGATGGCTGGATGGTCACGGGCCGAGCGACGCGCACATGCGCCTGCCCCCGGCCGAAAGACCGGCCGTCAACCGCCACAACCATCAGACGCACTTGTCCGCTGAACTCCGGCAAGGCTAGCGAAACCCGCGCCAGGCCGTCGGCATCGGTCATGGCGGCGCCGTGCCACAGCGCCAGCGGCTTGAAACGGCGCGACCGCACCGGATGAAGCCGACCGCGCAGGAGGGAACCAATATCGCCGCCGGTATGCGAACGCTTCGAGACAAGTTCATCGTCCGTTTCCGCAAGCAGCATGGCATACAGGTCCGCATGAACACTGCCGCTGCGCCGCACCGTGCTGAAATAGGCCAGAGGATCGGGAAGCCTGAAATCGGTCAGCGCGCAGATGCCTTCGTCAATGGCAGCCAGCGTGAATTCGGCCTGCCGGCCTTGCCCGTCAGGCCCGGATATCCGAATTTCCGGCTCCAGCAGCGAACCGGGCCTTACCTCCTCCGGAACGGCGATCGCGACGCGCAAACGCTGTTCGGACGTATCCAGCCGCAGCGGAATTGTGCCCATGGCGCGGTAGACCTGTTGCATGGCGGAGGGCTCGACCGCGCGGATTAAGGTCGCATGGACATGCGCATTCGGCCAGAGATTGGTCCCCACCGGAATTTCGAATGTCCCGCTATTCGCTGCCAGGGACCGGACTTCCGCATGCAAAACTCGATCTTGCTCTACCGTCAGCAAGACTTTCCCGGAGAACGGCGCCACGATATGGAGCCGAGCCGTATCGCCGGGCCGGTAGCTGGCCTTGTCCAGTTCCATGCGCAGTCTTCCGGGATGCTCCATCGAACGGGTCTGCCAGCGATCGTGTTCGCTGCCGACAAAGAATTCCAGCGAAGAAGACGCGCCGGTGGCGGGATCGCGCACCGCGACCCGGTAGGCGCCGCCGGCGCCAATGCGCAGGCTTGTTTCGGCCTGTCCATCGGCATGGGTCAGGATCTGCCGGCTATGCGCCAGATTCAGCGTCCGTTCGGAACGATAGCGCCAGCGTCCGTTCGTTTCTTGCGTCAGGACGGTGTTCCAGCGCACGGAATACAAGTCCGCCTCCAGGCGCCGTTGTTCTTGGGAAGGGGCGCCGTCCGTGCCGACCACCGCCAGGGCCAGGAGCAGGTCGTCGCCCGGCCGCAGCGCGGACGGGCCTTTCCGGAGCAAGCCGATATAGTGCGGGTAGGCATGAATGTCGCAATGGGCATAGGCTGTGACCGCGCGGCCGCCCTCGTCGGATACGGAGACCGTCAGCAACCCGCGCGCCATCGAAGGGGGCTGCCAGCCATCCGCTATTTCAAACGAAAGCTCGCCGTTGCCGTGGGCGTCGAGTCGGCCCATGCCCAATGGACGCGAGAGTTCAGACATGGTCTTCTCGGCATCGCCAAAGACATAATCGGGATAATGCGCCGAAGCGAATGCGACCGGATACGCCATCAGCCGCGCCGACACCGAATTGCCCGCCGCGGGCGCGCCGTAGAGATAGCGCGCCGAGACGGCAACGCGTCCGGTCTCGCCAACGCTGTATTGGGGGCGATCGGTTTGCGCCGTCGCCGCGATCAGCGGCGGCGCGAACTCTTCGACCGCGACAGCGAGCGAGCCGATCGCCCGGTCGCTGCCGGGAAGCTTTACGGAAAGCGCATAGCGGCCCGTAGCGTCGAAATCGCTCCACGGCACGGAAAACTCCGCCGTGCCGGCCTTGGAAAGCACGGCGCTGGAAAGGCTGTGCCGCCTGCCGTCCGGGCGCCGCGCTTCCAGATCAACAGGGAACTTGTCGGGCATGGCCAGATGTCGGCCGCGCACAATGGCGCGGACATGGGCGGTCTCGCCGGGACGGTAGACCCCGCGGTCGGCGTACAGATAGACCTCGTAGCCCTCGGCCAGATATTCGCGCGAATCGGCAGCCGATACGACCGGCGCCGTTGCGGCGCCGATGTCCAGGAACGCGAGGTCCGCGCCGTTTTCGACCGTGATCATGAAGGGGCGCGTGCCTTTGTCGGCCCGCGTCGCCAGTCGCGCAAGACCGCGGGAATCGGTACGGCCTTCCGCAAGCAACACGGCGGCCGACGACCAGGCCTTGACCGTCGCGTTGCTTGCCGCCTCCAGCGTATGAAGGGAGTTCGCCCAGACCAGCAGCTCGCCCGGCGACTGTTTCGCAACGATGCCGATGTCGCTGATCACAAGCAGTCGGCGGCTTATGTTCCGCTTATCCATAGCAAGATCAATGACGTAGGCGCCGCAGGGATCTTCGGGCAGCAATTCGCGCAGGGAAGCGCCATGCCTGACAACCGTGTTTTTGCGGGCAGGCGCCGCGAAATCCCGGCGCGCGGCGCCCGTGCGGATGCCCTCGTCCGGCCGCCCGTAGAAGCCTCGGTAGCGACCGCCCTCGCGCATGGCATACTGCACCAGGTTGTGCGCCGGGATGCGCGCCGCAGTCAGGGTGTAGGACTCGACATTGACGCTTTCCATCGGCAGCCGCAGCGACCCGCGAGGCGAGAGATAGCGGCCGGGCATGCTGACGCGGATGGCAGGCGGAGCGTCGGGCATGGCGACAACGCGTTCCACATCCTTGCCCAGCCTCGCGGTCCCGTCGCGGGAAGCCAATCCGTCGCGAATGGTCAGCGCATAGGCGTTGCCTTTGCGCAAATCGCCGCGCAGCTCGGCATAATGGCCCGCCGCATGGTCGCGGTGCATTTCGACGGAAACATCCGCCGCCGGCGTCAGCGTTGCCGAACGGCGGAACGCGGCGGGGTCAACCGGATGGGACAAGCGTACCCGGATCCATGGCTCGCCGAACGGCGGCGATTCGGCTTGGATGCCGATAACGACCAGCGGCCCGGGCTCCGGCGGTCGAGCCGCGACAGCCGCGCGTTCGGCTGGCGGGCTTGCGGCCGGCGCATGCGCGAGTGCTTCGGAACCCCGGGGTTCTTGCGCGCCCGCTTCGGAGGCCGGCCATTCCTTGGCCGCGCCATCGGCGGCGATCGGACCCGAAGACGGCCGTCGGCTCGCGCCGTACAGGTTCACGAGCAGAAAACAGCATGCCAGGACAAACCATTTGGCACGCGCGATGGCGGAAGCGATCGTTGCGAAGTTCGGCATGACGCCCTCCTTTGTTTCTCCGGATTGACGCACAGAGAAACAAAGAAATGAGGCAGCATTGCGACAGGATTGTGATCAATTGTGAAACGGCGTCTCACGCCGGCAGGAAAAAGACGAAGGTGGCGCCTTCGCCGGGCCGGCTCTGCACGCCGATATGGCCGCCATGATTCTGCACGATCGATTGCGCAATGGCCAGGCCGAGCCCGCTGCCATGATCGCGCCGGCGATCTTTCGGCACGGTGGTAAAGAATTGCTTGAACACATTCGGCAAATCCGAGGGTTCGATGCCGCGGCCCGAATCCTGCACAACGGTTTCCACGCCGCCGGCCGCCGGCCGCACCGTAACGGCGATCATGCCGTCGGCCGGCGTGTAACGCAGCGCGTTTTCGATCAGGTTGGCCAGGACCTGCTCGATGCGCGCGGGGATGATCGGCACGATCGGGTCGTCCTCCGGCAGGGTGAACGAAATGCGCACCGGCGCCGAGGGGAACAGGCGCTCCACCGTCTCCCTCGCGAACCGGCCGTAACGGATGCGTTCCTTGCGGCCGCGCAGCTCCTCGGCCTTCAGTTTCGACAAGGCCGCAAGCTGTTCGACCATGCGCAGCAGGCGATCTGCGGAAATCTCGATATGGGAAAGAAACTTATTCCGGGCGGCCGGATCGTTCATGGCACCTTCATCGCGCAAAAGCTGGACGGCGCCCTTAATGGACGTCAAGGGCGTCTTCAGCTCGTGCGTGGTGGAAGCCAGCAGACCGCCCTGCCGTTCATTGTTGCGGCTGATTTCCCGGGCCAGCGTCTCGAAGGCGCGGCCCAGCTCGCCGACTTCATCCCCGCCATGCCGCATGGGCGGCATGCGGCTGTCGCCCCGGGCGAAACTGTTCGCCGAATGCGTCAGCAGACGCAGGCGGCGAGTAATCGTCAGCGAAAGCAGGATGGCGGTCAGCGCCGCCACGCCAAGCGCGAACAATGTGGTTTTCCGGAAGTTCGCGGCGATCCGGAAAATGGCGCGGGTGATATCCCGGGTATGGGCGATGGCGCGCACGGCGGCGACAATGTCGCCGTCGTCGTTCCGAACCGGCAGCGCGACATAGTAGTACATGAGCTGGCGATCCGGCGTCAGGGCGCTGCGCGCGCCGTATTGCCCCGCCAGCGCGCGTTGAATCTCGCGGTCGGACAGCGCGTTCCCGCCAACGGACGAAGGGGTGCCGGAATCCGCCTCGATCGCGCCGTCGGCCGACACGATTTGCAGGCGGGTATCGAATCGCGATTCGTAGATCCGCAAGCGGTCCGCGAACTCGTCGTCCGGCCCGCCCGCGGCCATCTGACGGAGATACTCGTCAACGACGACCGAAGCGAAGCTGATCATTCGCTCCTCGTGGACGCGGCGCGTAAAGCGGTCGAACTCGCGAACGGTATGCTTGCTCAGGAAGAGGATCGGCAGGACGGAAAGCAGGACGCATAACAGGGCGATTTTCCAGCGGATGCTCATACGGATCTGTCCAGACTCTCGTTGTACTTGTAGCCGATGCCGTACAGCGTGCGAATCGGATCCACGCCCGGCCGAATGCGCTGCAGTTTCTGGCGCAGTCGCTTAATGCAGGCGTCAACGGAACGGTCCGTCACCGGATGGTCCTGGCCGTACATCCGGCCGATCAATTCGTCGCGGGTATAGGTGCGCGCCGGGGCTGCGCAGAAGGAACGCATCAGCTCGAATTCCTGCCGGGTGAGATCCAGACGCCGGCCGAAATAGCTGAACGTGCGGGCGGTCGGATCCATCTCAACCGGACCTGCGCGAACCACCGACTTGGCGTCGGCATGTTCCGTCGCACGGCAGCGACGCAGGACGGCGGAAACACGCGCCGCCAGTTCCCGCGCATTGAACGGCTTCGCGACATAGTCGTCGGCGCCCATTTCCAGGCCGACGATCCGGTCTATTTCATCGGATTGACAGGTGAGCATGATCACCGGCATATCCGGTCTTTCCCGGCGCAGCACGGCGAAAAGCTCCTTGCCGGAAAGACGCGGCAGGTTCAGGTCGAGCACCACCAGATCCGGAGGCCGACGACGAAAACTCGCCAGCCCCGCTTTGCCATCGGCCGCCGTCTCGACCGAAAAACCGTTCTTCTCCAGAATATAGACGACAATATCGCTGATGTGCACGTCGTCCTCGACCACAAGAATGCGGTTCACGTGTTGGTCGTCTCCTCTTTCCG
Organism: Kiritimatiellia bacterium; assembly: GCA_007134465.1. GTDB lineage: Bacteria > Verrucomicrobiota > Kiritimatiellia > UBA8416 > SLMC01 > SLMC01. The sequence goes on along the minus strand of SLKS01000403.1, from coordinate 722 downwards.
TTTCTCCGCTGATTTCAAGCGTGATCTTGTCAGAAACAGCGTCGTTAGAGTGGCAGCGAGAGCGCACCCGTATCGGAATGCCTTGTCGACAGGACGCTCCAAAATGTCAACGACGACGGTCATGCTGCCAAGGGTAGCGAGAAAAACCATTGCGGTCCAAACGACAGGGCTTCGCACGGTCATTCGGTTCATGGGATCGGAGTTGAACTTTTCTTCCCGTCTCGTTTTCATTGCTTTCCTGCCGGCGGATATCCGCTTTCACGTATCACGGCCGACATCACGGCAACCGCCGTCAGAATGGATGCGACAAACACCGCGACTTTGCTCCCTAGGCTTGCATGCATAAAACACCCTCCGATCACTGGCCACTGCTCACTGTTCACTGATCACTGATCACTGGCTAAGCTATATGCGTGTACGAGTACGTGTAAAAGTACGGGAACCCCTGCAAAACACATACTCGCACACGTACTCGTACACGCGAATCGTTCTCTCTTTCACTACTGATTAGTGATTACTGGTCACTGATTATGTCACGTCCTGATTTCCGTTTGTCACCTCTTTGTCGCCAACCGTTGGCCGACACGCTTCGCACAGGGCAATCGATGCCGTTTACGGCAACGTTTACGGTGGAGTTAGTTTCGATGCGGTTGACGGAATAGTTTACGGAACAGACGAGATTGCCACGCCTCTTCCTCCAACGCAAACTGCCTCGTAAACAC
>SLKS01000217.1 GCA_007134465.1 Kiritimatiellia bacterium | reverse complement strand
GGACGATCCGGAAAGTGCGAACCGACTGTGCCGTTTCCGCCAAGCGTTGACAAGAAAGCAAATGGAAGATGCGCCCACCAAGCCTCGGCGAATTCGGGTTCCGCGCCGAGCGCGCCACCCGAAGCGCCTCAAGGCTGACGGGTATGCGGCGACCAGAGGGCTTCCAGCGCGTAATAGGCGCGCATGGCCGGCAGAAACAAATGGACGATCACGGCGCCGTAGTCCAGCACCACCCACCCGCTTTCGGGGTCGCCGGCCTTGTGCAAGCTTGCCACGCCGCTCGCTTTCAGTGTTTGCAACAAATCGTTGCGCAGCGCCTTGAGATGCGGCGGGCTGCTGCCGCTGGCCAGAATCAGAAAATCGGTCAGAGTCGAACGCCCTCGCACATCGAGCACGGCGATCTGGTCGCCTTTCTTGTTTTCCAGCGCCGCGCGGATCGTTTCGACGAGCCGTCCCGTATCGTCGGGCGCCGTGTTCGGGTTTGCGCGCGAATCGCTCATGCGTCCCCTCTTCGGTACAAGCCATGTTCCATGATGTACATTTCCACTTCCGGCGGAACCATGTAGCGAATGCTCATGCCTTCCGCCACGCGGTGCCGGATGTCCGACGACGACAGATCCATGCGAACGCCGATTGCCGTTTGGCTCAGCAGTTTCTCCGGCCAGGGCGGCGGCAGCTTCAGCGACGATGGCGTCATGGCGGCGAACTCGAATCCCGGACGCGCGAACGTCGCGAAGTCGCACAGGGTCAGCAGGCGGCCGATCTCCTTCCATCCGTGCAGCTCCGGGAGCGTGTCGGACCCGATAAGGAACACGAACCGCGTATCGGGGTGTTGTCGGTGGAGCCGTTCGAGCGTGTCCACGGTATAGGACACGCCGCCGCGCCGAATTTCGTCCTCGCAAATGTCGAAGGCCAAATTGTGTTCCGTGGCGAGCCGCAACATGGCCAGTCGGTGTTCGGCTTCGGGACGGGGCGCCCGGGTCTTGTGGGGCGCCACGCCCGAGAGCAAAAACCGGACACGGTCCAGATCGAACGTCTCCAGCGCGTTCTGCGCCACCATGAGATGCCCCAAATGCACCGGGTTGAAGCTGCCGCCGAGCAAACCTACTCGTTTCATGCCGTTTCCTTCTTTCGCGCTTCGTCATGGCAAGGTACACGACGGCGGGTACGGCAAGCAAGCTCCGATTCAGCCAAAAGACGCTTGCCTTTCCGCCCGATATTCATAGACTGTTCCGTGCTGCGTAAAGGCTGTTGTCGGGCGGACGAAATTGCGGACGGGAGGCGCAAGAGATGACTGGCGCAGGCGTCAAGTTCGAATGCGATCAATGCCGACAGCGTATTGAAACTCCGGGCGACATGCTGGGCTCCGAGATCGTCTGTCCAAAATGCGGCAAACGGCTTACGGTGCCGAAGCCGGCCGCCGGAGCCGAACCGGCGGTTGCGTCGCCAAAAGCCACCCCGCCCGCAAGCGGCGCGCGCGGCGAACCGGAAACGGCAACGCCTGCACGCGTTTCCATTCGCGCTCTCGTCCCGCAACTGATCGTAGCCGGCGGACTGGTTTGCCTGTTGCTGGGCCTGCTGCTTGTTTCCCGCCGGGCGACGCCTGTCCTGTACCTGCCCCTGTTTCTTCTGGCGCTGGCCTGCGGGGCGCTGGCCTGCCGCGAAAAGCTGCCGGCGCTTGGCGCGACCCTGGCGTTGGCCACCCTGATCGCACCCTTTTTCGCGCGACCGCGCGCGGCGCCCGTTCAGCCATTTGCGGCTTCGCCTCCATTATCCGACCTTTCGCCTATGCGCGCACCGCTTGTCGCGCCGCCGCCGGAACCCGAATCGCGGCCAACGTGGCCGGACTCCGCCGAAACCCCGTTTGTCGCGTCCGAGCCTTCTCCCGCGCCGGAACACTCGTACGGCCCCGCTCCTGCGCCTTCGCCGGAAATCGTAGCGGAGCCGGACCCCGAACCGCCGCCGCCACGCCGTTTGTCGCCGACCTTTTCGGACGATCCGTTCCGGGACGTGTTCGGGCCGCCGCCGGATTCCGAAGAGGGCGTTGCCGAAGCGCAGGCGCCGGATCCCGCCTTGGCGCCGGACTCCGACGAGGCGGCAACGCCGGACGAGGCGGATGACACGGTCATGCTGGAGAGCGACAGAATTTGCCGCGATCTGCTCCGGACGCCGGACGATCCCGTTTTGCTGACCAGATTGCGAAACGAAATCGGCACCATCGCGAACGAGGAGAAGAGAATTCGGCTGATGGCCGCCTATGGGCTTGGCGTTCTGCGGATCGGGCGAACAGAGGAAGCGCGAAAGGTCCACGCGTACTTGCAGCGGCATTATCCGGCCCACCGGTTTACGGCCATGCTTTCGCCGGAGCGCACGATGCGCGACTGCGCCGCCTGTTCCGGCCAGGGCTCCGTTCAGGCCGCCTGTCCCGTGTGCAAGGGCGACGTAGCCTGCACGGGCTGCGAAGGCACGGGCCAACGCAAGTTGACCGCATTGGACGGCGCCTCGCGCACGGTAGCTTGCGGGCGCTGCGCCGGCAGCGGCAAATGCCGCCGCTGCAAAGGCGAAGGCCGCATCGAGTCTGTCTGCCCGACATGCCGGGGCACACGCAAATCGCTGGCCGAGGCGGCCGTCGAAAGAAACTATAGGGCGCTGTTGGCCGGAGATGCCTTGCCGTAATGCCGTTTCGTCATTCGGACTTCATGGCGCATCCCGGCTTCTGAACACCATAGCCGGCCTCTCGCGGCCAAGCCCCGCGGAACATAAAGTGCCATTCGCCGCATCACGTCCTCCGAAATGGGTTGCATTCGTTCCGTGAACCGCCTAGTATTCCGCTCTTTGTTTCAAATTGTTTTGTCCATCGAGGGCGCAAGCGGAGCCAAAAGAACAATGGCGGGCATGGCAAGAATAGCGTTTGGGGTCTGGGTGGCGGTCTTCGCGACGGTCGGGCTGGCCCTGGCCGGCGCGGACGTGCATCGGGCGATCCGGGAAGGACGGATTGACGATGTGCGGCGCCAGTTGGAGACGCAGCCGGCGGCCGTGCTGGCCCAGCGGGCGCGCGGCGGGTCCACGCCGTTGCATTGGGCGGCGCTCTACAACTCGGCCGAGGCGGCGCGGCTTCTGATCGCCGCCGGCGCCGACGTCCATGCCGTCACGGAAAACGGATCCACGCCGCTGCACTGGGCGGCCAACAAGTCGGCCGTCGCCGTCACGGAAATCCTTGTGCGGCAAGGCGCAAATGTCAATGCGAAGACGGCTGGCGGCAATACGCCTTTGCATTGGGCGGCCATTGGCGGGTCCGAAGACATCGTTCGCATGTTGCTCGAACGCGGCGCCGAGGTCAATGCGGCGGGCAAGGACGGCATTACCCCCCTGCATTGGGCGGTGCGCAAAGGCGCCTTCGCTCCGATCGAATTGCTGCTGGCCGCCGGGGCCGATCCCTACGCCAAGACCGCCGACGGCGCGGCCGTGTCGGATTGGATCAAATCTCCGCAAGTTCGGGAACATGTCGAACGGCTGCTGGCGGATCGCGAGCGGAAATCCGAGCCGGACTCGGCGGCGCCGCCGTCCGCCTCGCCCGCAGCCGGACCGGACGCTCTGGCCCGGGCGGATCTGCCCCGTCGCTTTACCGGCCGCCAAAAGGTGGTGTTCCGTTGCGGCGCCGTCTACGACGGCGAATGGCATCTCGGCCGGAAACAGGGGCAAGGCACGCTGGTTTTCGCCGACGGCGCCCGCTACGAGGGCCAGTGGCTGAACGGACGCAAGCACGGTCGCGGTGTCTACCGCTTTGAAACCGGCGACCTATACGAGGGCTTCTGGGCCGATGACGCCATGAGCGGGCATGGCGTGTACACCTTCGAACGCGGCGGGCGGCTGGAAGGGGAATGGAGCGGCAATCGCCTCGTCGCCGGCACAGGGCTCTTTGTGTTTCCGGATGGCGACCGCTACGAGGGCCAGTGGCAGCAGGACCGCATGTGGGGACGCGGAACCTATACCACAGCCTCCGGCCGCGTCTTCGATGGCTACTGGGAGAACAACCGCCTGGTCGCCCCGGCGCCGTGAGACCCATAGAATGGTGTGCATAAAACAGTGTTTGAGAAGAAAGATGCCCGCTAGCCACGGCCTTCGGCCGAGATTCCTCGCAAGCTCGGAATGACACGGATTACGACGCAGCGCAAAAACAATCCGTCATCCCGCGTGTCTCGCCGTAGCTGTCAATCGAAGGCGGAAGCCTGCGAGGGATCTCGCCGAAGGCGCCAACACGGAGCGTCGCCCGCAACAAGGAAATGCCATGATGCAGGAAAGCTATCCGTTCGCCGATATCGAAAGCCGCTGGCAGCGCCAATGGGCCGAAAGCGATCTGTTCCGCGCCGACACGGAACGGACGGATCGCAAATACTATTGCCTGATGATGTTCCCGTATCCGTCCGCCGCGCTGCACGTGGGCCACGGCCGCAACTACATAATCGGCGATGCCGTCGCCCGCTACAAGATCATGCGCGGTTGCAACGTGCTTGCGCCCATGGGCTGGGACGCGTTCGGATTGCCGGCCGAAAACGCCGCCATCAAGTCGGGCATTCCGCCACGCCAAAGCACGATGGCCAACATCGCCACCATGAAGCGGCAACTGGCTTCCTGGGGCGTCTGCTACGACTGGGATCGCGAAGTCACATCCTGTCTGCCCGACTACTACCGCTGGACCCAGTGGCTCTTTCTCAAGCTGTTCGAGCGCGGGCTGGCCTATCGCGGGGAAGCGGCAGTCAACTGGTGCCCGTCCTGCGCGACGGTTCTGGCCAACGAGCAGGTGGTGGACGACCGCTGCGAACGCTGCGAAACGCCCGTGGAAAAGCAGCGCAGGGAACAGTGGTTCTTCCGCATCACCGACTATGCCGACCGCCTGCTCGCCGATCTCGACAAGCTGGCCGGCTGGCCGGAACGCGTGCGCGCCATGCAGCGCAACTGGATCGGCCGCAGCGAGGGGGCCGATCTGTCGTTTCCGCTCGTGCCGCGCGCCGACGGGCGCCCCGATCCGGTGGACGCTGTCGCCTGTTTCACGACGCGCGTGGACACCATTTACGGCTGCACCTACATGGCGCTCGCGCCCGAGTATCCGCATGTGGACGCGCTCGTCGAAGGGCTGCCCGACGCCGACAAGGTGCGCGCCTTCGCCGCGGCCGCGTCCCGCAAATCCTCCATGGACCGCACCGCCGAATCGGGCGAGAAAAACGGCATCTTCACCGGCCGCCATGTGGTCAACCCCTACAGCGGCGAAACCATTCCCTTGTGGGTCGGCGACTACGTGCTCATGGAATACGGAAGCGGGGCCGTCATGGCCGTGCCGGCTCATGACACGCGCGACTGGGCCTTCGCGAAGAAATACGGGCTGCCCATCCGCATTTCGATTCAGAACGAGGACGGCTCGCTGTCGCTCGAGACCATGACCGACGCCTATGTCGAGGATGGCGTGACGGCCGATTCCGGCCCGTTCACCGGGCTGCCCAATCGCGAAGCGATCGGGCGCATGACGCGCCATGCCGAAGAGAGGGGATTCGGTCGCGCGGCCACGCATACGCGCCTGCGCGACTGGCTGGTGAGCCGCCAGCGCTATTGGGGCGCGCCTATCCCGATCGTGCATTGCCCGGCCTGCGGGCTCGTGCCCGTGCCCGAAAAGGATTTGCCGGTACTCCTTCCGGAAGACGTGGAATTCAAGCCCGCTGGCGAATCGCCGCTGGCCGCCTGCGAGGCGTTCATGAACGTTGCCTGTCCGGCCTGCGGCAAGCCCGCGCGCCGCGAAAGCGACACCATGGACACGTTCGTGGATTCGAGCTGGTATTTCCTGCGCTACCTGTCCCCGCGCGACACCGAACGCGCCTTCGATTCGGAGCTGTGCAACCGCTGGCTGCCGGTGGACCAGTACATCGGCGGCATCGAGCACGCCATCCTGCATCTCATGTACGCGCGCTTCTTCACCAAGGCCCTGCACGACATGGGTCTGCTCGCTTTCGACGAGCCGTTCGCGCGCCTGTTCACGCAGGGCATGATCTGCAAGCGCAGCGACAAGGACAACCAACTGTACAAGATGTCCAAGTCGAAAGGGAACGTGGTGAGTCCCGACGCCCTGATCGAAACCTACGGCGCGGATACGCTGCGCGTCTATACCCTGTTTATCGGGCCGCCGGAAAAGGATGCCGAATGGAATGATCGCGGCATCGAAGGCGCCTCCCGTTTCCTGCGCCGAATCTGGCGCCTGGCCTACGAGCAGCGCGACTGGCTGACTAGACCGGCCGTTGCCGTTGGCGACCCGGCGGCGCTGTCCGATGCCGAACGCGCTCTCTATCGCAAGACGCACGAGACTGTCGAGCGCATCACGCGCGATTTGGAAGGCGCTTTCCATTTCAACTCGGCCATCGCCCAGATCATGGAGCTGACCCATGCCATGGACGCGCTGCGGCTCGGGCCCGACAGCGGCGAACAGGCGCGCGCCGTTTTTCGCGAATCCCTGGAAACGCTGATCAAACTCATGGCGCCCTTCGCGCCCCATCTCGCCGAGGAACTGTGGCGCGAAATCGGACACGAGGAAAGCGTGTTCAGGGCCGCCTGGCCTGAAGCCGATCCGCGCGCGCTGGCGCGCGACGAAATCGAACTGGCCGTGCAAGTCAACGGCAAGGTGCGCGACCGGCTGGTCGTGGCCGCCTCGGCGACGACGACCGAGATCGAAGCCGCCGCGCTGGCGCTCGACAATGTGCGCAGGCATCTGCAGGGCAAGACCGTCCGCAAAACGATCGTCGTGCCAGGCAAGCTGGTCAACATTGCGGCCGGATGACAGGAGGACATGAAGCCAAGCGAAACAGTCCGGAGGACCGCGCGCGAATTCGGGCGCCGTTTCGCGGCGCTGGGGCGGGCCTGGTTCGGTCTCGCGCGCGACGAGCAGAAAGCGCTGTTGCTCGTGTTCGCTCTCTTCCTGCTCGGACTGGCCGCGCGCGCCTGGCTGCGCCCCTGACCGGGCATACGTGTTATGGCAACTAACAGTATCTGCCGGGAGCTAAAGCCCCGGAGAACTTCCGCCTAAAGGCGGCTCTCTGGCTCGTTTTGTCAGAGTCCCGGCTTCAGCCGGAAGCTATCCCGCCGCTTCAGCGGCGCGTCCGGATGTCATAATGCGAATTGACGACGAGGACGAGAGGGTAGAGACGGAGGTTGCCGGAACAACCGAATGGGGAAGATGAACGCAGAACCAGCTCCTCCACGGTATGTCGCTACCGCGCCGCCCGTGAGGGGCGACGCTGGATCGCCAGTGAACGGTTAGGGCTTCTCGAACGCCCAACTGCCTTGAACCGGCAGAACGCCGGGCGAGCGGGGCGGCGGCGCGCCCGTTAGGTAAGTATCCTTAAGTTCCCGATGCGTGAACGGGCGCGAATAAATGGCGAACGCGATCAATTCGCCTCGCCAGGCGACGTCTTTTTCCGAATCAAAATGTTTTTCCGCAGGGGATATGGTCAGAGAGACAGGGTTGCGATATTTGTGCAGCGCCAGCGGCTGATCCAATCTCGAAACACCGATTTCCTTTTCGGACTTGGCATTCATGAAGGGAACAAGCATGGTGAGCAGATTCTGTTCATCCAAGAAAGCGCTGGGATTCACCAAAGGCTCGTTTGTGCGACGCTGCCTGCGGGTAGAGAAGGTCCACCACAAGGTAGCTCTGTCCACAACACGCAGTTTAATAAATCTGCGATCCTTGGAGGAGTCTTCCTGGACAGTGGAACTGCGAACCCACGTGCAGAAGGTAATCCCGTTTTGGTTTCGCCATGCTTCCTTGAGCTTGGTCGCGTCGCCCAGGTAGCGGATGTCCGCCGAATCCTTGATGTGCAGCGCGTCGTCCAGCCATTCGGTGTTTTCGGGTTTGAGGATGGTCAGGTCCATCGGCTCGCCCACTCCTGAAACATCGCGAATCACGGTTCCTTCGCCCTGATCGAAGACGTACAGCGCCAGGAGATCGTTCGGCGGAGCGTCGGCATTGGCGTCGGCAAGCATGGCATCTGGTTCCAGCCCGAGCGGAGCCAGCCAGGAAAAGGCGTCGGCCCGGAATGGCGCGCGCACGAGACGCAGCGCTAGTTCGTCGGTTCCGAAAACGGCCAGATCGCCCTGCGTCAGTTCCGCAGATCGGCCGAAACGGTCGGCATGAACGCGCCCCGCCAGCACGGCCAGATAGGCGTCCTTGCGAACCATCAGCCTTGTGCCGGCAATCCGAATGTCCGACGCGCCGGAGAGGATGGAAAACGCATCGGCCCCGGCCGCCACATCGAGATAGATTTGTCCGGCGCCGTGCGTGGCGACTATGACATCGCCGTCGGCGTCGCGCGCGAAGGAAACAACGCTGTTCTGGTCCAGCGCCACGACGCTGCCGTCGGCCAGATCGAGGCGCGCAAAGGAATCGGGGCCGGTCCGGTACGTGTGGCCGTCGGCCTGAACCTGTCCGATGTGACGGGTCAAAACGATCCAGTCGGCTGTCGCCCGTGCCGGTCCATCCGTCCGCAACAGGAACAGGCCGAGGCCGATCGTCAAAGCGGCTGCAACGGCCAGGGCGGGTAACAGTTTACGCACGCGAGCCTGCCCGCCGCGATGCGTCTTAAGCAGGTGTACGCCGGCGCGGCCTTCCTTTTCCAGAAGAAACTCGCGGGTAAAGGCGTGCTGATAGGCGTATTCCCAGAACAAGCGCCGGGAATCGTCCGACGCCGCCAGCTCGCGCTTGAACGCGACCTTGTCGTCTTCGCTCAACGTATCGTCGAAATACCCGTTGAGCAGCAGCAGAAAATGTTTCGCTGTCATGATTCGCACCTGACCCGTCTACGGCGGGCTTCGCCCGCAGCACAAGGCTTTAGTTATTAGTCGTTAGGCGTTAGACACTTGCTTCTGGCACCCACCCGCACATTTGCAAACAATACGGCGAACCGCCCTTATGTTCGGACCGTTCGCAACGTGTTTTCCGCGCATTCGCGCAACAGTTTCCTGACACGGGCCAAATCCACGTTGACCGCGTTAATGCTGCGCCGAAAGCGTTCGGCAATCTGCGTGGGCATAAGTCCTTGAAGATAGCGTATTTCCAGCAGCTTGCGCATGGTCGGAGTGATCTTTTCCATGCAGGCCGACAGGGCCGAGCGTTGGTCTTCCCACACATCGTCCATGGTGTCGGCCGATTCGGCGATCAGTTCCAGAATGTCCTCGTCCAGGGCGCAGGGCTGTTTTTTCCTGTGCCGGAAATATTCGAGCACGACATAACGCGCGATTGTTCGGACCCAGCCCAGAAAATTGGTGTTCAGTTCGAAATCGCCCGCCTTGCGAGTCGTGACGAGAAACACTTGCTGCACGAGATCGTCGGCATCCGAGAAATTCGGGCATAAACCGGCTACAAACCCTTTGATCGCACTGATATGCGAAACAAAAAGCCTTTGCACCTCTTCCCGGTGTTTCTCTTGTTTGGCGGTTAAATCCATTGCGGAGCCCTTCCGCGATTCACGAATACGAATCTTGTGCAATCTCGGTCTTTTCTAACTATGGCGTTGGTCGCGCCAGACTTAGGTTTCGCGCATAAATAAAGTGGGGGGAATTGGGGTGTCGGGGGCTGCCGTTCCGAACATTTGCCGTGTCCGCGACTTGCAAACGTGCGGCGCTATGGGGCCCCGCTGGCGGCGTTGGCTGCCGGGAAGGCAAATCAGGCCGTCGTCCTTACGATACCGATCCTGTTTCCACGGTGATGTCCTTGCGTTCCGCTATGCGCTCGATATTGCCGTCCCGTACCCAGACGATACGGTCGGCCATGCTGATGAGCCGGTGATCGTGCGTGGCGCAGATGATGGTGACACCGCGTTCCTGGTTCAGCCGCTGCAAAATGTGATGGATTTCATCGCCGGTCTTGAAGTCCAAGTTGCCGGTCGGTTCGTCGCACAGCAGCAGCGAGGGCGCGTTGGCCATCGAACGGGCAATGGCCGTGCGCTGCTGCTGGCCGCCGGACATTTCGATCGGCTTGTGGAACCATCGGTCCTTGAGGTTGACCAGATCGAGCAGTTCCATGCCGCGGTCGTGCGCGTCGTCGTCGGGTACGCCGGCGAAAGCCATGGGCACGGTGACGTTCTCGAGCGCTGTCATGTACTGAACAAGATTGTAGGACTGGAAAATGTAGCCGATTTTCTGGCAGCGCAGGAAGGCGAGTTCGGACGCGCTGAGCTGGGCGACGTCCACCTCGTCAATGAAGACGCGGCCGGCCGAAGGGGAATCGAGCCCGCCGATCATGTTGAAGAACGTGCTTTTTCCCGAGCCGCTCGGACCCATGACACACAGAAACTCGCCGCGGAATATCTCCACGTTGACCCCGTCGAGCGCATGCACTTCCTCGTCGCCCATGCGGTATGTCTTGCGCAAATGGCGCGTGCGGATGATAACGGGCTTCTTTTCCTCTATGCTTCTGTCTTTCGCGCTGGTCATGGTTGGGCATCCGTACGAACGATCATTCCACTCTCATGGCTTCAAGCGGCGCCAGCCGGGCGGCGGCCAGGGCCGGATAAATGGCGGCCAGCACCGAAAGCGCGACTCCGGCTGCCACGGAAAAGGCGAACACGAGCAAAAGGTCGAGCCCCGGCAGGTTGGTCAACGCCATCCAGCCATAGCCGAGCGCGGCGCGGACAATGCCGAGCAACAGGCCGAGCAGGCCGCCGATCAGCCCGCCGGCCAGTCCCTGAAAACCGGATTCCATGATGAAATTTGTCATGATGAACCCGTCGGTGGCGCCGAGACATTTCATCGTGGCGATTTCCTTGAAACGTTCCGTCACGCTCATCAGCATGGCATTGGCAATGCCGACGACACAGACAATGAGACTGACGCCGATCAGCCACAGGATGCGCGTGGAAAAGCCCATGAAACCGCCTGTCGCGTCCATGGCCTGCACCGAAGATTCAAGGTTCGCCAGACGCTGTTCCTCGAGCCAGGCGGTCGCCGTTTCGCGCACGGTTTCGGCGGTCAGCCCCAGCGGCGCGCCGATTTCGGCCATGGCCGCCACCAGCCATTCGGCGCCGCTGCGGGAGGCCAGCCGTCCGAAAAATGTTTCGGGAACAACCCGGTTCATGTCCTGAATGCCGTAGCGGCCGGCAAAGCGCTGGCGCAACCCGATATCCTGCAAGGTTTGCTCGATGCGGCGCATATTCGTCTGTTGCCGCGCCCAGTCGCGCAGACGGAGAGTTTCATCCGTGCGCATGCGAAAGCCCAGCGGACGCAGTGTCTCGGCCAGATCCGCATCCGATTCGGCCAGAAATTCCTGAATGGTAAGGTTGCCCCGCATGTCCGTCACTTTGCTCAGCGCCCCGGCATGGCCGGCGCCGATGCGTTCGACCAGCGGCCGGGCGTCGCGCCATTGGCGAAGAAAGTTCTGGAACTCTTCGGGCTCCCGGGGTAGAGCGAGTCCGAGGTTCGGCAATGTTTCGAGAAACGCGGTCCAGGCCTCGGCATCGGACAGATGCGAAAAAATGTCGCGCCCGCGCACGCGGCCAACCAGCGGGCGCAACTGGCTTTCCGGCAGGTCGGCGAAAAAGCGCAGGTACAGATCTTCGTCGCGGGCCATTGCCTGCAGGCCCGCCATGGCCTCGTTGTCCGCTTCGCCCCATTCCCTGAACTCGGCCCAGCGATCGCCTGCCGGTTGCGCGCGCAGCAGGATGTGCCCGATGTCTGCCGGCCCGAGCGGGCGCGAGAGGCGACGCACCCAGAAATTGCTGTTCTGACGCGGCTCGACCAGTTCTTCCACCGATTGGGCCACTTCGCGAACAATCATGCTGTCGCCCAGAATGGTCATGAGAAAGGCGACGGCCAGCGCGATAATGGCCATGGTAATCGAGGCGCGAAAAAGACGAAACTGTATGCCGCTCAGTACAACCTCCATGCACTTGCTCAGCGGCAACTTGACCTGCGACTTGATGTCGAATTTGCTCATGCGCGTTCTTCGCTTTCTTTCCAGCCTGCGACCGCCAGAATGCCGCGCCGTGCCAGCTGGCGCATGTATTCCATGACCGGCTCTTGCGCTTCGAGAAACGACAGCTTGTGCCGAGTCGCGAATTCCCAGACAATGCGCTCCACTGTACGGTTTCCGTCGCAAAGGTCAAGCACCGATACGCCAAGAGAATCCAGTTCCATGCGTCGGCGATCCGAAACCGGAAATATCCAGCGAACCGGCCCGCCAAGGAACCAAGGCCTCTTGAGCGGAACCTCCGCTCTCAGACTGCCGCGACTGCCTTCGGCCAGTTTGGCGGCGCGATTGACGAAAGGCACGGCGGCGAGCAGATCGGCTGTATCGGGCGCGGCGGAGACACGCGCCTCTTCTTTTCCCGCCCGGCGGGCGGGTTCCGGCTCGGCCGGAACGCGATATGGCGCGCAGCAGTTCACCTGCGCATGTTCCGGCAGCCGCGCTTCCGAAGCGCCGGTCGGCTCCTCGTACTGCACGTGGTAAACGCGGTTCTCTACGGGACATTCCCAAGCCAAGTCGGTCCGGCGCAGACGTCGCCCTCCCAGGCGATCCCGTATGCGCGCGCCACGCGCGCTGGTCATGCGAGCCGCCGTATGACCGTTGACCGCGGTGCGCTTGACAAACTCCTTCCGCCATGGTTCGCCCAATTGCGTCTGGAGCCATTCCTCGAGTGGAACCGACAGCCAGCGCCGGGGCATGGCCATGCGCCGCGCGCCCAAGACAGGTTTCGCGTTCTTGCCCGTCGGCGGGCCGAAACCCCAGGCGACCTGGCCGGACCCGGCATAATGCTTCAGCAGATCGTACTCCGCGCCAACCGTCATGCGCAGCCCCATCGCCTGCCAGAGACGACGGCCTTGCGGATCGGCCTGTGCCGGCCGCACGCTTTGCAGCAAAGCGTTCTCTGCGGCGCGATCGCGTTTGCCGGGCCAAAGCAGCATGACTTCGATCAGCAATCCGTCGTCCGCGAAGAATCGGCCGGCATGGACAAGCATGGCGCGGCCGGTCCGTTCCGTTGTGCCGTGCCAACCGGTTGGCTGGCCAGTCAAACGCGCGATCTTGCGTTCCGGCTCCGGCTTCTTTTCCTCGAGCAGCTTGGCCAGATTCGGCGCGGCTTTCAGCGGCCGCCACTGAATTTTGAGCCGTTCGTGACGGCGGTCGGCGAGCGTGCATGCGCCCGGTGCGCCATAGCGCGAAGCCGACATCAGCTCCCAGTCGGCTGGATGGTCCAGCTCGACGCCGCGCCAAACTGTGCGGTTGAAATCCGTGCGCATGGCGCTACCAGAGCATCATTTCCTTGCCGGCTGTGCCCGTGACAGCGAAATAAATCCATGCCACGATCATGAACAGGAAGCCGCCCAGCAGGTCGCCGGCGATCACGCCGATCATTAGCGGCTTTGTTTCCGTGTACTTCGCGGCGCCGCCGAACTTGGAGACGACCATCTTGATGGCCCATCCAAGCAGGAACGAAAAAGAAAAGCGGCCGAACAGCATGGCGCCGAACAGCAGCAGAATCACGGGATGCAACGGCCACCAGGTGAAACGAAGCCGCAACAGGCTGCAGCCGATCAGCAGCAGAAATCCAGAAGCCATGGGAATCAGAAAACGCGAATCGGGCCTCATGGCGCGCAACCGGTCCCATGTGCCGTACTGTCGCACCGTCTCCCGCTCGCCGAGCGCCTCCAGTTGCGAGGCGCTCTTTTCGGCCACATTGAATATGGCTTCGGACCCCCAGCCGCGACGCATGTTCGCCGCATGGTTGTAGTCGGCCCACAGGGCCGTCGGAATGGTGACGGCCAAAGTCAAGCCGATCGCGACGGCCATGAGCAGGCCGACCCGGCCCGGCTTGAGCAGCGAGCCGGAAGCGATTTTCAAGCCGTTCACCACAAAGGGCATCATGCATTCGAACGGGTCTATGCTCAGAATGAACATGAGCAGACCCAGCACGATGATTGTGCGAGGCCCGAGCGTGGTCAACCCGAACAGGCCGACGATCGCCACCGGCATCTGCCAGGCCGGCGCCAGGAAAAACACCCCGCACTCGGCATTGATGCGGGCCATGATGAAAAACAGCAGGAGCGTACCGAGTACGGCCATGAGCGCGATCGGCCAATCCAGGCCGATCGCGCAAAGAATGGCGACCGTGCCGCCCACGGCCAGCAGCAGCGTACGCAGCGCCCAGACCCCGGCGGCATCCGTTTCCTGCTGCGGCCGAAATGTGACAGCTTGCTTGGCCGTTTGCCAATAGTACCGGCGCCCGACATACAGCAGCATGAGAGCCATGGCCAGAAAACTGCCGAAACTGTGCGCCTCGATGACCCCCCCCTCGATGACGCCGCCCGACGTGTTGACGCCGAACAGCAGCAGCAAGTACAGAACCAGCACGTTCAGAAACGTGGCAATGCCCAGGCTGAACCCGATGTCCGAAGCCAGCAGATACGTGAACCCGATGCAGGCCGGATAGAACGTCAGGTTCATCAGGCTGCCGGCGCCGGGCGTGCTCATGAATTCCGGGAAGCCTTCCGCGAGCGCGGAAAAATCGAGCGTCATCGGTATTTCCACGGTCTTGTTGTCGGTCCACAGGTAGATGCCGTTCACGATACGGATGAAAAGCGGGACCGCGAGACCGAGCCGAAACAGACGGCTGCGCAGAATCGCAGTACGGCCCTGCTCGTCCTGCGCAAGCAGCGAATGGGTCAGATCGGCCAACGGATAGCGGATTCTCTCGCGATCCGCCCATTGCCGGTGAACGAGAACGCCTAGGCTGACCGTACCGATGGCGACCAGCAGAAAGATGCCGCCCCAGATCGTCAGCGGCCGATGCCAGGCATGCCAGGGCACGGCCCGAAACGGGATCGGCTTGCCCGGTTCGCCCATGGGCGTAACGTAGTCCTCGATGATACGGTCGTCGAACTGGCCGTCGTTCACCAGCAATCCGGACGGCGTCTCTTCCAGCAGGCCGGCCCGCTGCCAGCCGGGGTTGGTCCTGTTCATAAGAACGGGATGAATCAGCGCCTTGGGGATTTGCCGCATGAGACCGGCATCGGCAATGCCGCAAGCGACCAGAACCAGCGCCATGACAAGAGCGATTTCCGCCGGGCGGAAGCGCCACGACGCGCGAATCTTTCCAAGAAGCGGATTCACGAGCAACGAGAAAAAAATCATCAGCCCGAACATGCTCACGGGCAGATGCCCGCGAATCAGTCCGCGCGCGCCAGGAATGTACTTGTTCACATACTGCCCGCCGGCCCCCATGGCGACCGCGCCCAGTATGCCCAGCAGTATGGCTCGAAATGTCATAGGCGTTTCGTGCGCCAACCGGCGCTGTCGGCAAAGCTTGGCTTAAGAAAAACAGGCGGCATCCTAACGGGCGCCCGCCGGTCGAACAAGAAAAAACGTAACCGTTCACGGCGTCTCTTTGCTCACGTTTCCGCCCGCCGCATGCGGAACCGCGTAGGAATTGGCACCCGCCAATCCCGAAATCGCATCGTCACCCAGTGAAGCGATATCCCCT
>SLKS01000057.1 GCA_007134465.1 Kiritimatiellia bacterium | reverse complement strand
GGAACAGACAAGATTGCCACGCCTCTTCCTCCAACGCAAACTGCCTCGTAAACACCGCCGATTCCAGCTCCGTCGTCACCTTTGCCGTTCTTGAACATGCTGAAGGCAATGCCGCCCAGCGCAAGCGCCAGGAGCAGCGCTGCCAGAACATGCCATGCGTTCAGAATGCGCACGCCGGCAAACTCGCGGAGGATCGCTTCGATTCCGCGATCTATGCCCTGCGCATAGTCGCCTTTGCGAAAACAGGGGAGGATGGTCCGATCCATGATTCTGTGAGCGGTGGCGTCCATGCTTCTTCCGTACCCGGCTCCCAGCTCGATGCGCGCCTGGCGGTCGTGGCGCGCAACGAGCAGCAACACTCCGTCGTTCGCGGGCATATTGCCAATCCCGTAGGCGTCGAAAAGTTTTCGGGCGAACGCTTCGATCGAACGGGCCTGAACCTCGGGATAATCGCGGATGCTGCCGATGGTTACGACGGCAATTTCGGTTCCAGTTCGACTTTCCGCTTGCCAGAGCAAGCGCTCGATTCGTTCTTTTTGCCGTGGCGTCAAGAGTTGCGCATGGTCGGTGACATAGCCCGGTTCGGGTTGCGGAAACGGCCGATAGTCGCCGTCCCTGCGCATGGGTTCCGTTCGTTCGGCCAAAGCCGATGTTGTCAGCAAAAGGCCGAACAGCAGGGGCATACGGTACGCGCGCGGATCAATGGTCGAGAATCGGTTCATTGGGTATGGTGTTCGGTTGGTTTTCGATGGGCGGAAAATGCCGGCGGAGCCTGTCGCCGATCAGGCGAACGCCTTCGCACAGTCCTTCGCAAAATCTGCCTTGGGCCAGGCGGGAGGCGATGGCGTCGCGAACGTCGTCCCAAAACGCCTGACGGACATGCTTGTGAACGCCTTCGTCGCCATAGACAAGAAACTCGTGGTTGGCCAGAACCAGCAAGATCAGAACGGCGTTGCGTTCGCGGGTGTTATGCAGTCCGTGCCGACGAAAAACGCGCGCGGCCGTGTCGCGAATGTCCTGCCACGAATGACCGAGCACAACAACCTTGATCTCTGCCGATGTCGTCTTCTCCGCTTCGGCGACGGAGGCGGCAATGCGTTCGGTTTCCTCGCGGCCGAACAGTTTTTTCGGATTGACGGTGTGCTCCATGACGATATCCACATAGGCGCACCATGGCGACGGAGTCAAGATTTTTTTTGTTTGTCTTGACGCCGTTCTTTGTTTTTAGCATGTTTCTGTTTCGTTAGCGGGCCGTTTGTCCGGTCCGCTGTTCTTTGACAGGATGTAGGATACGGAAAGAGAACGGAAGTCCGTGAGAATCGGACGCGGTCGCGCCGCTGTATTCCCGGTTTCGCTTTTGCGAAACCCTCTTTCGGCATTGTAGAGCCACTGTGGCTGACGGACGGTTCGTCGGGCATGGGAAGGCGCCGAAAGAGCGGGTAAGCCAGAAGACGTTTCTTTTCCGTGCGGCAGGATGCGAACGGACAGGTCCGTTCGCGGCTTCTTCGCGAGAAAGGAGGGAATACGGCACGAGAAGGACAGACGCCTTCGGATTTCCTTGATCGGGAAGTTCGAAGGTTTTTTTTTGGTTCGATCACAGTCAAAAGGAGAAGGACATGAAGGCAATGAAACAATGCGGGTTGACGAGATGGCTAATGGCGGCCGCGTGCGCGGGCGCGCTGGGAACGGTTGGAGCGACGGAAGAGCCGGTTGTCGAGCGCGACATGGTGGTGGTGGCGACGCGCGATGCGCGGGACGAAGCGACCATTCCGGCGAACGTGTCGGTGATTACGGGCGACATGCTGAGAGAAGGATCGTACGCGACCGTGGCGGACGCCTTGCGGGAATTGGTCGGCGTGCAGATTCGCTCGATCACCGGCAATCCCGTGGCCGCTGAAATCGGCATGCGCGGGTTCGGCGAGAATTCGCACGGGCGCGTTCTGGTTTTGCTGGACGGGCGTCGGCTGAATCGGCCGGACATGGCGGCGATCAACTGGCTGCAGTTGGCGCCGGGCCAGGTGGAGCGGATCGAAGTGTTGCGCGGCGGCGCCAGCGCGCTGTACGGCGATCATGCCGTCGGCGGCGTGATCCTATTGCAAACCCGCCGAGGCCAGACGGAGCCCGAGAACGAGATCAGTCTGGAAGCGGGCAGTTTCGGGACGATGGCCGCACGGTTGGGCAGCGCGGGCGCTGTCGAGGCGCTGTCCTATGCGGTGGCGGCTGATTGGGGGCAAAGCGATGGCTATCGCAAGCGGACCGGTTACGAATCGCAAGGGATAGGCGTTCGTCTGGGATACGACGTGTCGCCGGTCTCGGATCTTTTCCTGCTGTTCGGCACGCGCGCGGTATCCTTCGAGATTCCCGGCGGTCTGACCCGTGCTGAAATGCGCGAGAACCGCAAGCAGGCGCAGAACCTGGAAGACGAATCGTCCATTGAATACCTGAACGTCCATGGCGGAACGCGGTGGGGGCTGGGCCAGCCCGTGCGTATCGAAGCGGACGCGTTTTGGAGCCGACGGGAAATCGAAAGCGAGATGGTCAGTTGGATGAGCCATGCGGACAATACGCTGGAGGCGATGGGCGGCTCGCTGGCCGTGGTCGCCGAGTTTTCCATGGGCGCCATGGCCGGCTCGTTCACGGCGGGCGCGGATTGGTTCCGGGACACGATGGATGTGGATCGGTACGGGGACGCCGCGCGCGCCATGCGCATGATTTCCGCCGAACTGGAAAAAGATACGCTCGGCGGGTATGCGCGTTTCGCCGTATCTCCTGACGATACGCTGACCGTCGCGCTGGCGGGCCGCTATGAAACGTCCGAATTCAAGGGCGAGGCCGAGAGCGGCGGCGCCGAGATCTATGACGAAAGCGATCGGCATCGGGCGACGGCGGCGGATCTGTCGGCGGTCAAGACGCTGGCCGGTCGTTCCAAAATCTACGCGAAAGGCGGCACAGTGTACCGCTATCCGTTCCTGGACGAGCAGATCGGCTATTTCGGATATGGCGCCGACGTGTTCTACACGGACATCGAACCGGAGACCGGCTGGAATGCCGAGGTTGGCGGACGCTGGGCCGGCGCCGACGGCTGGCTGGATGTGGCGGTGTTCTATTCCGAAATGAAGGATGAAATCGCCTGGAACCCGGTTGTCTTTCGCAATGAAAACCTGGAAAAGACCCGGCGACAGGGCGTGGAGGCGGCCTTTCGCTTTGCGCCGCGCGACAGCATTGTGCGCGTGAGCGGCAATTACGCCTATACGGAGGCCGTTTTCGCAGACGGCGACAACGATGGAAAAGACATTCCGCTGGTTCCCCGCCATAAGGCGAGCCTGAGCCTTGGTCTCGCGCTGCCTCGCGGCTTCGAAGCCGCCATCGTTTCGACCTATGTTGGAAACACATGGCTTGGCGGCGACTTCGCCAATGCGCAGGAAGAACTGTCCGACTACATTGTGACGGACGCGCGCCTGCGCTACGTCTCCGAACAAGTTCCGGGGCTGGAAGCCCATGTGGCGGTGGACAACGTGCTGAACGAAGAATACGCGAGCCTTGGCTATGCCGGGTGGGACGACAACGCCTATTACCCCTCGCCGGGCATTGGCGTGCGCGGCGGCCTGTCCTATCGGTTCTAGCGACGGAAACAATCGCATGTTTCCAATCGCGCGGACGCATCTGCGATTCGCCTTGCGACTCTTGCGATTCTATCGGTCTTGCGTGTACGCCGCGCCTGCACGGCGTACATGCAAGATCGAAGTGCGGCAGGGGAGCCGCGAATCGCAGATGCGTCCCGTCCCGCCAGAGATGATCCAGCCTCTGCTACATCACCGCTGATCCACCGAATCTTGTCCGTGTTTGGTCGATATAGTCCACGGGCGGGACCCGCCTTCGCAAAGCCTTCCTCCTACGCACTTCGGGCTCCGTCGGACACGACGACGATGCATGCTGCCCATGCCGCATTTCCGGCAACAACTCTCAGCTATACGCTTGGTTAAAAAGATATTGCTTCTATTGCGGTTGTGTGCGAAAGTCTAACATTAATGGTTGTGGTACGGCGTATCGCGCGGCTGCAAGGGCGGGGTAGCATGTAAATCATAGGGCTAAGTTTCGCTGCCGCCTTCCCCCTGAAAGCGACCGAGCGAAGCGAAGGTTGCCTTTGAGAGCACGCTACACTAGACCCAAAACAAGCGAGTTTTTCTGCTGCGAGCACGCCAACGCCAACGCCTGCGGGACTTGAGGCGGGCCGCGCATTTCACCCATATTTCAATATGCGAGAATCGCGCGACCCGCCTC
>SLKS01000054.1 GCA_007134465.1 Kiritimatiellia bacterium | reverse complement strand
CTGGCCGCGCTGGGCGCCGGGCTGTGGCTGAGCCGGACAGCCCTGCAAACGCCCGCGCCCTATGGCGCCGTCGCCCGCGTGGAAAGCGTTCAGGGTTCCGTGTTCGGCGTACAGGACGCCGCCTCCCGCCCTCGCGCCCTGCAGGCGGGCGACGACATCCTCGTCGGCATGCGCATCGAGACCGGCGCAGACAGCGCCGCCACCCTGGCCTGGTTGACCGAAGACGCGACGGTCGAGCTGGCCGCAGACTCGAAGCTCGAAACTAGAAGCTCGAAACGGTCGTTTCTGAAACAGGGCCAACTGAGTGCCGCCGTCGGTCCGCTCACAACCGCCGATCTGTTCACAATCGATACGCCCAATGCCAGAGCCGAAGTTCTGGGCACTCGCTTTCGCATCCAGGCTTCGCAGGCGCGGTCCGCCGAGCCTCGAAACAGCCTCTTTACGAGGCTGGACGTGGAGGAAGGCCGGGTGCGCTTGATTCGACTGGCCGACAGCGCGTCCGTCGAAACGCCCGCCAACCGGTTTGCCGTGGCTGCCGAAAATGTCGAGCTGAAAGCGTACGAGCAGGGAACCGAATGGATCGAGGGCCGCATCCTTTTCGCGGACGATTTCGAAACCGACAACCTGGCACAATGGAATGCAGAAATCTATGTCGAAACCAAACCTGACGAAAAGAAATTCGAACATCAGAGATACTCTTTGACCGATTCGATGGCGGCGGATCGCGCGCCCTTCGTATCCATTGAAAAATCTGCTGGACGAAAACCCGGTTCGTCGGCGCTCGCCATTCGGATCCCGGCCGAATCCGAAAAATTCATCAACTTGTGGCCGCCGTCGCCCGGCAAGAACATCAGAGCCTTTCGCGAAGAATTCGACCTCAAATTCCTGTCGCGCGACATACGAATCGCCCGGTTGGACATTTCCAAACGCGAGGGGCGCAGCCTGCCTGTGGACTCTGCCGAAAGAGACGATGCTAATCGCGCATTGCGTTCCAGAAAATGGGTTCGATTCCGCTACGATTCTGCCTGGAAAGAAGACGATCAAGGCGAAAATATCCTCGAGGTCGAGCATTACATAAACGGTTTGTTAACCAATTTGGACTGGTACTATCCCCATACCGTTACTTTCGGGCAACTGTTCAAATCCGGCCACATGCTGATGGACAACTATACGCTGCGCGAGCTCGTCCCCGTACAATCCTTTGTCATGCCTGACATCTCCGAGCTTGAATCGGAGGTCCTCCCGTATAGACAGTCCGAATAAAAAGCAGACGGAAAACAAGTCCCTGTCGCCGAAAGGCGATATAAGGAGACGAAACCATGATGAAACGCACCTTGGAGCCCTCGGAAGCGCTGCGGGACAACGATGCGGACATTTGTGTCGCAGTGAGCAAGAAGCACAGCCGCTGGGTGGACAGGCCGTTTCTTCGCAAAGCAATGGCGATGGCTGCCGGAAGAAGACAGGCGCTGGACATTGGATGCGGAAACGGCCATATCGCGATCGAGCTGGCCACCTATTGTCCGGATCTGAACGTGTTCGCCATGGATCTGTCGGAAGACATGGTGGAAGCCGTTCGTCAAAACGCGGCGACGGCCCGCGTTGGCGATCGGGTCGCGCCTGTTCTTGGCGATGCCGTGCGCCTGCCCTTTCCCGACAACAGCGTTGATCTGGTCCTTTCGCTTCATGCCGTGCATCATTTTCCGGATCCGCAATCGGCGCTGCGGGAAATCCGGCGCGTTCTCGCGCCAAACGGCGCAGCGCTGATTCGGGACGTTAGAAGGCCGCGAACCCCGCTCCTTGCGAGCCTGCTTGCCAACGGATTCGGGTTTCTACTTCGGTACGGCGCAGACGTAAGAAGAAAGTATCTTGAGTCCCTCCATGCGGCGCTAACGGCGAAAGAATTGGAAACAGCCGCACGGGCGGCTGGGCTCGAAGGATTTCGCGTCGTTCAAGAGCAATGGCATCATGTGGATCTGACGATTCCCGCCTGTCCGGCGCCGGCCACGGGCATTCTTCATGCGAAACCGAACAATTAATCCTTTGGTTTTCTCTGTTCGGCCAGCGTTTTGAAAACGGTCTGGAATACGGATGAAGTCTGACCACTCAGGTTGATTCCGATGTGAGAAGGAACCCGTTGGTGTGGCGATTGCCTAGGTTTGGGACAAAGGCCGCCTTGGGTATGCGGCCTGCAGGAGGATGGGAAACATGCGTATATTAATGATCAATTCGAACCGGCACAAGCATCCGTGGCCTGTGATGCCGTTTGGGCTGGGCTGCGTGGCGGCGGCGGTCGAGAGGGCGGGGCATGCGACGCGTTTGCTGGACTTGTGCTTTTCGGAACAGCCCGAGGCAGACATTCGGGCGGCTGTGAAGAGGTTCCTGCCGGACGTGATCGCCGTATCGGTTCGCAACATTGACAACAGCGCAGGGTTCAACACGGAATTCCTGCTGGACGACGTGCGGGATCGCGTGATCGGCCCCTGCCGACAGATGTTTAGCGGCCCCGTCGTAATCGGCGGCCCGGCCGTGGGCGTGAACGGCCCGGAGTTGCTCGCGTATCTGGACGTGGATATGGGCATTCGCGGCGACGGCGAAATGGCGGTCGTGGAACTGTTGCGCAGGCTGGAAACGCGAACGCCGCTGGCCGGCATGCCCGGACTGATTCGCCGGGAAGGCGGCCGCATCGTCGAAGACAACGAACCGATGCGCGTGCCGAACCTCGACGAGCTGGCCATGGACCGGGTCTACGACCACGTGGATGTCGCGGCGTATCGTCGCTACGGATCGCCGCTCCAGGTTCAGACCAAACGCGGCTGCGCGCTGTCCTGTTCCTACTGCACCTACAACCGCATCGAAGGCCGACGCTGGCGCCTCCGCGATCCGAAAAAGGTCGCCGACGATATTGAACGGACGGTAGAAAGGACCGGCGTCCGGCATGTCGAGTTCACGGACAGCACGTTCAACTATCCGCTCGACCACTGCAAGGCCGTCCTGCGTGCGATCATCGCCAGGAAATTGAACCTGCGGCTGCGAACCATGGGCCTGAATCCCGGCGCCATGGACGAGGAACTGGTCGAACTGATGTACGCCGCCGGATTCCGGGAAGTGGACCTGGGCGCCGAGTCGCTGTGCGACACGACCTTGCGCGGGCTGGGCAAGCGTTTCTCGAAAACGGATGTTCTGAACGCGATCGCGCTGCTGCGCCGCCGCAAAATAGCCATGAAGCTGTTCCTGCTGATGGGCGGGCCGGGCGAAACGCCCGCAACGGCGCGCGAGACGCTGGACGCCGCCAACGCGGCCATGGATCCCATGGACCTGGTCTGCCTGGGCATCGGCCTGCGCATTTACAAGGGGACGCCGATCGCCGACCGCATGACAGCGCGCCATTCGGTTTCGCGCGCCGACGGCTTTTTGCGCCCTGTGACGTTCGAACCGGACGGGTGGAGCCTGACCGAACTCAAGGCGCTGGTGAAACGCGAGGCTTGGAACCGGCCCAACTACTACATGTACGACGAAGACGATGTCACACCGCTCCCGGCCCAGCGCCTGGCGACTTGGCTGACAAAGAACTTCGCGCCCGATCAGCCGGCATGGCGACAGTTCATTCTCATGCGACGGGTGCGCAAGGCACTAGGCATTGCCGCCTTGAAGCGAATAGCATACGGGCTGAAAAACCGATATTCCGCTCCTGTCGGCAGCCAACAGCAAGTCCGTCCCGCCGATTGGGCTGCCGACCATAGCGCCGGGAGCGTACGCGCATAGCCGATCGTGCCGGGGAAGCATGATGTTCAAAGCCAGGGAAACTGGCCAAGGTTCGAAAAGGAGGATTGCCATGAACCGTCGTTCGGCAGATCGGGTTGGCGAAACGCAAGGCGCCACGCCTTTTCGCACTCGCCGCCCGATTTCGATCAACAACAGTCTTTCGCACGGCATCTGCAACTGCAACTGCACGCTGTGCGGCGTGAACAAGCCCGGTTACAAGGGCCCGAAGGAATTCCAGCCCAAGGCGGTGACCGAATCTCTCATTAACCGGATACGGGAATCGGCGCGACAGGGCCTGTTCGTGCGCTACGTGGCCAATGCCGGCGACGGGGAGCCGACCCTGCACCCGGAATTCGGCGAGCGCATGGACATGTTCGGAACCATGATCCGCACGTGGGACGTGCCGGACGCGCCCGCGCCGGAAGTCGCGGTGGTGACCAACGGCGTGCGACTCATGCGGCCGGGCGTGCTGGACGCTTTCACGCGCAACCCGCTGACGCTGATCGTCTCGTTTCCCACGCCGGACCCGGAAT
>SLKS01000261.1 GCA_007134465.1 Kiritimatiellia bacterium | reverse complement strand
GTACGCCGGTGACGCGCAGCGGACGGACCCGGGCGTAGGCGTCGGGAAAATCGTTCAGATGCAGGCGCTGAATCACGTTGTGGTTGCGCAGATGGAACTTGAGGCCCTGGAGCGGGCCGGTTCCGAACTGCACCGCGCCGCGGGTGACCCGGTCCGGATCGGGCCCGACGTTGTTCACAATGGCCGCGCCGGGCTGCGCGATCAGCTCGAGCGAGTCCAGCCCGACTTTAGCCCAGCGCGAGCCGCGTCCGCGGCCGCCGGAACTGGCGTGGAAGGTGTATGCGAAATCGCACGGAGCGCGGTGCAGCGCGATCGCCACCACATTGATCCCTTCGCGCAGCATCTTGTTGGGGATCGTGAAATTCTCGATGGTACGCCAGCGTTTGGCCTGCACGTCCAGTGTCTCCTGGCTGGCCCTGTGGGTGCCGCTCCCTACATATTGGCCTTTGGCGTTGAAATAGACGTCTTGCGGATAGGGCAGCGCGGTGCTTCGGGTGGTCAGTTCGCCTTCGGGCATGTAGGCGCGGGTCGCTTCCACGCCATTGACGTACACCACGGCGCCGCCCAGGAATTTCATGCTGATCGTTGGCGCGCCGGCCCGCTCCAGGTCTTCCACCCTGAAAACATTCCGCATCTGGATCAGCTTCCAGTTGACATCGCCGGAGCTGCGCAAGAACGGACCGCGCATACGGGCCCAAACGCTGTCGTCGTAATCCGGCTCCATCCAGTTTTCGTTGCTTTCGCCGGGGAGCCGCACCACCGGAACCGGCTTGGCGGAAAACGTTCTCTTCTCTTTTTCATTCCATGGATTGGTCCAGGAAAAGTCCGATCCGCTCGAATCCACGTCGGCATGCCGGACGGTTCCGTCGGGGAAATGAACCTCCTGCGTCTCCCAAATCATTCGGACGCGCCAGTACGTTTCGGCATTGAGCACCACATTCTGCTCCACGCGAATGAATTGCGCGAAAACGCACATTCCGGCAATTCCCAAGGCCACGACACCTGTCCACAGTTTGAAACGATGCATGAGACCACTCCTTCTTTCTGTCGGATTTTTAAGGAAAAGCCATAACGCAAATTCCGAGAACTGTCAACTGGAAGCGCGCGATTGCGCGGAAATAGCCTTGACGGTCTTGTCCCGGGTGGTAGTGTAGTCGCTTTTTCAAAGCAGGACAGGACGACCCCTCATGAAAAAAGTGCTGATTCCAACCCGGTTGCATCCTGTTGCCCGGGAATTGCTCGAGGCGAACGGCCAGTACGAAACCGTTCAGGACGAACGGACTCCGTTGCCGACACTGGCCAAGACGCATGACGACGCCTATGCGCTGATTGTGCGCAGCGAACTTGTGACGCCGGACATCATAGACCTGTTGCCCCGTCTGAAGATCATTGTGCGGGCCGGGGCCGGTGTCAATACCATAGACATACGCTACGCGCGCAAGAAGGGCATTGACGTGATGAACACGCCGGGCGCCAACGCCAATGCGGTGGCCGAGGAGGTAGTGGCGCTCATGCTGGCGGACGCGCGCCACGTGATTGCGGCCGATCTCTCAACCCGGGCCGGTCGCTGGGAAAAGAAACAATTCATGGGCCGGGAAATTGCCGGCAAGACCGTGGGCATTGTCGGTCTGGGCAACATCGGGCAACTGGTGGCCCGGCGTCTGACCGGGTTCGAGGTGCATACGCTCGGGTACGATCCCTTCATGACGAAGGAACGGGCGCAGGCCCTGAAAGTGCGGCTTACGGATTTGCCCGTGCTGTTCGCCGAATCCGACTATGTCACCCTGCATGTGCCCGAAACGCCGGAAACGCGAGGCATGATCGGCGCAAGCTTGCTGGAGATCATGAAGCCCGGCGCGACGTTGATCAACTGCGCGCGCGCTGCGGTCGTGGACGAAGACGCCTTGCGCGCGGCCAAGAAAGACAAAGGCTTGCGATTTCTCAACGACGTGTACGACAAGGATGCCGAAGGAGAGAAAAGCGTGCGGGACATTGCCGACATCATGCTGCCGCATCTCGGCGCCAGCACAGTCGAAGCCAATATCAAGGCCGCTCGCTCCGCCGCCGAGGAATTGATTGCGCTCGATCAGCAAGGCGTCACCAGTTTCATCGTGAACCGCGACATCCCCGAGGGCCTGGACGTGGCCTACTGCAAGCTGGCGCATTCGCTGGGACGGCTGTGCCGGCTGCTGATCGGCAAGACGCTTCCCCCAAAAGCGCTGGAGACGACCTTTTACGGAACGCTGGAGCCGTTCGCGCCTTGGTTGCTGGTTCCGATCGTCGCGGGAATCAGCGACGATTTCGACGCCTCCATGACCCATCACGAAGCCTGTTCCCATCTGAATGCCATGGGCATTCAATACACGAATCGGGCCGGCGACGACGAAAAAGGCTTCGAGAACTCGATCACCGTGGATTTGGTTGCCGAAGTGGATCGGGAAAACCTGAAACGCATGAGCATACGCGGCACCGTGGCCGAGGGCATCATCATGGTCTCGCGCATCAACGAGTTCAACAAGCTCTATTTCGAGCCGGCCGGGCCCACGGTCTTTTTCCTGTACAAAGACCGGCCTGGCGTCATTGGCAGCATCGGCCGCGCCTTGGCCGGCGCGGACATCAACATCGAGGACATGCGCAATCCGCACGATGCCTCGACGAACCGATCGCTGGCCATCTTGCGCGTGAACCGCGAACCGGCGCCGAGCCTGATGGAAACCATCCGGCGCGACATTGACGCCATTGCGGCATTCAGCATTCGTCTGTGACGGGCGCTAATTCCTGAGCCAATCGAGTATCTGGGCGGGCAGGCTTCTTCGGGGCGCGGGTTCGGCTGGCCGCCGGGCGGCGGCGGACGCGGAATCGGAGCGCATGGCCAACGTCTCTTTTTGGAGCCACGCGGCGTAATCGGCCATGATGTGCAGGGCTTCGTTCAGCACGATGTCTTCGTTGCGCGCGGTTGCGTCTTCCGGCGTTTCGAGCGCCGCTTTCATCAGGGCGCTTTGCTTCTCCGAAAATTCCCGTTCGGTGCGAAGCGTTTCCTTGCGGTCGTCCATCCTTAACGAGACCACCGTCTCGCCGACAGTCTTTTCCATGTGCCGCAGCACGTTCATGTAGGCTTGAAACCCCGCATTGGTGGCGCGCCGCAAGGCGGAGCGCGCCTCCAGCTCCGCTATGGCGGGCTTCAAGTCGGCCATCGGCCGGAAATCGGCCGGCGCCACGGCGGACCAGGCCACCGGGTTCGACAGATATTCCTCGCCCATCTCCATGTGTTCGAAGGCGGACGGCAAAACGATATCGGACGCCACCCCCTTGAGCTGGGTGGATTTGCCGGTGACACGATAATAAATCCACGATGTGATCTTGAGCCGGCCAAGACGCGGATCGAGTCCCAGCCGAGCCACCGTTTGCACCGTGCCTTTCCCGTGCGTTTTGGAATCGCCGACGACAATGGCGCGTCCGTAATCCTGCAGGGCGCCGGCTACGATTTCGGAGGCCGACGCGCTGACGCGTGTAACCAGCACCATCAGCGGACCGTCGTAGACGGGCCGTTCCGTCTCGCGGCTTTCAATGATGTTGACGCCTTCCAGTCCGCCCACCTGCACAATGGGACCCCGTCCCGTGAACAGGCCGGCGATGCGAACCGCTTCGGGCAGCGCGCCGCCGCCGTTGTTGCGCAAATCGAGAATCAATCCGTCCAGCCGGTTTGTCATGGCTTCCTCGATCAGCGCCTGCACATCGTTGGCCGACGAACGCGGATTGGGGTTTTTCAGGGAGCGCGACGCCATGTCCGCGTAAAAGGCCGGCAGGTGGATCACGCCGATCTTGCGCGGCTCGCCATCGAATCCGCAGGCGTCGGTCATGGTCAACTTGGCCGCCTGCTCCTCGAGCTGTATTTCGTCTCGCACCAAGTCCACGGTCTTGATGGTGGACCCGGTGGGATCGGATGCGGCAATGCAAACCAACGTCACGCGCGTGCCTTTCTTGCCGCGAATCAAACGAATGGTTCTGTTCAGCGGCCAGTGCAGCACGTCCACGGGTGGCCGGTCGCCCTGGCCGACCGCAATGATCTTGTCGCCCGGTTTCAGTCGGATGTCGCGCGTGTCTCGGTCGGCCGGGCCGCCGGGCAAGACGCGAACCACCTGCGCCGCGCCGTCTTCCGAGCGGAGCAGCGCGCCGATGCCAACAAGCGACAGCTTCATTTGGATCTCGAAATCCTCGACGCTGGACGGAGACATGTATTCGGAGTGCGGGTCGAACGCGCGCGCGAACGCCGTCAGATATTTTTCCAGCACCCATTCGCTGTCGCTGTCCCGCAGCATGTCCAAATGCCGCTGATAGGGCCGCAGCACGAACTCCTGCGGCGACAGGCTGAAATCGCTCTCCTCGATCTCGTTCAGGTCCGTCTCTTCGTTTGCTTCGTCCGATTTGGCCGCGTCGTCGGCACGCTGTTTCGCGGACCATTCCTGGGCCAGAACGCGCCGCAGGTGTTCGTGCTTGACGCGGCGCCGCCACACATCGTTCCATTCTTCCCGATCGCGTGGCCACGGAGCGTCTCTGCGCCGCCAATCGTAGGTTTCCGGCCGGTCGTAATCGAAGCCCTGTTCGAGCAAAAGGGCGACATGATCGCGGCGATCCTGGACTCGCGCGACGAAGGTGTCGAACACATCGTAGGCGAACTGCGTGTCGCCTTGCCGCAATGTTTCGCTCAGCGCTTTCTTGTGAACATGAAAACGATCCAGATCGGATTGAAGGAAGTATATGCGCCCGGGATCGAGCGAAGAAACGTAGTTTGTCCAGGCGCGGGCGGAAAGAGTTTCGTCGAACGGCAGCCGCGACAAGTGTTCGCGCGGCAGGAACCGGGCCACGCGCCCCGCGATGCGGGCGAAATGCGGTTCGGGTTTCCGGGCCGGGTTCGCTGCGCCCAGTGCGCTCAGAACGAGCAGGCTAGCGCCGAGCAACAGCGCAGGCCTGCGCCGCGTCTGCGCGCCTGCCCGTCCAGTTCGATTGCATTCGTCCAAAACGAAACCCCTGCCAGATCGCGGACCGGTCGCGACCCGACCCGCAAAAAGGTTATGTGCGATCCGACAACCTTTTTGCCTGCCCCTTCGCCAAATTTCCTGCCCGCTTAAGCGGACAGAACGGAATCCTTGCAGACCTTGGCCACACGGAACTTCACCACGGTCTTGGCCGGAATCTGGATGCTTTCGCCTGTGGCCGGATTGCGGCCCATGCGCGGCTGGCGATGAACCAGAACCAGTTTCCCGATGCCGGGGATAACGAAGCCGTTTTTCGCTTCGGCATACGCCAGTTTGGCCAGCTCCTCGAGCAAGCCGCCCACCTGCGCCTTGGTCAATCCCGTGCTCTGAGCCAGTGTTGCGATGGTTTGCGTTTTCGACATGCTCATGCGCTTCCTCCCTTGGCCCAACATGGACCGACAAAAGACATTTTCCAACACGCCGACATTATTATAATGTTCATTTCCGAAAACAAGCGTTTTTTTTCGTTTTTTTTTGACAAACGGATCGGAAGACGGTTGTATCGAAATCGGTTTCCATGCGCATGGGCGCAGAGACACGGAACGAAACGCATCGGTGGCGCTTGGCGGCGAAGGAGAACAATGGAACGGGATGCACTCGGTGTCATGGAAGAGATTCGGGACCGAATGAGTCATTTGAATTTTCGCGCGCGCCAGCAGAATGCGCAAGCGCCTTCCGAACGCAACCAGATGCTTCATCTCCTGGCGACGCTGGGCATTGGCCAGCTTACGCTGAACGAGGAAGGCCGCTATCTGAGCGGCGGCATCGGCATCCGCCGCCTGCTGAACGCTTCGTCGCACGATGTTCCCGTAGCCGAACTGTTCGGCACGGATTCCGCCCGCCGCTATTTTTCGGCCATGCACGACTTGCTGCATGAGTTGCCGGCGGCTCGGGACCGAGCGGAACGGACGCCCTGGACGCGCGTCTGGCCCGATCCGGCAGACACGACACCCCTGGCACACTGGCATGCGCAGCCGAAAGACACGTGGGAATTCGAGGGCGCTCTGGCGCGCAGCCTGCTGAACGACACGGTAGAATGGTACCTGTGCTCGCCCCGCCAACTGATCGGGACGACCGACGATTTCCGCATCGGCTATACGGCCTGCGCCAACGGGGCGCCGGCCGATCTTTCCATTGTGGTCGGCGCGCGACTCGACATCCAGCGTCCGCCCCGGGAGCGGCGCTGGCGGCCGGAAACCAACGGGTATTGCTTCGCGTTCGGAGTCTACAACAACAGCGGCACGACGCTGCAACGTTCCTACCGCGACATTGTTCCGCTGGCGGACATGCGCATCGAACCGGGGAGAAACCACCGGTGCCTGGCGGAACGGATCGGAGGCCAACTGCGTTTCGAGGTGGACGGCAGGGAAGTCTTCCGCACGCTGGACCTTCTGCCGCTAATGTACGAGGATCACGGCTACGTGTGCCTGTACTGTTGCGCCGCAGGCAGCGTGTTCCGGGACGTGACCGTGGATATTCGGCCGACGGCGCTCGACGCCGAAACGCTGGCGCGCATCGATAGCTTGCGGGCCGTTACGATCGAAACCGCCGCCGGCTCGCGACAAGTCAACATCCACTATGCCGGTGGCAGAACCTTTATCGTGCAGGACACGGACATGCGCCTGCGAAACGCTCCGTCAGCCGAATGACGGCCGACGCAAGCGCCGCGCTATTGCTGCCTGATAACCGCTGTCGAAACCTGGCCGGCATCGTCTACGGCTCTGAGCACGTTGTTGCCCAGATTGGTCTTGGCCGTGTATTCGACTTGCGTTCCAACCGTCTTGTTCAGCGTTCCGAGCGTGTCGTCGTCCAACGACCAGGCATAGGGTTCCGTTCCGCCCGACGCCACGAACAGTTGCGTCGGGGTATTGGATGCCGTCAGTGTCACCGACTGCGGCTCGATGTTGAAGGCGTTGTCCGATTTCCTGGACGACTCGCATCCCAAAAAGGAAAGAATCGCCAACACGGACGCGACGCCCGCCAGCATTCCGATGACACCAGTCTTCCTGCTCATGAGTTTCTCCTTTCTTGCCGTTTAGGCAGACTTTTCCACTCCAAAGAATATCCTGCCAAATCCGGGCGGGAAAGTAAAGACCGTTTCGCGCCTTTTTCGCGGGCCAACCGCCCTTCGGCAATCTTGTGTTCTGTCGCAGCGCGCATTTCGATCGGCCGCGCTTCGGGGCCCTTGTCTTCCGGTGTGCGAACAAGCGCCGAAAAGCGCTTGCCATGCCGGCCCGCATCCGCTAGCTTGGCCGGGAAATGGGCGTAGAGCGCAGCGGACGGCAATGGCGCAACGACGGGAGGCCTGGACATGAGCAATTCGAAACGTTATTTGGCGACGGCGTGGGCGATGGCAGGGATGCTGCTCGGCCTGGGCGCCGGTGCCGGCCTGCGCGCCGGGGAACCGGTCTTCGAGGAAAAGGGCATTCCGCTCCAGTGGTATTTCGCGCCCGGCCTGGGCTTTTGGCATTTCGAGGGCAAGCAGGAATTCAAGCCCGGCGTGATGCTGTCGGCCATGCTGGGGCACGACATGACCGAACGCTGGTCGTGGGAGGGCGGCATCTACTTGGCGCCGCTGCTGCGCGCCAACGATGTGGGCGGCCGATACGATCACCGCTGGAGCCGAACGCACGCGTTCGGCCTGGCCACGGACGGCATTTTCCACTTCACGCGCTGGGAACGGCTGGATCCGTACCTGGCCGCCGGGCTGGGGCTGAACCGCTACGGCGAAAAACCCGAAAACGGCAATCAGGTTGACTGGTCCATTCGCGGCGGCGCCGGGCTCATGTACCATTTCAACGACGAATGGGCCGCGCGCGCGGACTTCCGCACCATGCTGGTGGGCTTCGGCGCCCATCCGAATGCCAATACGCATCTGACCGTCGGCGTGGCTTGGACCTGGGGCGCGCGCGTCCCGCCGAAATTCAGGGCCATTGCCGAGAATCTGCGCTTGCTCGATACCGATGGCGACGGCATCTCGGATTACGACGAACTCTATGTGTACGGGACCGATCCGTTCAATCCCGATACCGACGGCGACGGGCTGACCGACTACGAGGAGATTTTCGTGTACGGCACAGACCCGCTCAATCCCGACACCGATTTCGACGGGCTGACCGACTACGAGGAGATTTTCGTGTACGGGACCGATCCGCTCAATCCCGACACCGATGGCGGCGGCGTGTCCGACGGTCACGAAGTTCTGGAGGACGGCACCGATCCGCTCGACGGACGCGACGATTTGATTCTGTTCCGGCTCCATATCGGGTTCGATACCGACGACGCGACTATTCAGCGGCGTTACTGGCGCGAGATAGACATTGTCGCGCTCACCATGAAAAGGCATCCGGGTTCGACCGCCGTTGTGGAGGGCCATGCCGACAGGCGCGTCACGTCCGAGGCTGCCTACAATCAGGACTTGTCCGAGCGTCGCGCGCGCGCGGTCAAGGAACGGTTGATACAGCCGGGCGGCATTGCCGCCGACCGACTGAAGGCTGTCGGGTTCGGATTCACGCGGCCGATCGCCGCCAACGATCCGCAAACCGGCAACCCGAAGAACCGGCGCGTGGACATCTATGTGCGCGGAGTGGACCGGGAAAAGGAAGGCTTGCCGCCCGGGCAAGTTGTCGGATTCGATCCTGCCGATGCGCCCCCGCTGCGGACGCCGGCGCCGGAACCGGTTGCAACTCCACCGGCGAAGGCGTTGCCTGTCGTGCCGCCCGCCGCTTTACCGGGCGACGACAAATAGGCGCAACTTCGCAGAGGAAAATCAAGGACGACAAAGCGGGTGGATGAAGCGTAACCGATAAAGAGTTGCGGTGAAGTGCGCGATCAAGTCTACGGGGAATGGCGCTTAGTTAACGACGTTTTAGGACAAGCAACAAGCCCTGTGACCGCACCATAAATGACGAATGACGAAACACCCGAACCCGAAGGAAATCCTAAATCCGAAATTAGGCGTACACTTCACCGCCACCCTTGCTTGTCCGCCCTTACTCGCGGAAGCCAACGCCCAGCGTTTCGCGCAGCGCGTTCCGGATCGTCTCGTGGCAGAGGTTGACTTCTTCGTCTGTCAGCGTTTTGGCCGACGAGCGATAGGTCATGGCGTAGGCCAGGCTTTTCTTGCCCGAACCGAGCTCGGCGCTGCGAAAGATGTCGAACAGCTCGATGCCGACCAGCGTGTCGGGCGCGTGTCGGCGAATGATCTCTTCGATTTGGCCGTGCGTCGTGGCTTCGTCGGCCACAACGGCCATATCCCGCTCGACAGCCGGATAGATCGGCAGCGGATTCAGTTCGGGCAGCCGAAAGACATGCTCCAGTAGCGGCTCGGTCGCGAATTCGGCGACGGCCACCGGTCCGCGCATGCGCCATTCCGCGCGCAGCTCGCGCCGCAGCAGGCCCAACCCGCCCAAACGTTTTCCGTTCGCATACATGCCCAGCCCGGCGCCCGGCGCCAGAAACGGGGGCGACTCCGCCTTCCATTCGATGGCGCCGACATGGCAGGCGCCGGCCAGAGCTTCGGTCAGTCCCTTCATTGCCAGAAACATGTCCGCATCGGTCGGCAACGTCTTGCCGCGCAGTCCAACCTGCCCGACGGCGCCCATCAACCCGATGGCCAGGCGGGTTTCCTCGCCGACGCTGTCCTTGGCGCCAGGCCGAAACACGCGCCCGATCTCGAACAGCGCCGCCCGCCCGTTCTGCCGCGCCAGATTGCGGGCCAGCGTCTCGGCCATCTGGGGAATCAGCGAGTGTCTCATCAGGCTCTGGTCGGCGCTGACCGGATTGGGCAACGCAACCGTATCGGCCACGGCGCAGCCGAAAAGCTCCGGCAGGGCCGGCGCGAGGAAGCTGTAGTTCATGATTTCGGTCAGCCCGAGTCCAACAAGCGTTTGCCGACAGAACGATAGCGCTTGGAAAGGATGGTCGGACGCATCGCTCGTCACGCGGGAGGACGGCGTAACGGTCGGCACTTTGTCCAGGCCGTGCAGGCGCGCCACCTCCTCGATCAAATCGGCCTCTTCTTCGAGGTCTGGTCGAAACGAAGGCGCTGTCACGACGCAGGCGACGGCGGTCCGTTCCGTCACAGGCAATTCGAGGCTGCCGAGCAGCCTCGCGACCGCATCGTCGGCGATGTCCATGCCGGTCACGGAACGGACTCGTTCGAACCGGCAGCAAATGGACCGGGCGGGCAATCCGCCGGGAAACACGTCCACCGCGCCGCGCGCGATCATGCCGCCGGCATGCTCGGCCAGCAGCGCGGCCGCGCGTCGACTTGCCCACTCGGTTCCGGCCGGGTCAATGCCGCGTTCGAACCGGCGGGACGCTTCCGTATTCAAACCCAGCCGCGCGGAAGTCGAACGAACGGATGCCGGATCGAACCAGGCGCTTTCCAGAACCGTTTCGCGGGTGTCCGGGCCGATCTCGCTGCCTGCGCCGCCCATGACGCCGGCCACGGCCACCGCCTGTTCGGCGTCGGCGATCACGAGCATGTCCGGGGTCAGCGCCCGTTCCGCCTCGTCCAGCGTGAGCATGCGCTCGTTCGGCCGGGCGCGTCGCACCACGATGCGGCGTTCCGCCAGACGCGCCGCGTCGAAGGCATGCAGAGGCTGCCCGCATTCCAGCAGCACGTAGTTGGTCACGTCCACAATGGCGCTGATGGCGCGCACGCCGCTTAACGACAAGCGGCGGCGCATCCAAAACGGAGCCGGGCCGGGCCGGAGCCCGGTCAGCACGCGCGCCACGTAGCGCGGACAAAGCTCCGTATCTTCGACGTCCACGCGCACAAGCTCGCTGGCGGCCGGATCGTTTTCGGTCAGCGTCACTGCGGGCCGCCGCAACGGGCGCCCAAGCAGCGCGGCAACCTCGCGCGCCATGCCGATCACCGAAAGGCAATCGGGCCGGTTCCAGGTCACTTCCAGGTCCAGCACGGTTTCCGGTTCGCCGAGGATTTCAGCCAGCGGCGCGCCGGGGCGCGCATCCGGCGGCAGAATCAGAACGCCCGAATGATCGTCCGAAAGAGCCAGCTCGTCTTCGGCGCAGATCATGCCGCGCGAAACTGTGCCGGCCAGCGTTGTTTCGCCGATCGCCGTGCCGTTCGGCAGCGTCGAGCCCGGCGGCGCGAACGCGATCTTCGCGCCGGCCGTCGCATTGTCCGCGCCGCAGACCACCGGCAGCGTCTCGTGTCCGTCCGAAACGCGGCACAGCCGCAGCCGCTCGCTGTTCGGCAACGGTTCGGCCGCGACAATCTCGCCGACGATCAGCCCGGGGAACGCGCCGCCCACCGTGCGGATCGCCTCGACTTCCGTCCCGGAAAACGTCAGCTTCTCGGCCAGCTCTTCGCCCGACAGCTCGCAATCCACATACTCGTTGAGCCAGCTTAAAACAAGTTTCATGAGTCGGCCTTCTTTAGACTGTTCCGTCGCGAGATGCTACGCATGTGCGTATCGTCATTTGAAATATGAAATTTGAGATTTGGGATGCGGGCGAAGCCCGCCTTAGGCGAACTGGGTCAGAAAACGCAGATCGTTTTCGTAGAGCATCCGAATGTCGGCGATCCCGTACTTGACCATGGCGATGCGTTCCACGCCCATGCCCCAGGCGTAGCCGGACACCGTTTCGGGATCGTATCCCACCTGGCGAAACACGCGCGGGTCCACCATGCCGGCTCCGGCGATTTCGATCCAACCGCTGAACTTGCACACGCGGCAGCCTTTTCCGCCGCAGACATGGCAGGTGAAATCGCACTCCACGCTCGGTTCCGTGAACGGAAAGAAATGCGGCCGGAACCGCACGTCGGTGCTTGGCCCCATCATTTCGCGCGCGAAATAGGCCAGCAAACTCTTCAGGTCGGCCAGCGACACGGGGGCGCAATCCACGTACAGCCCTTCGATCTGATGAAAGTTGGCGCTGTGCGTCGCGTCGGTCGTGTCGCGTCGGTAGCAGCGGCCGGGCGTGACGATCCGCACCGGCGGCTTGCGGCTTTCCATGACACGAATCTGGACGGGCGATGTTTGCGTGCGCAGACATTCGCCCGACGCGAGCCAGAACGTATCCAGCGCGTCCAGCGACGGATGATGGGGCGGCGTGTTCAAGGCTTCGAAATTGTGATAGCGCGTTTCGATATCCGGCCCCTCGGCCACCGTGAAACCCAGCCGCGCGAATATGCGGACGCAATCCTCGATCACGCGCGAAACAGGGTGCGCCACGCCCGGCGCGCGCCAAACGCCGGGCAAGGTTGGATCGAATCCGGCAGCCGCGCCGACGGCCGGCGCCCTCTCCAGCGCGCCCTTGCGCTCCCGCAACAGGGATTCGAGACTCTTTTTCAAGGCGTTGGCTTCGCGCCCGACGTCCGCGCGCTCGGCAGGCGGGACGTCTTTCAGCCCCTTCATTATGTCTTGCAGCAGGCCTTTGCGGCCCAGATAGCGGATGCGTACCGCTTCCAGCGCGGCGGCCGTTGTCGCCGCGTTGGCTTCGGACAATGCCTGCTCCCGGATGTCGCGAACCGCCTTCGCATTCATAGGCGAAACACTCCCGTCGGCGCCCTGTCCCGACGTTCCAAAAAAAAGGCCATCGCGGACGATGGCCTGAAAAGCGCAAGGGCGGGCTACGCTCGCACCCCGAATGTCTTGATCCGGCAACCAGCCCGCAAAGGCGCCCACCGCGGACGCCGACCGTTTACGCCAAGGACGCCTTGGCCCGCTCGACAAGACTGCGGAATCCTTCAGGGTCGTGCAGGGCGATTTCGGAAAGCATCTTGCGGTTGAGCGCCACTTTCGCTTTCGCCAGCCCTTCGATGAACCGGCTGTAACTGAGCCCTTCGGCCCGGCAGGCTGCCGTGAGCCGCACGATCCAGAGCCGACGGAAATCCCGTTTCTTCCGGCGCCGATGAATGGTCGCCAGCCGCATGGCCCGGTCCACGGCTTCGGAAGCCTGCCGGATCAGTTTGCTGCGTGCGCCGCGGAATCCCTTGGCTTTTTTCAATACGCGTTTACGTCTTCGGCGCGAGGCCGGCGCCGTGGTTGTTCTCATGGTCCTTCTCCCTAGTGAGCAAGCATATGCGCGACCCGCGCTTCTTCGGCTTTGGGCAGCACGTTTTTCCGCCGCAACTGCCGCTTGCGCTTGCGCGACTTGGACGACAGCAAATGGCCGCTGCCGGCTTTGGCATGGACGATTTTTCCGGAGCCTGTTATTTTAAAGCGTTTGGCTGCCGCCTTGTTGGTTTTCTTTTTCGGCATTCGGCCACCTCTCTCGACCGGCGTGTCCCGCCGCTTTTTCATTGGAAAGCCGGGCACCCTACCGCGAATCGGTTTGGAACGTCCAGCTTTTTTCCGAATTATTTTTTCGCCGACTTGGGGCTCAGGATGCCCATCAGGGTTCGCCCCATCATGCGAGGCTGGGATTCGACCACGCATGTTTCGCCCAGTTCCTTGATCACGCGCCCGATCAGCTCGAAGCCCAGCTCGCGATGAGCGTTTTCGCGGCCCCGGAACTGGAGCGACACTTTGACCTTGTGTCCTTTATCGAGGAACTCGCGAATGTGGTTTACCTTGTACTCGTAATCGTGTTCCGCCACATTGGCGTGGAACTTGATTTCCTTGAGCGAATGACGATGCGCCTTCTTGCGGGCCTGACGCTCTTTCAGGCTTTCGTCGTACCGGAACTTGCCGAAATCCATGATCCGGCAAACAGGCGGTTCCGCATTCGGCGAAACCTCGACCAGATCCAGCCCTTTCTGCTGGGCCAGCTTCATGGCCTCTCTTGTCGGGATGACCCCAAGCATGGACCCGTCCTGATCTACGCAACGGACGGACGGCACCCGGATTCGGTGATTGGCGCGCACAAATGAACGAATAGCGACCTCCTCTGTTGCGGGTTCGGTGTCCGGACCCCTTGCATGGCATACGGAAACACAAGCTTCTACTCTGTCCTCGCAAAAATATCAATTCAAAAAAAACGGAAATTTAACGCCTCGGGAATAAGGCGCTAAAGACGACGCTCCGACTCGTTTTGTCGGAGTCCCGGCTTCAGCCGGAAACGCTCCTGCCGCTTCAGCGTAGAGTCCGGACGCCATGGGGCGCAAATCGTTTCCGGCGGTATAATCGTTGCGATAAGGATTGCCTTTTGGCCGTGCCGAGGTGTATTGTTCAAGCCCGAAACACCCAAATACCAAGCCCGAAAGAAATCCGACCTGCCTGCCGAAGGCTCGGCGCAGGCAGGAGCACGAAGCCCGAAGGCTGTAGACATGGCGGAGAGCCTCGAAAGGGTGGCATGGGCCTTGAAAAGCCGTACGATCTGGATGAGCTGACGGCTGCTGTGTTCGGCAAGAATATCGCAGCGAAAATCTACCGGAGCCAGGCCATGAAGCGAGACGAGACGCACAAAGACGACAACGGCATGATGGACGTGTTCTTCTACGAGGCGTTCGAAGAGGAAGCCACGCAACTGAAACGCTGGCTGCCGCCCGGCATCCGCGCGGACTTCGATGCGCGGGCGGCTGGCGAAACGGATCATGCCGAGCCGCCCGCCCGCGTGATCAGCATCCGCACGCAATCGGTCGTTCCGCTTGCCTGGGCCGACCGCATCGGCGGCATCCTGACCCGCAGCACGGGCTACGACCATGTGACACGCTGGCTGGCCGCCTGCGGCCGCGCCATTCCCGCCGGCTACCTCCCGCTCTATTGCCATCGGGCCGTTGCCGAGCAGGCATTGACTTTATGGATGGCGCTATGGCGCAAGCTGGCCCGGCAAACGGCCCAGTTCGACCGCTTCTGCCGGGACGGGCTCACCGGAACCGAATGCGAAGGCAAAACGCTGCTCGTTGTCGGCGTAGGCGCCATTGGCCATGCCGTCACGCGGATTGGAGCCGGCCTGGACATGACCGTGCTCGGCGTGGATATCGAGCCCCGGCACAAGGACGTGACCTATGTCGGCATCGCGGACGGGCTGGCCCGCGCCGACGCGATCGTCTGCGCCATGAGCCTGAACGCGGGCAACGTCGGCTATTTCGATCGGGCGCGCTGGCGGGCGACAAAGCCGGGCGCGATCTTCGTCAATATCGCGCGCGGCGAGCTGGCCCCGGTCGCGGAATTGCTCTGGGCGCTCGACAACGGAATTCTGGCCGGCGCCGCGCTGGACGTGTACGACGACGAACCCGCGCTGGCCGCCGCCATGCGGGCCGGGCGCGAATCGGATCTGCCGGGCTGGAAGGAATGGCGTGCCTTTCGGCGGCGGCCCGATACGATCTGTACCCCGCACAACGCCTTCAACACCGCCGAAGCTGTCGAACGCAAGAGCAGGCAAAGCGTCGAACAGATCGAAACCTTCCTGAAAACCGGCCGGTTCCCATGGCCGGTCCCGCTCGGCCAAGGATAAACTCGCTTGTTTTAGGTCTAGGCCCAAAGCAAGCGAGGTTTTCGTCGCGAGAGTGCGCAAACGTCTGCGGATGCGGGGCTTGAGGCGGGTCGTGCGATTCTCGCATATTGAAATATGGGTGAAATGCGCGACCCGCCTCAAGTCCCGCAGGCGTTGGCGT
>SLKS01000223.1 GCA_007134465.1 Kiritimatiellia bacterium | reverse complement strand
AGCGCCTTGTCCACCGCGCCGGCGTCGTACACCATCGCAACCGTGCGCGGACTCATCCGCAGCTCGAACACCGTCCCGTAGCGCTCGAACGTCGTGCGCTGGAACGGCATGAACTGCGGCAGCTCGTTCTGCACCGGTTCCTCGGCGATGATCTTGCGAATCAGCTCCATCTCCTCTTTCACGCGCTTGTCCTGGTGCGGCAGCTTCTCCAGATAGTCGCGCAGCCATCGGCCCGACTCGCTGATCGCGTTGTCGGCCACGGCGAGCATTTCAGGCGAGAAATAATGGCGATGTTCGACAACCGGCCGACCTTTGGCATTCAAGTCGAACAGGCCTAAATTGACAGCGTACCCGTAGGTGTTGTAGCCCCAGTAGGTCAGGCCGCCCACGATCAGTTGGCCGGTCCGGCTCAGAAACGGACGGGCGTTGATCATATAATGCTTGCTGTCGTGGCCTAGA
Source organism: Kiritimatiellia bacterium (assembly GCA_007134465.1). Lineage (GTDB taxonomy): Bacteria > Verrucomicrobiota > Kiritimatiellia > UBA8416 > SLMC01 > SLMC01. The sequence goes on along the minus strand of SLKS01000223.1, from coordinate 40,498 downwards.
CAGCCGAACTGGACCGGAGACCCCGATCCGCCTTTGCCGTATCCGCTCCGCACATGGGTCAGCGGCTGCCGCGCTACAGGATCGTCCAGTTTCGTCAGCACCCGTCCCGTCTTCGGGTCCAACAGCATGATTTCGCTCGTGTGTTTCGGATTGCTGCGACGGCGAGGGGAACGGCCTGGATAGCCAAGCCCATAACTGGCTTGCTGCGCCGAACCGGACGAAGCGAGGAGCAGCTCTCCGGAAGGCAGCGGCCCCATGAAGTAGCGGGCCCCGCCGAACTCGGCCGTCCAGTGAACCTTGCCGCTGCGCCGGCACATTTTGTACATGAACTTCGAGTTCACGGGCAGCACGTAAAGATCGTCGCCGATCAGCATGGGCCGTTGCGGGTACCAGAACATGGGATTGTGCGGACTGAGATACAGGCGCGTATATCTCGTGGCTTCGCCGCCGCCTCCGAAACGGCGGGTGGCGTCGTGCACCGCGTTCGGGTGATACCAGTAGGGATGGCGCATGATCCATTTGATCCGGCCCGAGAGCGCGTCCAGCGCCGCGATCGTGCCGGAATTCGTCGTATGGTACACCGTGCCCTGATGATACAGCGGCGGCGAGGCGAAACTGCGGATGCGGTTGCGACGACGCGCCCCGCCCTCCGCCACGAACCGGCCCGGCCGCAAACGCCCCAGCGACCGGCGCCAGCGAATGCGGCCCGTCGCGCTCTCGAAGGCGATCAGCCCGTACTCCGTGTCGGTATGCGTCATCCCCTCGATATTGTCAAGAATGTAGCCCGCGTACACCGTCATCGGCCCGCCCGCCGGCGCTGCCTCGAAGCGCATGTTCGCCTCCTCGGATGTCGTCGCCACCATCGGCCCGTACGCCCAGCGCATCTCCCCGGTGATCTCGTCGAGCGCCACCAGCGTTGGCCCGACCTGATGCATCGGCGTGAACACCAGCCCGTCCTGCACGAGCAGATCCTCGTGCGTATACTGCCGCTCCGGCCAGTTCTGCCAGGTCACGCGCCCGCCCGTGTCGTTCACCCACCGCAACTGGCCGTTGAGAAGCGAGCGGCAATACAGAATGTTCTTGTGCCGGTAGATCGCGCTGTTCTCCGTGATCACCGGATTCGAATAGACATAGACGTCCCAGTCGCGCGAACCGCGCACGGCGCCGGGCAGCGACCGCGTCCACTGCGGCTCGACCAGCCCCAGCGGATCGGACGTCGGCGGCATCAGCGCGTAGTCGTCCGACGTCACATGCGGCGGACTGCTGCGCTGCTCGAAAAACTCGCGCTCGCTCGGCTTCGCCGCCGCCAGATAGCGCTCGAACGCTTTCAGATCCTCGGGCCGCAGGCGGCTCTCGGCTTCCTTCGCCCGCCCGCGCGCCGGCTTCTTGCGCTCGGCGCTCTCCCCCAGCATCTTGCGGCAGTACGCGATCTTCAGGCGCAACTCCGGCGTACGCGCATCGGGATCCGGAAAATGATCGCGCACCATCGTGTAGTACTCGAGCGCCTCCAGAAAGTGACCGCGATCCAACGCCGCGTCGCCCAGCAAAATCATGGCCGGCGCCCCGTACGAGGTCGCCAGCATCGTGTCGCGCACGTGCGCCACACCCTCCAGCGAATGGCTCTGCCGCGCCAGCTCGAACGCCTCCCGCGCCCGCGCATCGTGCTTCGTGCGATAATGCGCCAAACTCGATCGCGGAAACGTCAGCATGCGCAACTGCGCGTAGTGCGTAATCGGCACGAATACCCCGTAGTCGCTCGCGCGGTACAGCTCGTCGGGATATTCCTCGATGATCCGATGCAGAATGTCCAGCGCCTCGCCGTACACGCCTTCCTTCGCCCGTTCCCGCGCCGCCTCGACCAGCGCGTAGGCCCGATCCGATTCCGGCAGCAGGTTCAGCGTGAAAAACGACAACTCCGCGGACAGTTCCATCAGTTCCTTGCTGGGTCCGCGCCTGCCGCCCTCGTGCAGCGTCTTGTCAACGAAATCGGGCTTGTAGCCCTCGTAGGCCCCTCGCACCGGACAGGGCGCCAAGGCACCATCTTTTTTCTCTTGCGCGAACGCCGTCCGATGGGCGGGGAACAAAAAGGCCGTGGCCAAGGTTAGGACGAATGTTTTGCGGATGCCTGGGTTATTCAAGAAAGCCATAATAGTTTGCCTCCTAATTGACGAATGATGCATAGCGCATTCCGGGCGGCATGACAATGCTTGAAACGCGTTTTTTTTTGATCATACGCGCCATGTCGGGCGCCTCTGCGATTGAGCTGACCAATCGCCCTCGACGGCGTTCTCGTCCTCGATTTCTCTTGTCGGAATTGTCGAGGACGATAACGAGCGCCGTTCGCTTCGTTCATCGAGGACGATTCTCCCGTTATAAGCCGCGTCCTGGTCTCCGTTTGTCACCTCATTGTCGCCAACAGTCTGCCTTTTCCGCTTGCGTCGGCGCGGGTTGTGCGGCATGGTCGGGTTTTTGATGCGAGGCTGTTATGCGAGTATTGGCGGCGACATCCCATTGCGACAGGTCGGAGACGTATCTGTACCGCCGGTTGCGTGAAGCAGGCGTGGAACTGGACGTGTTGTGCGATCCGGCGGCGACGCGGCTGGGCGAATTGCGAGAGGCAGGCGTGCCCGTGCATCCGTTGCCGTTCCGTTCCCGGTTCGACTGGGCGGCCGTCCGCTTTCTGCGGGCGCTGATCAAGGAGCGGGGCTACGACATTGTCCACACGTTCAACAAGCGGGCGCTGACGCATGTCATGCTGGCTTCGCGCGGATTGCCGACAAGGATTCTGACCTATCGCGGCATCATCGGCAATTTGAGCCGTTGGAATCCCGAGGTGCGCTGGACGTTTTTCAATGCGCGTCTGGCCGGCATCGTGTGCGTGTGCGATGCCGTACGCGAGTATGTGGTGGCGGCGGGCATTGCCTCCGCCAAAGCGCGGCGCATCTACAAAGGACACGATCCGGCATGGTATGCGTCGGCGGAGCGCAGGGAATTGGAACGGCTGGGCATTCCGCCCGGCGCATTTGTCGTAGGCTCTGCCGGGCACCTGCGTCCGCGCAAGGGCCTAGATACGCTGGTGGCCGCGCTTGCGCGATTGCCGAAGGGAAGCGCGCATTTGCTGCTGGTCGGCTCGATCAGCGACCCCAAGGTTATGCGCAGCATCGCCGAACACGGGCTGGGCGAGGTTGTCCATACGCCGGGCTTCCGCGCCGACGCGGCCGCGCTGATGGGCGCGTGCGATTTGTTCGCCATGCCGTCCTTGCGACGGGAAGGTCTGCCGCGGGCTGTGATCGAAGCCATGATTCAGGGCGTGCCGGCCATGGTTACGAACGTGGGCGGTATGCCCGAGATCGTCGAGGACGGAAAGAGCGGACGAGTGGTCGAGCCCGGAAACCCGGCCGCTCTGGCCGAGGCGATCGCCTTTTTCGCCGAGGATGCGGATCGCCGGCGGACGTTCGGGGAGCGGGCGCGCGAACGCATCCGCACGGCATTCGATATCGAGACGACCGTCCGGGAAACGCTGCGGTTCTACGAGGATGTGGTTTGTAGCCCGCGCAGCGCCCGGTAGAAGGCGATGGTCTTTTCCGCCTGCAGAGCAGGCGCGAAGCGCTGCCGAGCCGTTTCCCGGCTGGCGGTGGCCATGGCGGCCAGCCGGGCGGGATTGTCCATGAGGTCCTCCACGATATCCGCCAGGCTGCGCGGGTCCAGTTCCATGAGGCGTCCGGTCTTGCCGTCTTCGATGAGGCGCGGCAGGAAGCCGATGCGAGAGGCGACAGCGGGCACGCCGGCCGCCATGGCCTCGCGGACGGTGCGGCAGGATTTGTCGGTGCCGGGCACGGGATAGACCAGCAGGTCCATGGTGCGGTAGGCTTGCACAAGCCGGTCCTCGCGGCAATAGCCGGCCAGCACGATCCGGTCGCGAATGCCCAGTTCGCGGGCGAGTCCTTCGATGACCCGTTCAATTTTCCCGCGGCCGACGATAAACAAGCGAACGTTCGGGCGTTTCTCGGCCAGCAGCGCGAGCGCTCGGATGGCAATGTCGAGACGGCGGCGCGGCCCGATGGCCGTAACCATGCCCAAGACAAAGGCGTCGGGAGCCAAACCGAATTCTTTGCGCAAATCTCCGGCGGCGTCTTTGCCGAAGCGCTCGATATCCACGCTCGGCTCGATTACGCGCATTCGGGCGCTTGGCCACATCTGTTCCGTGGTCAGCCAGGCCTGCGCTTCGGGGGCGATCGCCACGATTCCGTCCGTGCCGAGCCTGGTGGCAACTTTGAAGCGAATCGGCTGCTCGTCCCGGTCGGGGTGATAGATGCTGCGAACGACCAGCGGCCTGCGTTTCGAGAGGCGCGCGGCGGCGGCGCCCAGCAGATGAGCGTTGGGCATGTGGGCGTGCAGCACGTCAATCTGCCGTTCGGCGATGATCCCGCGCAGCGCCTGGATATCCCGCAAGGCTGGCAGAAGCCGGAAATGCTTGGTCAGGCGCAGTTCCAGCGGATCCAGCCCTTTCTTTTGCAGGCGATAAAAAACCGTGTCTTCCTGGGCCAACCCCCGATTTCGCCCGCAGGCGAACCAGATGGTTTCGCCCGAAAGCTTCTGGCCAACGGCCAAATCCGCCGCCGGTTCCGCCCGTTCCGTCCACTTGAAGTTGCTTAAAACATGCAGGATATTCATGGCAAAGGCTATACGGGATGTCTTGCGAAAAAAAAAGCGAAAATGTTCGGAAATAATTCGAGGGACAGGGAAAGACAGGGCAGGAGGGAGACGCGCGTCCGGAACAGATGACCGAAGGAAAGGGAGCAAGCGCGAAATCCGAAACACCCAAATCCGAAGAAAGCCCGAAGCCAAAAGGACGCAAACTGGGTTTTGTCGGAGTGCCGGCTTCAGCCGGAAACTCTCGCGCCGCTTCAGCGGCGCACCCGGATGCCCTAGCGCGAATGGGTGAGAATCTCGGCCGCAGACTTGATTTAATCTGTGGTTTCCAGGTAGATTGGTCTTGTCATGAAAGAAGAGCGCATAGAGAGCGAACGGGATGCGAGCGCGGAGTTTGCGGAGCGGTTCCGGTCCGTGGAGACGGCTTTGCGCCGCTACATGGCGGCGCATGTTCCGGGGCATCATCAGGCCGAGGATGCGTTTCAGGAAACGGCCATGGCGTTGTGGCGGAGTTACAGGCAGTACGATCCGGACCGTCCCTTTCAGGCGTGGGCGTTCGGCATTGCGCGGAATCAGGCGCTGAAGTCCCGGCGCGACGCCGGGCGCGACCGGCTCGTGTTTCAGGAAGACGTGGCCTCGACCCTGTGCGACCGCTTGGAAACGCGCGCGGACGAGCTGGACGGCCGTCGCCGTTTCCTTGACGGATGCATGGAAAAGATCCCGGAACAGCACCGCGGCCTGCTGCACATGAAATATCGCGACCGGAAACGCATCGAGGCGATCGCATCGCTTGTCGGGAAGACGCCGAACGCGGTGCGGCTGCTGCTGTACCGCATTCGCGATGCGGTGCGCCAATGCATGGAGGAGGCCTGGCGGCAGGTTCGGGATCGGGAGGAGGCGCTCGCATGATGCCCAAGGAGATCGCTCTGCTGGCCGACCAGTATTTGGACGGCACGATTCGTGAACGGGAGCTCCGTGTTCTCGAGGATTGGCTGCGCGAGGATGTGGCGCATGCGGATGCGTTCATTGATCTGGCGGATGCGGATCAGGCGTTGCGGCAGGCTATGGCGGCCGGATCCGACGCGCGGTTGCCCTGGCGGGGCGGGGCCGGAACACGGGCGCTCGCAACGCGGCCCGGTCGCTGGCGTATCATGGCTTGGCCGTTGGCGGCGGCCGCGGCGGCGTTGGCGGCGGCGGGCATGTTCCTTTATGTTTCGAGTCGCGTTCCGCTTGCGGTCTGGAGTGTGACGGTTGCCGAAACGCATGGGACGGTTGCTGTCGAGCGCGGGCCGCGCGTGTTTCCGGCGGCGGCCGGCACGGTTCTGCGGCCGGGCGACCGGTTGCGAACGGAGGCGGGGGCCCTGGTGGCGACGACCCATTCCGGCACGGGCGACCGTGTCCGGCTTGCGGCGGAGTCCGAGCTGATCTTGGAAAGCGGCGCCCATCGCTATCGTTTGGTTCAAGGTCGTCTCGATGCGCACCTGGCGACGGGGCCGGATCGGGATGTCGTGTTTTCCACGCCGAACGCGCAGGTTTCCGTGGTCGGCACCCGGTTCGAGCTGGTGGCGGCGCCGGACCTGACACGCGCGACGGTGAGCGAAGGGCGGGTGATTCTGCGCGATTTGGCACGGGGCGAGGATGTTGGGGTGGCGGCCGGACAGGCGGCGGTGGTGGTGGCATGGGCGCGGCCGACTGTGTTCCCTTGGGCGGCGACGGACGGCTTGCTGGCGCTGTACCTGTTCAACGAGGGCCAGGGCGATGTCGTGCATGACGTCTCCGGGATCGGCGCGCCCATGGATTTGTCCATTGGCCGGCCGGAAAACGTTGAGTGGCTGCCCGACCGCTTGCGCATACGCAGCGAAGCCGATCTGGCCTGTCGAACAGTGTCCAGACTGGCCGACGCCGTCCGCGCGAGCGGCGGTTTGACGATGGAGGCGGTTTGGCAGGCGCAGCCCATCGGCGAAGAGGAAGAAATGCGAGTGTTCATGAATGTCGGATTCGGCGGTCGCCTTGTTTCCTGGCTCCATCCCCGTTTGAAAAGAATGAATCTCGAGGATGTTGGACAGCCTTGCCACGCCGCCTTTGTTTTGGACGGGAGCGGCGACAAGCCGAATCTGACCATTTACGGAAACGGTCGGATGGACTCTGTTTCCCCTCTGGACGGCGCCTGGCAAAAGCAAATTGCCAGACCGCTGGATAGCCTAGTCGTTGCGCCAACGCTGGATGCAAGAGAACGGCGAGACGGAAAGTTTCCTTGGCAAGGCGATTTGTTTCTGATGGCCGTGTACGGTCGGCCGTTGAGCGCCGAGGAAATCGGGCGTCATGCGGCGCAAGCCCTAGATGCGCTTGGCGTTCTATCGGAAACCGATCCCGATTTGCCCATGGGGCTCGGATGGGACTTCCGCGAGCCGGCCGATCCGGAAACGTTTCGCGTGTTTCACGGGCAATGGCGCCATGTCCCGGACCGGCAATGCATGGAAACGGACGGGTCCGAATTGCGCATGCAACTGGCTGTTCCTTTGCGCGGACTCCCCCTTCTTGTGGAGGCGGGAATTTCGTCCTCGAATCCGAAAGGGCTGGCCGACGAGGTGCCTGTCAATCCTCCGAATCTGTTTTTCGACAAGTACGAAAAGCATGCGGTGTTTGCCCGGCTGAGAACGCGCGAGGAAATGCTGGTTACCGGGGGCCGACGCTACGATTCGGGTTGGTCGCGCAAGTTGACCTCCCGTTTTTACGTGACGGATACCGCCATTGTTTCGGTGGATGCGGAGAACAGACCCAGAGAAGTGTTCCTGTACGATCGCGCGCCGCTCGAGATGGGCGCCCGGCTGGCTTTGCGCTTTCCCGTCAGCGCCATGGCTCCGTTGAATCGGCTGCATCAGCTCAGCGTGCATTCCGTCCGTCCGCAAGACGTTCCGGATGTTACGCCTTTAAGAACAGCGCTGGATGCGTTGCCGGACGAGAAACGGACGGGCGCCCTCGCCATACCCGATCCGCGGCCGGGCCGCGAAGGCGCGGTATGGGTTCGTTTCTTCGAAGCCGGCCAGGCCACGCCGTTCGCCGCCGGTTCCGAGCCGGCCGACATGATGCCATGATTCGGCCAGGGCGGCGGGCCGGAACGGCACTTAGCGCCTTGTTCCACCGTTTCTGCTGTAAAAAACAAGAAGCGCTATACACTGCCATTTGCCATGCAACGACTCGTGTGTCGGGTGTTGTGTGTCGGGTGTCGCGTCACGTCCTGATTTCCGTTTGTCACCTCTTTGTCGTCTACCGTTGGCCCACTCGCTTCGCACAGGGCAATCGAATCCGTTTACGGCAACGTTTACGGTGGAGTTAGTTCCGATGCAGTTGACGGCAAAGTTTACGGAACAGACGAGGCCGTCTCTTCCTCCAACGCAAACAGCCTCGTAAACACCACCGATTCTAACTCCGTCGTCGCCTTTGCCGTAAACTTCAGCGACAGTCACATCCTGACTTCCGCCCTCTGGGTTGCGGGCGCAGCCCGCCTGAACAGGGCGGGCTGGGCGTAGGCGGGCTCATGCCCTTACGCGGCGGAATGGGCGGAAGTCGTCGAGGCGAACCAGCGACGCAGAAACGATTCGGGCAGCGGCGCGGAGGAGCCCGTGCGCCGCAACCGCCGAACCAGCGTTTCCTCGCCGGCACGGTCGGACAGTCGCGGATAGAGGGTGCGTCCGCCATCGAATTTTTCGGGGAGCGGGCCTTCGTCGTGCGCCCAGCGCCGCATGGCTGTTTCCGTTTCGGCCGACAGGCGGAGCAGAAGCGCCGGCGCGCCGGATACGCAACCGAGCGTCTTTTCCTTGCCGATTCGCTCGAAGCAAAGCATGCGTTCATAGAACTTCGCATGCGAAGGGTTCACGGTCACGACCAGGTCCGTGCCGTCCATCAGCCGCCGCGCCGCGATCGAAATCGTGTCGAACAGGCGAGCCAGGATTTCCCGTTCGTGCTTGAATTCGGATGAGATCGTCAGCCGCCCGACTTCGACCGGGCGCCGCCCGGCCTGGCGCAATGCGGCCAGTTCCGCTCCGTACGCTTCGTCGGCAGGCTGTCCCGTTGGCGAAAATGGAAACACCGTTGCGCATCCGGCCAGGCGCCCGTCCACTTCGATGAAGAACGTGGCCGTGTTCGGCAAGGCGTCATGGGCCGTGTAGCGATAGGGTTTGTCCTGCGGCTGCACATAGCCCATGGCCAGATATTCGCGATAGACCAGATTCCAGCAGCGCAGCCGATCCTCGCCCGATCGCGCCCGCCGCACAATGAACCTGCCGTCTTTTCCGAAACGCATAAGCTCGTTGTCATGCGCTTCGTCCCTGTGCGCTGTTTGTCGGCTTGCCGTCCATGTCTCCGACAGCGGGCTCGTCAGCCAATCCTGCCTCGGCAGAGCCCATGAAACCGCGCTCGGGCTTCCGGTTCTTTCGATCTCGCAAGGAGCGTTCATGGCATTCATCCTTTTGCTCTTTTCCCGATCACGCAGAGCCCTTTCATAAAGCGCATGGCGCCTTCGCCCGGAACCTCGACAATCCGCCATGTCATGTTGTTGTCGGGCAACGAGGCGATCATGGCGCGGAATTCGGCGGCCGTGTAGCAGCGCAGCACGGAGACGATGCCGTCGTGAACCAGCAGAAGCGGGACGATCGGGATCAGCGTGCAGAACAGCAAGCGTTTCCAGGAGAATTTTCCCGCCAGAAACGGCGTCAGCATGCCGAAGATCAGGCCGGGGATGTTGGCCAGCATATTGCGGATCGTTCGCGGGTGCGGCTCGTAGATCAAAATTCCGTCCGCGTGGAGGGCGGCATCGGCCAGCGCCGCGCGGGCCTGATCTGGCGCCAGATGATGAAAGGCGGTGAACATGGTGCGCGGGAGCCGCCGAAGCTGTTCGGGAACGGCCGTGGCGTCCACCGGTTCCTTCACGGCGCGAACGCGGTTCGGGAATGCCGATTCCAGCGCCTGAAAGCGATCGCGGGACGGGTACAAATCGCTGACCCGCACGGCAGGAATCGGGGCGCCCTTCGCATCCGCCCATTGCCGCAGTTCGCGCACATGCGTGCCGCTGCCGCTGGCCATGTCGAGCAAGGTTTTACTCTCGCCCGCCCATTCGCGCAGGAGCGGAAATGCCGGCCTGTAGGCGCGGAAAGTTTTCATGATCAGACCGAGGGCGTCGGTAATGGCATCGCGCAGGAAGACGGGCAGCCAGGAGCAATCTTCCCATTCGAACCAGTGGATTCGGGGGAGCAACGATGACGATACGCTCTCCATGCCCGAAACGCCGGTTGTGTCCGAGACGGCGGACGGGTCGGGAAACGGATGCGCGACGATGCGCGCGGACAGGTCGGAAGAATTGGACATGGCATGGCTCCTTGTTAAGGGTTTATTGCCAAACAGCGACATCCGGGCAGGCGGAACCCGAAAAGCGTTGCATGCGAGGATGCGCAAGCGCGTCCGTTTCGCCCAAGGCTTCGGCTCGGCCGAGATCGCGTTCGCCAGGAACGCCGAGCCGGACGAGCAGGCTCTTGACCGGGCAACGGTCGGTGAGTGAAGAAATCATGAGATTGATCGCAATGCCCAGGGTGACAAACAGCCAATAGGGGGTATGGACAAGTCCCAGCCCGGCAGACACGAGAACGAACAGGCCCGCCAGCCCGCGCCCGAACCGCTCATGGGAAAAATGTTTGCTGGCGAATACGTTGTGCGGTTTCCCGTTCATAAATTTCTCCTTTTCGCCCGGGGTTTCCGGGGGTTCACAACGCGTTGGCGCGTCGGTCTTCACCGGGTCTTTCCCGCGCGGAAGAAATATTTCGGAGAAAATAGAGAGACCCTATGTTTTTGTTATCCAGCATCGCTAGCTCCAAGCCGCGCTTTTTTTTTCGTCGGGGCTTGACATCTCCTGCGCCTGCGTTATGTTTGCGCCTCTTTTTCATGCGTGTTGAAGGCGGGCCGCGCGTGCCAAGCGCGAAAGCGGCAGGCTGGTCAAGGCGCCAGGTCAGCGACGGTCTCGGGATTGCGCTGGCCTTTTTTGTTCCGGATCCGTTTTTTTCCGGGCAGACGGAACATGCCGCCGCAAGACAGGGCATGGGCTGTCGGCCTGCGTCAGAACGCGATCCTTGTTTGAACAAGCCAAGCGCGCAAGGAGAACCACATGTCAGCATTGCCAACCGCCAACAGAAAACTGATCGAATGGGTCGAACAGGCCGCCAAGCTGTGCAAGCCGGATCGCGTTCATTGGTGCGACGGCTCGGAAGCCGAAAACGCTGCGCTGTGCGAGCTGATGGTCAAAGGCGGCACGTTCACGAAGCTGGACGAGGCGAAACGGCCCAACTGCTATGTGGCCCGCTCGCATCCGAGCGACGTGGCCCGCGTCGAGGATCGCACCTTCATCTGCTGCGAACGGGAAGAGGATGCCGGCCCGACCAACCATTGGGCGGATCCGGTCGAGATGAAGAAGACGCTGGAAGGTTTGTTCGACGGCTGCATGGCCGGCAGAACCCTGTACGTGATTCCGTTTTCGATGGGGCCGCTCGAATCGCCCATCCGCAAGATCGGCATCGAGATCACCGATTCGGCCTATGTGGTGGTCAACATGCGCATCATGACGCGCATGGGCCAGGCCGTGCTGGACAACTTGGGGCCGGACGGCGACTTCATCCCCTGCCTGCATTCCGTGGGCGCGCCGTTGAAGCCCGGCCAGCAGGATGTGCCGTGGCCGTGCGAACCGGATCCGGCCAAGAAATACATTGTGCATTTCCCGTCGGAGCCCTCGATTTGGTCCTACGGTTCGGGCTATGGCGGCAATGCGCTGCTGGGCAAGAAATGCCTCGCGCTGCGTATTGCGTCCTGCGTGGCCAAGCGCGAAGGCTGGCTGGCCGAACACATGCTGATCCTGCGCCTGACCTCGCCGGAAGGCGAAAAACATTACGTGGCCGCCGCCTTCCCCAGCGCCTGCGGCAAGACCAACCTGGCCATGATGAAGCCCAGCTTGCCGGGCTGGCAAGTGCACTGCGTGGGCGACGATATCGCCTGGATGCGCGTGGGCGACGACGGCCGTCTCTACGCCATGAATCCGGAAACCGGGTTTTTCGGCGTGGCGCCGGGCACCTCGGAACAGTCGAATCCCAACGCTCTGGCCTGCCTGGACAAGAACTGCGTGTTTACCAACGTGGTGCTCACGCCGGACGGCGACATCTGGTGGGAAGACATGGGCGTGCCGCCGCCCGCGAAGGGCTTGGACTGGAAAGGCGAGGAGTGGACGCCGGACTGCGGCCGCAAGGGCGCGCATCCGAACGCCCGCTTCACGGCGCCGGCCGCGCAATGCCCGGTGATAGATCCCGAATGGCAGAATCCGGCCGGCGTGCCGATTTCGGCGTTCCTGTTCGGCGGTCGCCGCGCGGCCACCGTGCCGCTGGTTGCCGAAGCCTTCGACTGGCAGCACGGCGTGTTCATGGGCGCCTCGGCGGGATCGGAAACCACGGCCGCCGCGCTGCATCAGGCCGGCGTGCTGCGTCGCGACCCCTTCGCCATGTTGCCCTTCTGCGGCTATCATATCGGCGATTATCTCGCCCATTGGCTGCAGTTCGGGAAACATCCGAAGGCCGACAAGCTGCCCAAGGTCTTTTTCGTGAACTGGTTCCGCAAGGCCGAGGACGGCCGCTGGCTGTGGCCGGGCTTCGGCGAGAACAGCCGCGTCCTCAAGTGGGTTTGCGAACGCGTGAGCGGAAAAGGCAAGGCCGTGGAAAGCCCCATCGGCCTGCTGCCCGCGCCGGACGCCCTCGACTTGTCCGGACTGGACTTGCCTGCGGAGGACATGGCCGAGCTGCTCAAGGTGGACCGCGAGGAATGGAAGAAGGAAGCGGCCGACGCCGAAGAGTACTTCCACAAGTTCGGCGCCAAGCTGCCGCCGGCCATCGAACAGGAACTGCAGGCGCTGAAGAAGCGGTTGGCATAGAACAGAACAGGCCCCCTGCCGCCTTGTGCGGCAGGAGCCTGAGATTGGGGCGGAATTCCGCCCCAATCTTCCGTTCCCGCGTCGCCTGCCTTCGTCCAGAAGCTGCGGCGGACAAGCAAGGCGGCGTGGGACGGCGTCATAACGAGAACAGCGGGATCGGGCTTGCCTGCCCGTCCCGGCTGCGTTCGGCAAGGAGGATGCGGCATGGTGACAAAAGAAACGCTGGAACAAGGGCTGGGCAATGTGCTGGAACGGACCGACGCGTCCGGGTTCGAGCGAGTCGAGCACGGGAAAGTCAGGGACAGCTACAAGAAGGGCGATCGCCGCGTCATCGTCGTGAGCGACCGCCTCTCCGCGTTCGACCGCGTGCTGTGCACGATCCCGTTCAAAGGCCAGGCTCTGAACGAGATGGCGGCGTTCTGGTTCGAGAAGACCCGGGATGTCGTTGCCAACCACGTCGTGGACGTGCCCGATCCCAACATCATGGTCGTGCGCGAGTGCGAGCAGCTTCCGCTCGAATTCATTGTGCGCGGCTACATTACCGGCGTCACGAAAACCTCGGCCTGGTACAACTACGAGAAGGGCGTGCGCCATTTCTGCGGCAATCTCCTGCCCGAAGGCCTGCGCAAGGACCAGAAGCTGGCCAAGCCCATTCTGACGCCGACCACGAAACTGGAGGCGACCGACCGGCCCATTTCTCGCGACGAAGCCATTGCCGAAGGCCTGATTGACGCCGCCACGTTCGACAAGGCGGCCGAGATTTGCTTTGCGCTTTACGACCGCGCCGTCGAGCATGCGGCGAGCCGCGGCCTGATCTTTGTGGATACGAAGTACGAGCTTGGCCGATACGAGGGCGAGTTGATCGTGACCGACGAGATACACACGCCCGATTCCTCGCGCTATTGGTTCACGGATTCCTACGACCAGCTGTTCGCCGCCGGCGAAACGCAGCGCAAGCTCGACAAGGAATACGTACGGGAATGGCTGGCCGCCCGCGGTTTTCTTGGCGACGGCGAACCGCCTGCCATTTCCGACGACGTGCGGCTCGAAGCGGCGCGCCGCTATATCGAAGCCTATGAAACGGTAACGGGCCTGGATTTCGTGGCGCATCCCGAACCGATCGGGCCGCGCGTCAACGCCGCGCTGGCGCAACTGGCAGGCGCGTAGCATTTCGTCATGCTTAGAAAAATGGTTGCCGTTCACGGGGTTAGGAAATGCGCTTTTTTGAGTGCGCGTGCCTGCACGCGCTTTCTGCCCCGGAGCCTGCTCCGGGAGAAGGCTCATGTGCCGACGCTGGCGCCGGCACGTAAAGCGCGTGCAGGCACGCGCACTCAAAATGGTCGGCATTCGATGCGCATTGCTTATGATAACCCCCGTGAACGGTTACGAAAAAAGGATGCGGAAGGGCGGGGTTGGGGCGAAGCCCGTCTTGGGCAGGTCTTATGGGCGACATTCGCGATTTGCTGGAGAACAATCGCCGGTGGGCCGCCGCCATGCAGGCGGCCGATCCGCGCTATTTCGAAACGCTTGCCGCGCAGCAGGCGCCCGAGTATCTTTGGATCGGCTGCTCGGACAGCCGCGTGCCGGCCAATGTGATTGCCGGCCTGGCGCCGGGCGAGGTTTTCGTGCATCGCAACGTCGCCAATCTGGTGGTGCATTCCGATTTGAACTGCCTGGCGGTCGTCGAATATGCGGTGGAAGCGCTGCGGGTGCGCCATATTATCGTGTGCGGTCATTACGGATGCGGAGGCGTACGCGCGGCGCTGGAAGCGCAGCCGTGCGGGCTCGCCGGCAACTGGCTTGGCCATGTGCGCGACATTGCGCTGGCCCGGCAGGCGGAACTGGCTGCGATCGCCGACGATACCGCGCGCGTCAACCGGCTGTGCGAAATGAACGTGGAGGCGCAAGTGGCCGCCGTGGGCCGTACCTCGACCGTGCAGGCGGCATGGGCGCGGGGCGCACGGCTCTCCGTGCACGGATGGATTTACGGATTGGACAATGGTGTCATCGAGGATTTGGACGTGTCCGTTTCGTCGGCCGAATCCTTGCAGGAGCTGGAAAGAAGAAGCAAAGTGAACAGGAGTTCATCATGAACAGCGTTTCCGATCGTGTCGCCGCCTTGTCGCCCTCTCTGACCCTGGCCATTGACGCTCAGGCCAAACGCATGAAGGCCGAAGGCCAGGACGTGGTCGGGTTCGGCGCGGGCGAGCCGGATTTCGATACGCCGCAACACATCAAGGACGCCGCCGCCGCCGCGCTGGCCGCCGGTTTCACCAAGTACACGCCCAGCAGCGGGCTGCCCGAGCTGCGCCAGGCCGTGGCCGACAAGTTCAAGCGCGAGAACGGGCTCGAATACAAGCCGAGCCAGATCATCGTCTCTTGCGGCGGCAAGCATTCCTGTTTCAACACAATCATGGCCACCTGCCAGAGAGGCGACGAAGTTCTTATCCCCGCGCCCTATTGGCTGAGCTACCCGGAAATGGCCAAGCTGGCGGAAGCCACGCCGGTGATTCTCGAGACAACGGACGAAACCGAATTCAAGGTGACGCCCGACCAGTTGCGGGCCGCGATCACGCCGCGCACGAAGCTGTTCATCCTGAATTCCCCGAGCAACCCGACGGGCAGCGTGTACACGCCCGACGAAGTCAAGGCGCTGGGCGCCGTCTGCGTCGAGCACAACCTGTGGATCATGAGCGACGACATCTACGAGCGCCTGCTCTACGACGGCGCCGAGCACAGGAACATGGCGACGTTCGGACCTGAATACCAGGCGCGTACGATTATTGTGCACGGCCTGGCCAAGGCCTGGAGCATGACCGGCTGGCGGCTGGGCTTCTGCGCCGCGCCGGAACCGGTGGCCAAGGCCATGGACGCCATGCAAAGCCACAGCACCAGCAACCCCACCAGCTTCGCGCAGAAAGGCGGCATCGCCGCTCTGACCGGCCCCATGGACCATCTGCCGCTTTGGCTGGCCGAATTCGACAAGCGCCGCCTGTTCGCCTGGGAAAAACTGAACGCCATTCCCGGCCTCGCCTGCTGCAAGGCGCAAGGTGCGTTCTATCTGTTCCCGAACATTTCGGCCACAGGCCTGAAATCGACCGATTTCTGCGCCCGGCTCCTGGAAAAGGAAAAGGTCGCCGCCGTGCCCGGCATCGCGTTCGGGGCCGACGACTACATTCGGCTCAGCTACGCCACCGGCATGGCCACGATCGAGAAAGGCCTGGAACGGCTGGAGCGATTCGTTCGGAGTTTGTAGAACGCTTTCCGGAACGGATATGCGTTTTTGCTTGTTTGACTTTGCCGAATTAGGCGGGTTGCGGTTCCGACCATGGATTGTGGCGTTTTCGGGGCTCGCATGCGGCCGTCCAGACGGCCGCGCTCGCGGCGTTGCGCGGGGATGCCGCATACCAAGAGTGTAGCGACACCCCCGCGCGCCTTGCGATCGAGGCCGTCTGAACAGCCGCCCGCGAGGGGCTTCGCCCGGCCCCGAATCCGCCACAGGGGCACCTGCCGCATCGCCCTGCGGGTCGAATGCGGCAAATTTCCATAGGAAGAATACCGCTGCCCAACATAAGGAAATTCTGGACAACCCGAAAACGCGTATCGGCCGCCCCCGCCAGCTTTACGTCGGCCCGCCGGAAACGCCCTATACGCCCATCGGGGAACGGGCGTAGGATGCGCGCGCTTTGTCCGACGGCAAAGCGCGGTCAAGCAGCTTTCGGTACACTTCCTCGCCCAGCCAGCGCGAGACCAGATTTTGGAAGGCATCGTCGTTCAAAACCTTGGCCGTCAATTCCTCGTTCTGTTCCATTCGGTCTACAACCAGAGACTGTAGAATGTTGCGGAACAGGATTTGAAATTTGTCCAGAGGGTTCGCTTCGGCGGCTTGGCGCAAATCTTCGCTTTGAACGGCGGCTTGGCGAATTTGGTCGAAGTAAAGCTGATCCGCATCGGTGAAATCGGTGCCGAAACGCTCGTTCAGCAGGTCTATGAGCCTCGAAAGTTCCATGGGCGTTTCCCGCACAACGCGGGTTCCAACGTCCACAGGGCCTTTCAGGGCATTACCGTACCCGGACTTGAGCGCAATCGAGCCTTCGCTGATTTTCTGCAGCCGGTAGAACTCCAGCCGGACCTCGTCGTCGAAATCGTACTCCGGTCCAGACCCGCGTTTCGGCAGCTTCGCGCTCAGGAAACGCAGGAATGTATACAGCTTCTCGAGGTCTGAATCCTGAAACGGCATAATCTGCGCCAGATAGCCGTAGAGGCTGCGAAAGGTCTGAATCTTGGCGCGTAGCGTTTCGGCCGCTTCGTCGTCTTCTTCCTTCATCTTCTTGAACCGCTCGACGGACGGTTCGAGCGCCGCTTCCATTCGCGCATGGTCGCCAGGGCTGGACCGACGTTTCGCCAAGAAAAACACTTGGCAGAACGACTCCACATCGCCGCCCGTGTACAGAGCCGACTCGTTCAGATCCGCCTCGATCTCGTAGAGCTTTGCCGGTTGCGGCTCCTCGCCGGGCTCGGCCCCCTCGTAATAATCCTGAAACGCCCGAAAGATTTCCTTGCGGTCGTTGACGAAATCGAGAATGAACGTGTCCTCCTTCAACGGATGCATGCGGTTCAATCTTGAAAGGCTTTGCACAGCCTGGATGCCCGCCAGCCGACGGTCAACATACATCGTGTGCAGCAAGGGCTGGTCGAAGCCAGTCTGGTATTTCTCGGCGACAAGCAGAACCTGATACTCGGATGTGGCGAACTTGTCCGGCAACTGGCTTTCCCGAATGCCGTCGTTCATCTGTTCTTCGGTGTACGTCTTGCCCTCGACTTTGTCGTCCTTCACGACGCCCGAGAAGGCCACCAGCGCCTTGATTCCCTTGTAGCCTTTCTCCTTGATATACCGGTCGAAGCTCTGCTTGTACCGCACGGCCTCCAGGCGCGATCCGGTCGCAACCATCGCCTTTGCGCGCCCCCCGATCTTGTGCCGCGTCTGCGACCGGAAATGCTCCAGCATCACTTCGGTCTTCTGCGCAATGTTGTGGGGGTGCAGGCGCATGAAGCGCGCAAGCGCCTTGGCCGCTTTCTTCCGCACCACGTTCGGATCGTCCTCGCACGACTTCAATAGACGGTAATACGTCTTGTACGTCGTGTAGTGTTTCAAAACGTCCATGATGAAGCCTTCTTCGATCGCTTGCCGCATCGTGTACCTGTGGGAAGGCTTCCCGTTTCGGCCGAACACTCCGAAAGTCTTGTGCTTCGGGGTGGCCGTGAAGGCGAAGAAGCTGATGTGCTCCTGGCGTCCGCGACGGGCAATCGCGCGGAGAATTTCCTTCTCGTAGTCTTCGATCTTCTCGCCTTCGGCTTCCCTCGCCACCTTCTCCCGCAGCGTCTCGCCCCCCAGCACTTCCTTCATTTCGGCCGCGCCCTCGCCGCTCTGGGAACTGTGCGCTTCGTCGATAATCACGGCATAGCGCCGCTTCGGAAGCAGCCCGTTGCCGCCTTCGCCTGCTTCCTCCGCGATCTTTGCGAGCTGCCGGGTCACAAAAGGGAATTTCTGCAAGGTCGTGATCACCACGGGAACACCGGAACTCAGCGCCTCCGCGAGCTGCCGCGAGTCCTTGTCTATCTTCTGCACTACGCCCTGCTTGTGGTCGAACTGATAGATCGTATCCTGCAACTGCCGGTCGAGAACCCGGCGGTCGCTGATCACCACCACCGTATCGAAGACCTTCTGGTCTTTCTCGTCATGCAGACTGCACAACCGGTGCGCGAGCCAGGCGATCGTATTGCTCTTGCCGCTCCCGGCGGAGTGTTCGACAAGATAGTTGTGTCCCGGCCCCTCTTCGCGCGCGGCCTGCTCAAGCACCCGAACCGCATCGAGCTGATGGTAACGGGGAAATACCATCACTTCCTTCTTGATGGTCTCGCCCTCGTCCGTGCGACGCTCTTCAAGCTGGAGATGGACAAACCGGCCCACGATGTCCAGCCAGGTGTCCCGCGCCCACACGTCCTCCCACAGGTATGCCGTGCGATGTTTCATGCCCGCCTCGTCTGGCGGATTTCCCGCGCCGTCCCTGAATCCGCAGTTGAACGGCAGGAACGCGGTTGCGCTGCCTGCGAGCTTCGTGGTCATCGCCACGCGCTCCGTATCCACCGCGAAATGAACCAGCGTCCGCCGCTTGAAGGCCAAAAGCAGCTCATGCGGATCCCGACGCTCGCTCCGATATTGCTTTTGGGCATCCTCCACCGTTGAACCGGTCATCGGATTCTTCAGTTCGGCGGTCGCCAGGGGGATGCCGTTCAGGCTCAGAACCATGTCCACCGAGTATTCGGGATGCCGCTCGCTGAAATGCAATTGCCGGGTCACGCCTAGCCGGTTCGCCTGGTAGAGCTTAGCCGCTTCCGGGTTCATTCCATGCGCCGGCCGGTAGAACGCCACCCGCAGAAGCTGTCCGTAACACTTGAACCCGTGCCGGATCACGGTCAGGCACCCCAGCTTGTCGAGCATCCGGCACAGGTCGGACAGTACAATCTCGCCGGTATGCTCGCCGTGCAGCTTCTCCAATTTTCCCCACTTTTTCGCCTGCGTTGTACGGAGAAAATCGAGCGCTATTTCCGAGAACAGTCCCCGCGCGCGGTCGTAGCCTGTGCTTGGCACAGGCTCCCACCCATGGGCAAGGAGATGCGCCTCGATCAGAGATTCAAAAGGCTGTTCTGTGTGGGAGCCTGTCATATCTTTTCGTACTCCGCTTCAAGCCGTTCGACGGCCTTGCACAGTTTGGCGAGGCTACGGCATTTGCGTTTCGCGGCGCTGAGATTCCACGAGCCTTTCACAAAGCGCGATAACGTGCCGTTGTAGTCTGGGCCTTGATAGAGCCGTCCGGAGCCTTCGTCTCGCCAGACCAAAGATTCCCGCATTATCCTGTTCGGAGAGCGATACGCACAGGCTAGCACTTCCTGCTTCGGATCTTGCAACGACTCGGGATCCGAGACGGCTGGAGATGCGCGCAGCCTGAGAAAACGCCCCAGTCCAAGCGCGTCGCCGAGCAACCAGCTTTCGACCTCCCGAACCGCAACGCGCAGCAGAAAGAACCTCTGTTTTTCAACAGGCAGCCAATCGGCAAGCAGTTCGGGCGGGCAGGCGTATTTGTCGAGGTCGGTCAAGAGCAAAAAGGGACATCCCTTGGCGGCGTTGTTGAAGGCCAGGGTCTGCTTCTTGAGGTAGCCAAAGCCAGACCGGCCGAACACAGGCCCAACAACGAAGCGATCTTTGCGACCGGACAGAACCCGCCGAACAACCCACTCGCTGAGTTCGTCCTCCACGGCCAGGTAGATTGGTATCGGCTGTTTCATTCGAAGAGCGTCAACTGTTCGATATTTGCCGGCG
The DNA here is from genome assembly GCA_007134465.1 of Kiritimatiellia bacterium. GTDB lineage: Bacteria > Verrucomicrobiota > Kiritimatiellia > UBA8416 > SLMC01 > SLMC01. The sequence continues at coordinate 20,507 of SLKS01000223.1, read as the reverse complement.
CGGTCATGGGGAGTACGGCGTCGGCGATGGTCATGCCCCCTTCAAGCAGGAGGCGCACGTCTTCCTTCTCCGACGCCAGCTCCACGACGGTTCCCTCGGCTCCGCGCGGGCGCAAGAGCGCGACCTCCGACGGTTTGATCCCCTTGTCGCCAAAAAGCTCTGCGCTGTGCGATGAAACAAGCGCCTGCCGCCCTTTGCCCCTTTGAAGTTTCCAGATAAGGGCAGGCAGGCGCGTCACAATCTGAGCGTGCAGCGAAAGCTCCGGCTCCTCCAGAAGAAGCAGTGCATCGCCATCAAGCAAAGTCCACAGCAGACCGATCAGTCGCAGTGTCCCGTCCGAGAACTGGTCCTCGCGCTGCCGTCCCCCATGAGGCTGCCAGTGTTCGTAAAGCGCCTCCAGATGTGGAAACCCGCGCTCGTCGCGCATATCCGACAGGTCTTTCAATTCGGGAACCGCAATCCGAAGCGCCTGTTCAATCTTCTTTAGCCGCGATCGCCGCGTCTTCTCCGGCGTTATCATCACACGCTCAAGAAAACGTATGCCGAACGGATCTTCTCCCGCTGCGTCGCGATTGGCCAATTCGGGATGTTTCAGAAGTTGGGGCACCAGGTGAAGATAAAGCACCTTCTCGAACGCGCCGGCAACCGAACGGAAAGCCACGTTGGAGTTGATCTGCTCAAGATGAGTCTGCGTCAGGCGCACTTCGTCGCGCCGATCTTCCTCATTGTCCGCAGGCCGATTTAGAAGCATTCGGTCGTCCTTCCAGACGCGTTCATAGGAGAGCAGCACACGCCGCTGTCCACGAGATTCCTGCCGAAGCCCCAACCCGTACCGCCACTGCACGGCTGGCGACTCGGAGTCGTCATAAAGCGCGACTTCGATTTCGACATCCGGGTATCGGCGCGCCGCGAGACAGCGAATCTTCGACAGCCCCCCGCGTTCCCTGACAGCCTGCTGCAACCCGCCGCCTGTTTTCGCGATGTCTCGCAAGAACCGGAAGACGTCAAGCATGTTGGATTTCCCGCTCGCGTTTGGGCCGGTCAGAAAGAGCCGTTGTCCGATGTCGATGTCGACGTTGACGAAGTTCCGCCAGTTCCTCAGCTTCAAGCGTTTGAATTGCATGGCGTCCTTTCTGGCTCGATCCCGCCGTCCGCGCGCCCGCCAAGCAGGCTCGTGCTCCGTCAATGCTTGTTCTTTACCATGGCGCTGCCATACTCCGCCCGCCCCTCCGCCGCCAGCGGCAATGCGGCCCGACCGCCGAACTCGGGGTAGTCAGGCGTGGCGGGGATGTCAATCCGTCCCGTTACCGCAGCGGAAACGAGGGTCGTCCGGCGCTCGCCGAGAAGGCGGAGAGAATCGCGCAATACGACAATCAGGTCATCCATCTCGGCAAGAATAGGCCGCACGAAGTCCACAATTGCCTGTTGTTCTTGACGGGAAGGGAGCAAAATCGCAACGTCGCCCAGTTCCTCGGCGTTCAGGTGAGGTTGTGCCGCACGGATGCAAAGGGGGTCAATCTGATAGTTCAAAACATAAGGGGAAAGAAGCGCATATTGCACAAACTCTGGCTCGACCGAGGCGCCGAAGCGCAACACCATATCGTATCCGGCGACTGATCTGCGCCATTCCTTCGTTACTAGGCCTGAATCGCCCGTGTACGCACCACTCCGCACCACGATGATATCGCCTTCATGTAGGCGAATCACTCGCGATGAAGGCAAGTCCGCCTCCTCCACGAAAACGAGTCCTTCGGCTACGATTCGACCTCTCTTTACGTTCGTGGCGCGCACAAACGCGATGCCGTCATTCCGATATTCGGGCGGTTGACTCAATCCATAGTATATTTCTGCCAAGTGTTTCAGCCGGATGATTTTCCAATGTTCCGGAATGCTCCGCACAAGTTCCACTCCCGATGGGCGCATCCTCACATTCGGGTCAATGCCTTTCGTCACCGCGCGCGAAATTAGCGCCGTTCGCTTCTCTTCCAAAAGCTTGAGCATCTTTTCCTTTTCGGCGATCAGGTCGTCTATGCGGGCCGTTTCCCGGCACAGATAGTGGGCTATTGCCTTCTGCGTGGATATGGGGGGCACACGGAGAACAAGGTTGTCCAGAAACTCTCCATTGACATGAGGAATACCCATGACGACAGTCTCTGCTCTCACGTAGCGTTCATGGCCTTTGCAAGTCCAATACAAAAACTCGCCGTCAACCTCTCTTGGAGACACAAGCGCCGCTGTCGAGGAGACCACGCCTCGGCGCGCCCGAAGAAACTCGCCAGCGTTTGCCCCGTCCCAGAGGAGCAGTGAATCGCCATCTTCGGCAACAACACTGTCCTCTCGGGCTGCTGCGAAAGACGGCTCGTCAGTTTGCCCCCTGAGATACTCCATAGAAAGATATGGCAAAGCGTCGCCAGAGGATGATTCCGCAGTGTACGGCAGACGCCCTTTTCGGACATCGGCCAGGTATTTGAACCTGACCCCGTTCCATGCCGATTTAAAGCCTTTCCGGTGAAGATATACGTTATTGCGTGTATGTTTTTGCGCCTTCGGCGAGATCCCTCGCAGGCTCGGGATGACGGACTGTTTTAGCGTGGCACCCTGGATTTTGTCATTCCGAGCTTGCGAGGAATCTCGGCCGAAGGCCGTTGGGTTGCGGGCGAAGCCCGCCTTAAATGGCTTTGTCCGCGGAATGGTCATTCGGTTACCTTGCTCAAAAGCTGAACAATACGCTTTTCAACAGCCTCAAGTTCGGCGTCGATTTCTTCCAACGGCCGCGGCGGCTCGTAACGGTAGAAGTAGCGGTTGAAGTTGATCTCGAACCCGACCTTGCCGACGCCGTTATCGCCGTCGTCGATCACGGCGTCGCTGATCCATGCGTCGGCCATGTAGGGCCGGACCTCGCGCAGGAAGAACCTCTCGATGGGTTCCTTCAGCGGCACGTTCTCGAAGTCGCGCAGTTTCGTGTCTGCTTCGAACTGAATCACGCCGCTGGAGGGCGCGGTTCCACCCGCGCCTCTTGAGGTCGGCACGGAGGCCGACCCTCCGTCGCTATACCCGTACACGCGGGCCAGTTCGCTCTTGGACATCCCCGTCGCTTTTGTGCGCTGCCGAATCAGTTCCTTCGCTGTCGCAGGCAGGCTCTTGCTCGCCTTCTTGATGACGGGTACGCACTCGGGATCGGTGCTCGTGAACACGGCGCGGAAGAAGGCCTTCTCCTTGGCCGTCCATTTGCCATCCTCGGACTGGACGGCCTCGTCTACGCGGTCGGCGACCTCGTTCCAGTCGTCATAGCGCTCCGCCCCCAATTCTCCCTCGATCGTTCGCAACAAGTCGAGCAGGTGCGGACATTGGTCCAGAAACTGTTCCCGGCGTTCGGGTGTGATCTGAAAGCTTAAGCGCAGAGGACGCTCGACTGTAATACGCCGAAACCCGAAATCTTCGTTGTCAAAGATTTTGCACGTTTCGCCCGATGCGAATGCGCCATGTTCCTTCGAAATCAGGTCGAGCATATCATCCGGAATGTAGCGGCGCTTGTCCCCCAGAGAACGCCGCATCGGGGCCCAACGCTCGCGCGCGTCGATCAACTGGATTTTGCCTGCACGGTGCTTCTCCTTACGGTTCGTCACCACCCACAGGTAGGTCCCGATCCCCGTGTTGTAGAACATGCTCTCGGGCAGTGCGACGATGGCCTCCAGCCAATCGTTTTGGATGATCCAGCGCCGGATTTCACTTTCGCCGGATCCGGCGCCGCCGGTAAAGAGGGGCGACCCGTTGAACACGATCCCGAGCCGGCTGCCTTGCTTCTCGGGGTTGTCCGGTTCGTACGCCTGGAACTTGGAGGCCATGTGAAGCAGGAACAGCAGCGCGCCGTCGCTGACGCGTGGCAAACCCGGACCGAATCGCCCGTCGTAGCCCTTCTTCTTGTGTTCTTCGCCGATTCTTTTCCGTTCCGTCTCCCAGTTCACGCCAAACGGCGGATTGGCCAGGAAATAATCGAAGCGGATATCCGGGAACTTATCGTCAATCAACGTGTTTCCAAACTCGATCCGGCTGTTCTTGTGTCCCTTGATGAGCATGTCCGAAGCGGCGATGGCATACGCGCGCTTGTTGTAGTCCTGACCATGGACGACGAGCGTCGCGCCGTGGTTGTGATCGTGAATCCAGTTCTGCGACACCGCGAGCATGCCGCCCGTGCCGCACGCCGGGTCGAGCATGGTTTTGATCACGCCGCGCTTGAACACATCCGAATCCGGCTCCAGCAGAAGATTCACCATCAGGCGGACGACTTCGCGCGGGGTGAAATGATCGCCGGCCGTCTCGTTCGCCGCTTCGTTGAACCGCCGGATCAGGTCCTCGAAGATCATCCCCATGTGAATGTTGTCCACAACGTCGGGATGCATGTTTATGTCTGCGAACTTCTGAACGACCAGATACAGGCGGTTCGCCTCTTCGAGCTTTTCGATTTCGGCCTGAAACTCGAAATATTCCAGAAAAATGTCGCGAACGTTGGCCGAAAACCCCTTGATGTACTGCATGAGGTTCAGCGCGATGGCGTCCGGCTCGCCCTTGAGCTTCTCGAAATCCAGTTCGCTGTGATTATGGAATCCGATGTCCGTCCCGTTCCCCGCCACTTTGTTCAGAATCGGGTCCAGGTTCTTGACCTTCCCGCCCTCAAGCTGCCTGTATCGCTTGAGCACGGCCGGCTTCGTGTCCGCCAGGACACAGTCGAACCGGCGCAACACCGTCAGGGGCAGCATCACGCGTTCGTACTGCGGCGGGCGGTACGGACCCCGTATCAAGTCCGCCACCGACCAAATGAAATTCGACAATTCAACTTGCGTCATGATTGTTCCGGGGATCTAAGTGTCAGTCGTGTCGTTCCGGTTCATCATTTCCAGAAGCGGCAGTGGTTCTTCATCTGGCGGTTTGTCGCAGGCGAATGCAGTTCTCTTGTAATCTTCAAGCCAGTCGAGAAACTGCTCGCGGCGCGCGCTGTCGGCAAAACGCACAATCAGGGAATCCGAGTCTAGCGACACGAGGTCAGGAATGCGCTCTTTCCAATACGACAATATGCGTTTGAATATGTTTTCGCGCACCAATCGGCACATGCGCAATTGCCGATCCCTGCCGATATATTGAAAAATCCCGTCTGTGGTGTTCAAAAGCAAATCACGAATCGTCCGGGAATAGATTTCGCCAGCCGCCGTTTGTTGGATTTGACAGAGCAAAGCCGCATAAACTTGGTTTTGAAAAGCTTTGCGATTTAATTCTTGTCGTTCCGGATCGGGATAATCTTCGTCGCTGAAAACCAAAAAGAGAGGGCTGGGGTCTGTGCCGTCTTGAAGGTTTCGCATGACAATTGCGCTGTCGGAATCGTATCCGGCATACACTCTGAACTCAGAATCCCATGAATAGACGACGGCGGAGCCGTCCATATGAAGCCCATGAACACAGTGATCGCCAGGCTTAAATCCTGCATTGCTCAGTTCGCGACTCAGCTCGGAAAGGCATTGCCCCATGTAGTCGGTTTCCGCGTTTGGGACCAGGTAGCATAAAAGGCTGCTTGTCAACGGTTTCAGCGTTTCGGCAAAGGCGGGGCCACATGCCAGCAAGTGCCCTCGCGCTTGCCTGGCGGTAGAGCTGTTGCTGGAAAAAGCCCGTCCTTTGGCTTCGATGCAAAGCGCTGTGTTGTCACGCTCGCGACGCAAAAGCACATCTGGTTCAGGATTGACGCTGACGGCCATTCCTGACGATGCTGCCTTTTGCGCGGTCTCCTCCGGCAGGGGCAAGGGGTTCTCAATGTACAGCAACGAGAAGCCTTGCTCCCTGAAAATCGGGCGAACTAAATAAGCTTCCGGCGGCTGAGCGCGTGTCATCCAAAGCAATAAATTGAGCTGAAAGCCGGGATCGCTCAAAAGCGCTTCAGCCTTCATCAATATACCCTCCAGACGATTCGATGGAATTATCAACGATGGACCGGAATTCATCTGCGCCCAGCCAGGCGTCTATCGCGGGACAGACATAGGTCTGGATATTTGTCACAAGACGATGAAACGTGTTCCCGCACGTTCCTTGCGGCAAGATCGCTGTCAAACCTTTTTCGGTCAACTCAAGGTTGATCGGCTGCCAAAGATGGCGGTCGGCCCCGTAAACATGCACCTTTTTGGGTCCCAGCCAGATTGGCTCGCCCCATAAGCGAAACGCGTTGCGCTTCCGGAAGGCAAGGGTCACCCATCGCCGGAACGTCGCTTCCGTAAGCTCTTCTTGAAAACGGACAATAAGCGGCACCCCTTTGGTCCCGATGTTCGCGCGCATTCCCGAGGGAAGGATTTCGGCGCTATGCCAAGCCGTTTCCTCTGTGCGCATGAGCACGGAATCGTACGTGCGATACAAATAACGGACCAAGTTTCGATGTTCCTCGAAGCTTGACGAACGATTGGTTATGCGTCCCTGTTGATAGAGATCGTGGCACCCTTTGCCTGATCGCGAGGGGAAACGAAGCGCATACAAGGCATGGAGCGGCTTGTACGTCTGTTGTAAACTGCCAAGAGACTCTTTGATTCGCCCTATGCGGTCGGCCATTTGGAAGCGGGCCTTGCGTCTTTCGAATTCCGGCGAATCATTGTCATCGTCTGGGGTGTCGGATATACTCTCCGCCGACTCGTCTTCATCGGCGTCCAAAGATTCATGGCTGGCATCTTCCGGCATCTCGAAGACGCTTTCGTGCATGAAACTCAATTTGCTGAACCGATTGTCGTCCCGTTGACTCACATCGGTATCCCAAAGACGTTGCAAAAGGGGGCCGCTGAACCATGTGAAATCGAGATCGGGCGAACGCGTAATCCATCCGGCCGCGCGTTTGCCGGAATTCTGCGATTCGTCACAGGTGTAGTACGCGAAAAACCGTTCAGAGTATTGTTCGACATACCCAACGGTTCTTAGACGTTCTTTGCCCGAAGGGCCGACTTGGTCCAGATCGCGCAACTCCGTGAACGTTTCGTCAAGAAACTCGCATTTTACCCCTAAAGATCCGAAAATTTCTTTCGGAGATCGGGGCGTTCTACCGTTACGGGAGGACACGTGCTCGAAGAGAAAACTCTTGACTAGCGGCAAGCGGGTTTGCTGACGGTCCAACCCGTCTTTCCCCTCGACGGAAAGGCCGTTGAAAAAACGGTAGACCTCGAATCGGTCCTTTGGTTTATTCGGATAGTTCGTCTTCATGGTTCGTCCTCCCGAAAGGAGGCTGGTCTGCCACTGGGCCGACGCACTCGCATTGGAAACGAAACTAGCCTATCCGGAGTCGAAATGTCAAACAACGAATCGCCTGCGGGCGGGACCGCCGTCTTTCTGGATCGGGACGGAACGCTGATCGAGGAGCGCGGCGTGCTGCGGCGGCCGGAACAGGCCATGTTCTTTCCCGATGCCGCGCCTGCCTTGCGCCGTTTGCAGCGGCGCGCGCTTCTGTTCATCGTCACGCATCAGCCCTGCATCGCGCAGGGAGAGGCCACGGAAGACGAGGTGCGCGCGGTCAACGACGCCGTCGTCGCGCGGCTGGCCGGCGACGGCGTACGGGTCGAACGGGTCTATTGCTGTCCGCATGCGCGCGAGGACGGATGCGCCTGCGTCAAGCCCAAGCCGTTCTTTCTGGAACAGGCCGCGCGCGAGTATGGACTGGACCCCGCTCGCTGTTTCATGGTCGGCGATCATCCGGCCGACGTACTCTTCGCTGAAAATGCGGGAGGAACCGGACTGTACGTCAGGACCGGTCATGGCGAAAAGCATCGGCATGAGCTGACCGCGAACACGCTCGTTGTGCCCGGCATTCGCGAGGCCGCCGATTGGATCGAAGCCGCGCTGGACCTGCGTACGTTGCTGGACGAGAACCCGTCCGCGTTGAGAGATGCCGCCGCGCGCTTGCGTTCGGGCGGCATCGTTGCTTTTCCCACCGAAACCGTGTATGGGCTCGGCGCATCGGTCTTTGACGAACGCGCGCTGGCCCGCGTGTTCGAGGCTAAGAACCGGCCGCATTTCGATCCGCTCATCGTCCATATCGCCGACCGCGCCGCGCTGGCGACCCTGGCCGAATCCGTTCCCGAACCCGCGCAACGGCTGGCCGACGCCTTCTGGCCCGGCCCGCTAACGCTTGTGCTGCCCAAACGGCCATGCGTGCCCGATCTGGCCACGGCAGGCCTGCCGAGCGTGGCCGTGCGCATGCCGCGTCATCCGCTGGCGTTGGCGCTGATCCGGCAGGCCGGCGTTCCCCTGGCTGCGCCCAGCGCGAACCCGTTCGGCAGCGTGAGCCCCACGACGGCGGACCATGTGCGTGCCGGGCTGGGCGAACGGGCCGATTTGGTTCTGGACGGCGGCCCCTGCGCCGTGGGCGTGGAATCCACAATCGTATCGCTGCTGGGGACTCGGCCCGCGCTCTTGCGGTCGGGCGGCATCGCGGTCGAGGAGATTGAAGCCCTGATCGGACCGTTGGAAATAGGCGCTTCCGTTGCGGACGGCCAGCCGGCGCCCGCGCCGGGCATGATGACGCGGCATTATGCGTCCCGTACGCCCTTGCGGCTAAGGCCGATCGCTGAACCGCTTCCGGCGTCGGTTGCCGACCGCGTCGGGTTGCTGGCCTTTCAGTCCGTTCCCGCCGATGCTTCGCCATGCGCGGCGGTCGAGATTCTTTCCGAAACCGGCGATCTGCGCGAAGCCGCCGCGCGCCTGTTCGGCTCGTTGCGGCGGTTGGACGGAATCGGGCTGGACCGAATCGAGGCCGAACTCGTCCCGGAGAGTGGACTCGGCCGCGCGATCAACGACCGCCTGCGGCGCGCGGCACGGCCGTAGCGCTTTTCTCGCTTCAGAAGCGGAAAGCCAGGCCGAGGCTGACGACCGGATAGAAGGTGAACGAGCGCAGATCGTTTCTCATGTCGTCCAGCTCGGCGTCGAGGTCGCGATCCAGCGCCGCCTGCAACGCCGGGTTGACCGCGGTGGCCTTCGCGTCGAGCTTGGGCGTCCCGTGATACATGACGCCGATAAAAAAGAGAGAAGGATGACGGGAGAATCGTTCTCGTTGAAAGCAGCGAATAGCGCTCGGTCTAGTCCTCGACATAGCTGACGGACATCGCCTGCGACGGCTTGTTCGGAAATCAATGGCTCATGGTGTTGGCGAAACCGTGTTTGTTCTCGGAAAACTCTGACATGACCGATCGCATCAGCCAAGCCCATCGCCGCTGGATCATGAGCCGGGTGCGCAGCCGCAACACGAAGCCCGAAATCATGGTGCGCATGCTCTTGCATCGCATGGGCTATCGTTTCACCGTGCGCGGCCCGCGCAATCGCGCTCTGCCGGGCCGACCCGACATCGTTCTGCCGAAATACCGCGCGGCCGTCTTCGTGCATGGTTGCTTCTGGCATCGGCATGCGGGGTGCCCGTCGGCAACCATGCCCAGTACGCGCAGCGACTATTGGCGGAAGAAATTCGAAACGAACGTCGCGCGCGATCAGCGAAACCGCCGGGAACTGATGCGACTTGGCTGGCGTGTGCGCGCGGTGTGGGAATGCGACGTCTATCGTCATCCCGATCGCGTGGGCCGGCGACTCGACGCCTGGCTGAACCCGCGCCGCCCTTTCCGCTACGAACCGTTGCCGGACCGGAAATCGCTCTATAAGCTTGCCGAAGCTCGGGCGGACTACACGAAGCTTTCCCGCCCAGCCCCTTCGGGGTGAAACGAGATAGCGCGCGCGGAAAGAACAGCCGGGAACTTGGGAGACCCATTCGCTCAAGATAACGAAGGAAACGAAGTGCGCCCGCGTTGAATGTCGTTGCAAATAACCCAAGATCATTCTATGAAACGACAGAAGTGAATCGTGGTCCGTTCTTGTCGCCCGGAATGATGGTTCTATCAATCAAGGCGGGCTGCGCCAGCAAACCAGATGGCAGAAGTCAGAGGTCGGAGAATTTGCATCTGCGATTCGATGCATGCTCAAGTAGGGCCACCGCTACCCGCATTAACGCTTCGCGATAATGGCGGACAGGCGAGGTGGCCCACAGGCTATTTGCGAGCGTTGTGCAGCTCTAAAACTAGGTAGTAGAAAGACTTATAAATACCACAGTTGTTTCAACCATGCAAAACAATCCTGATCCATCCACTTTCGATATTGCCGTAATTGGTGGCGGGCATGCCGGGTGCGAGGCGGCCTTGGCTGCCGCGCGCATGGGCCTGAAAACAACGCTGATCACCCACAGCATTAACGATGTGGCCTTGATGCCCTGCAATCCGGCCGTGGGTGGCATAGCCAAATCGCATCTGGTTTTCGAGCTCGACGCGCTGGGCGGAGAAATGCCGGTCAATGCCGACTGTACCGGCATCCAGTTTCGCGTGCTCAACACCAAGAAGGGTCCGGCTGTCCAGGCCAACCGCGTCCAATCCGATAAAGAACGCTACTCCTCGCGCATGCGCCACGTGCTCCTTGATCAGACCAATTTGCACATACTGGAAGGCGACGCCATCCGAATCCTGACATCCGGTCGCCGAACAACAGGCGTTTCCTTGCGCGACGGCAGAACCGTGCATGCCCAGTCGGTGATCTTGACCGCTGGCACTTTTCTGGCGGGTGCCATTCATATGGGCGCCAGGCAATGGCCCGGCGGCAGACTCGATGCGCCGACAGGAGAAGTTCTGCGCGATGGCATCAGAGAATTGGGCATTCGTACGTCGCGCCTGAAAACAGGAACCCCGCCTAGGTTGAGCAGTAGAACGATTGACTACGACAGAATGACGGAACAACCGGGAACCGATCCGGCACCTTTCTTTTCCTGGCAGGCCAGAAGAGAGGCGGATTTGTTCCACGTGGAACAGTCGGGAAAATTGTTCCACGTGGAACAGAGCGTCTCTCCGCTACGGCCGTGGAAACCGGGCAGCGATCAGATTCCCTGTCATTTGACGCATACAACAGAGAAAACGCATGAGATAGTCGCGAAAAATCTCGAAAGAAGCTCGCTATACGGGGGCGGCATCAAAGGGGCCGGGGTACGCTATTGTCCTTCGATCGAAGATAAGATCGTCAAGTTCGGGGGCCGTACCTCTCACCATGTATTTGTCGAACCGGAGGGACGGAACAGCGACTGGGTATATCCGAACGGACTGTCGAACAGTTTGCCCGAGGAAATTCAGGATGCGATGGTGCATTCCGTGCCCGGTTTGGAAGAAGCGCGCATTTTGCGATATGGATATGCGATCGAGTACGATTTTTGCGATCCGACCCAATTGACGCACGCTCTTGAATCGAAGGTTGTCGAAAACCTTTTTCTCGCCGGACAGGTAAACGGCACGACCGGGTACGAGGAAGCGGCGGTACAAGGCTTCATGGCCGGCGTCAATGCCGCTTTGAAAATAAAAGGGAAACCCCCTGCGCTTGTCGGACGAGGAGACGGATATATTGGCGTGCTGATTGACGACCTCGTACTCAAGGGAACGGACGAGCCATACCGCATGTTCACGTCGCGCGCGGAATATCGGCTGCTGCTGCGACAGGACAACGCCAGATTCAGGATGAGCCGTCTTTCGCGCGAAATCGGACTGGCGCAAAAAGAATACCTCGACGAAACGGAACGATACGAGAAGATGATCGCCGAGGAAATTCTGCGTTTGACGAATACGAGGCACGGCGGGAAAGCGCTGGCCGACATCCTGGCCCGCCCCGAGGTTGTCTATGCGACCATGCCCGGATGTCGCGATGATCTTCCGCGCGCCGTTATCGAGCAAGTGGAACTGCACGTGAAATATCGGGGATATATCGAGCGCGACCTTGTCCGCATTCGTAAAACGGAAGAAATGGACCGTAAAATCATTCCGAGCGATTTCGATTTTATGTCTCGTCAGGCGCTTTCCTATGAAGCGCGAGAAAAGCTCACCAAAATTCGCCCGCGCACGCTTGGCCATGCGGCAAGAATTCCCGGCGTCAGCCCGGCCGATATCGCCGCTCTTTCCGTTTTGCTTGCAAGATAACCGAACAAGGTAGGCTCTTAGTTCTATCAAGAATCAGCGCTCTCATAAAGCACTGCTAGATAATATATTGCAATGTTTAAAGCCGCGACTGAGCCCAAGGTGTGAGGTAGGCCATTAAAAGCGGGATTTGCTGCAACCCAATGGTTTTGCAACGTTGGTTCCCGTATCCAATCCGACAGCCTGCCACACCGCACTATTTGAAAAAAAAGATGTAATAAAACCTCGGTTTGTGCAATAAGGCCATGAACAACCTCATGAGTCGCCCTCCGAATACTGGCAAAGGCGAACCGGGCCATTGTTCGCGACACAACAGAATTGAACGGAAGGATTGCCGAGAATGGACGCCTGGAGCGAGTCCTCGATCGAACAGAACCGGCGCTGGCTCACGGCGTATGTCTGGTCTTTGCTCGGAAACCGCAGCGCGGCCGACGATCTGGTGCAGGAAACCTTTCTGATCGCCTATCAAAAACGGGACAGTTTCGTGCCCGGCACGAATTTCGGCGGCTGGCTGCGCACCATTGCCCGCAACCTGACGCTGGCCTATTGCAAGAAGAACGCCCGCCATCCGCTGGTGAGCCATGACGAATCCATGGAACGACTGGACCGTTTGGCGGCGAACGAGGAAGAACGATCCGCCGATCCCGAGTTTGCCGAGCAACGAAGCGCCTGTCTGCAAGAATGCCTGGCACGGCTGACCGCCACCGTGCGGCGGCTGCTGGATTTGCGGTACGGCGCGGCCTGGTCGCTGGAAAAAATCGCGCGCGCGACGGGCAAGAATTTGTCGGCCGTCAACGTAAGCCTGTTTCGGGCGCGGGCCGCTCTGGAAAAATGCGTGAAAGCCAAGCTGCTTGAAAGCGCGGTGACCGAGGCATGACAACGGAATCGGACATTTCCCTGTGGATTCGCCGCCACCTGGATGGCGAAAGCACGAAGGCCGAAACGAGGGCCTTGCGCGCCGCCATCGAACGGGATCCGACCGTGCTCGACCGGTTGTACGAGACGGCCGTGTTCGAAACCGATTTGAGCGCCTGGCTGGCCGATCATGCCCGGCGGCGACCGAAGGCGCACCGTCGGCTGCGGTTCGGCGCGCCGCTGGCCCTGGCCGCCAGCCTGCTGGCCGCGCTCGGCATCGGCCTGTGGCTGAACCGAGCCCGGCTCGAACCGATCCCCGGCGCCGCCATCGCCCGCGTGGAAAGCGTTCAGGGTTCAGTGTTCAGTGTTCAGGATGCCGCTCCCGAGCGTCTGGCATTGAAAGCGGGCGACGAAATCCTTCCCGGCATGCGCATCGAGACCGGCGCCGACAGCGCCGCAACGTTGGCCTGGCTCGACAAGACAGCACACCTGACTCTCGCCGAATCGTCCGTTCTCTCCATGCCAGCCGGTGTTCCGTCCGTGTCTTTCCAGAAACGGATGGTTCTCCACCAGGGCGCTCTGACCGCCGCCGTCGCCCGGCAACCCGCCGCTCAACCTTTCGAGGCCAAAACACCGCATGCGCGGGCCACGGTGCTCGGCACGCGGTTTCGGCTGAATGTAAAGAGAACATCCAACATCCAACAAGGAACATCCAATGTCCAAGGAGATAGCACCTGGTTAAGTGTCGAGGAAGGTTTGGTTCGGTTTGCGCGACTGGCGGACGAAGACGCGATCGAGGTGGCGGCGGGCCGGTTCGCCGTGGCCGGCGCGACCCCGGACGATTTCCGGCTGAAAGCCTATCCGGCCGATACCGAATGGATTGACGGCCGCGTTATCTTCGAGGACGATTTCTCGGAAGGGCTCAAACGCTGGCTAACACTACAGGGTCGAGTGGACAAGGCCACCCAGAATTTGACCTACGAGGCTTTTGTTCAGGAAGACGGTCGCCATATCGAGGCGAAACGCGGGACGAAAGGAAAAGAACAAGGGGTTCTGATACGCAATCGTGAAGACTCGGGCACGGTGTTTCCCATAATACTGCTCAATCGCCCCGTAAAAGCATCCGCCTATTCGGTCGAATGGGAATTTCGGCAGGGATTCGAACGAGGCCAAACGCGCAGTCGCGCGACCCAGCATTGGTGGGGTGTGACAGACTTGGAAGTTGTGATCCATAATGAAAAGCGCATTTCCGCTGGCGATGCATGGCGGAAACAACGGAACGAGATGATCCCTCTTGACGAATCGGCAAAACCGTATCGTTGGTTGCAAAAAACGTTCCACGAGGGCGAACTGCAGTCTGTTCACCGAGTCAATCTTGATCCGGAAAAGATCGGGTTTTTCGTTCATTCCGGAAACGCATTTCTTGTCCGCTGCACAATCCGCGAACTGATTCCGGTCACGGAAGTTCCGGCACAGGGCGAGTAGGCGCTGTTTTGCCGATGCTGCCGTAAAAAACAAGAGAGCAATAGATGGTCTGCTTTGGATCATGCGGCAATACCGAGGACGCGGATGACGACGGCAGACATGAAAAACGCAGGGCAGGCGGCGCGGGCGCGGAAAACGCCGGCCTCGGTTCTTCTGTTGCTGCTGGCGCGCAATGTCTTGGCGTTGAGCGGAGGCGATACGGTCGTCGCCGACGTGGTTTTGGACAAGGACCTGACTACCTGGTGGAATTACGGGCTAAGCGTTGGCGCGGACAATATAACGATCGATGGAAAAGGTTACTCCCTGACGTATATCGGCCATCGCGGCTCATTTATAACGGAGGGGATTCGGCTCTACGGGCACACGAATGTCACGATCAGAAATTTCGGCCAGATCAGCGGTTTTGACACAGGCATACGGGTTTTTGGGGGAGAGAACAACACGATAGAGAATTGCCGAATAGAAGGCAACATCCTTGCGGGCGTCTGGGCGGCGAATGCCGAAACGCTGACGCTTGCGAACAATGTCATTCGGGAAACACATACGGCTGTCGATTTCCTTCTTAACAATACGGCAACCTCCCGCATGATTGGCAACACGCTGCTCGGCGGCCGCATGGCTGTGCGCGGCACGGTAGGCACGTTCGCCGGAAACACCCTGCTCCACCAGGCACAGAGCGCATTGGAGGGCAACCGTCGCCTTTTTCGGTTCGCCAACGTCTCGCGGACTGGTCAACCGGGCCAGCCGATCGCTTTCGATTTCAACATGTATCTCATCGACAACAGCGCGTCCTCCACTTCGACATACACGGTGCGTACCGTGCCGCCGACACCCGTTTCTTCCTCCAGAAGCGGGAACACCGTGACCGGACACTTCACGCCGTCACGCCCGGGACTGCACGCGCTCGTGGTCGAGGTTACCGACCCGAACGGGAATACGGAAAAGCGAACGGCCCAATTTTTAGTCGGGCCAACCGCCGTACGATCGCTGAGATACTACTGGACCCATAACTATCCGCAACACGGCCAAACCTCCAGAACCGGTTTCGATACGGGAGGAATGTTTCTCGATTTGCCGACGGAAAACAGTTTTCGCCGATGCGGCGGCTGGGTGCAGGTATCGCCGGACGAATTGCCCTCGTTGCCGGCGGCGATCATCAGAAACATCGATTGCAATCTGCTGCTCAAATTCGAACCCGGCCCCAACGATGCGGTTCTGGGCATCCAACGCGATGCAACCTTCGGCGTAGCCATAGACAGAAGCGCGGATGTGCCCAATTCCTGGGGCGGCGAGGGACTGCAATGGGCCGAGTTTACGATCGGCAACGTGAATTGGACTTTGGATTACCCGATCGAATGGCTTTATTTGTCGGCCAAGTTTATCGCCAACGATCCCTGGGTGGAAACGGGCAACCCCGAACAGCCCTCCCATACTGTTTTCCACTACGAAACAACTGTTTCGCCGGAGGTATGCTCCGTCGTCGGCGACAGCATGCTGTTGCTTTTGTCGGCCACGGCCGATTCGGTCGCCTGCGGCGGCGAGGAACTGACCGTTTGGGGCGCGAACGATCAGGCCGACTTGACCTTGGCGAATTTTCGACGGCCTTTCAACACGGCGCCGACGCGAATCAACGCGGCGGGCGAAACGGTGTTCAACACCGGTATGGTCAACGGCGAAAAGACCTTCGCCGCCATGCCGTTGGATGTTGTGCCCGCCGCCGATGCTGTCAATGTGTCGGTCGGAGTGTGGAACGGAGAAGGCGACGGCCGCCGCGAATGGACCGTAATGTCGGTTGGCGCACCTGGCTCTGTGGGGCACACGGTGCACGGTTTAGAGCCTGGCCAACCGTACCGGGCGCGGGCCAATGGCCAGCCGCTTGCCGTGCTTACGGCCAGCGGCTTCGGCCAAATCCAGTTCGATTATGCGGGCGGCTTTCCCGTCACGCTGGAAATCGAGCCGGTTTCCACCGTGGCGATCGCGAAGCCTGCGGACGGCGCGCGGTTCCCGGAACCGGCCACTCTGGACATCGAGGCGGCGGTTTCCGGAACGTTGGGCGCCCTCGCCCGCGTGGAATTCTTTTGCGGGGAAACGAAACTGGGCAAAGCGACGGCCAACCCCTATCGCATCGCCTGGGCCGAAGCGCCGGCCGGAAACCATCCGCTGACCGCCGTGGCCGTAAGCACCGACGGAATCGCATACACCAGCGCGGTCGTTCGGATTGCCGTTGTGGCGCCCCATATCATTCTCGCCTCCGCCGGGCCGGGCGGAACCATCCAGCCCGAGGGCGCCGTGGAAACCCCGGACGGCGCCGATCGAACCTTCGTCATCGCGCCGGAAATCGGGCATGTCGTCCGGGATGTGCGGGTGGATGGGATTCCGATCGGTCCCGAGACGGATTATACGTTCCTTTCCGTCACAAACGCGCATTCGATCAAGGCCTTTTTCCATAAGGTGCGGTTCGAGGGCTTGGCCGTTCATCCCGCCAACGGGCAATGGGTTCTGAGCTTCGAAAGCCTGTCCAACCGCTGGTACGAAGCGCTATACAAGGACGATTTGCTGGATACGAACAACTGGCAGGTTCTCTCCGGCAATCCCGTTGCCGGCACGGGACATCTCATGGAGATCGCCGATCCCGATCCGCCCGCCCGCAGGTTTTACCGGTTGCGCCTGATCGAATAGGCGAATACGCGAAACGGACGACCATTCGACAAGGTCAACCTGATTGACCCTAAGCGGAGCCATTGAACGGCTCCGCCGCCGGGTTGGCTTCTATTTGCCGACCTTTTCGATCGTTTTCGAGTAATGGCTGACCGCATGGTCCGTTTCCGTGGCGGGATCGGCCGTGCGATCCTGTTGCAGGCGCCGCAAAGGCCATGTTCCCTTGGGCCGACAGGCGCCGAACACAATGTCCGCCGCCATCCGGGTTCCCTGGGGAACCGCGCCGAACGTGCAGGCCACGGTTCCGACGGAAGGCAGGTAATAGGCGTCGTACAGGTCGTTGGAGATCACCACCACTTTTTTGCCTTGCCTGACAGCGTCGCGGATCAGCGGGCGGTTCGATCCGGATCCGCGCCAGAAGGCATTAAAAAACACCACGGTGTCGTGCCGGGCCACTCTTTCCCTGTACCGGGTCCAGTCGTCTTCGGTTGGCGGGCAGCGGGTTTCGAGCAACTGCAGCGCCTCGGAATAGCGGGACATGCTTTCGAAAAACATGCCGGCATGATAATCGGCATCATTGCCCTTGTCGTGATAGAGCGGCAGATAAGGCTCCACCACAAGAGCCCGCGCGTCGCGCGGCAGCGGCAGTATATTCTCGCGATCCCGCACGATCAGCGAGCACGAATCGAAGACGTTGCGGCACAAGCGCCGGTTCTCCGGACGGGCAAGCTCCGATTCTGTCGCGGCCGGATCGGGCCGCGCATGGCCAAAGAGACCGGCCCGCATTTTCATGCGCAGGATTCTGCGCACGGATTCATCCAGCCGGGCCTCGGTAATCTCCTTGCGTTTAACCGCCTCCCGCAAGGCTTCCCAGCATTGACGGGTCGTGGCCTCGTCTTCCCTGATCAGGACCAGATCCGCCCCGGCCTTGATCGCCATGACCGTGGCGCCCCATTGCCCGCCAGCGTACTCGATTACGCCTGCCATGCCAATGGCATCGGTGGTAATCACGCCCTCGAACCCCATTTCCTCGCGGAGAAGCCCGGTGGTAATCCTGTACGAAACGGAAGCCGGCACGCTTTCGTCATCCAATGCCGTATAGGCGTTATGCGCGGTCATAATCGCCGGCAGCCCTTCCCGAATAAGCGCTCGGTAGGGGTACAGCTCCACCTCGTCCAGTCGCTGCCGGTCCACCCGCAACACATCGAGCTGGTCATGCGCATCCACCTGCGAGTCGCCCCGGCCCGGAAAATGCTTGGCCGTGGGTATAACCCCTTCGGCCATGAACGCTTTCATGGCGGCCACGCCATACTGCGCGCACAGGTCGGGATCGTCCGAAAACGAGCGCATGCCGATCTCCGGATTGTCCGGCGCCAAATTGACATCCAGTTCGGGCGAATGCAGCATATTGATGCCATGGACCCGTACCTGCCGAGCCACCGCGCGAAAGGCCTCGCCGGCAAGCTCCGGATTGCCGGTGGCGGCCATGCCCATGTTCGACGGGAAAAGCTGTATGCCGCCTCGCACGAGATCAACGGAAAGGTCCCCTTCCTGGTCGGTGGCCATATGCAGGGGAATCCCGTTGCGGTCCAGGGCCATCTCATGCAGCTCGCGCAGTTTGGCGGCGGTGGCGGCGGGAGAAACATGCGGAGCCATCTTGCGAATGTGGTACGCATCGTTCGAGGCGCTGATATGCGGCGTCACGCGCAGGCCGCCGCAACGGAATTCGCGAACGAACCGCTTGTGAAACCCCGTGATTTGCCAGCCGAGATAATTCAGCGTCAAACACTGCCCGATCTTGTCGTCGAGCGTCAAGCGCCCCATGATTCCGTCAATGGCGGATTCCATTTGTTCCTGAGTCATGCCGCGCCCCTCTATGTTGATTGTCATCGGTTGTTTTACGACCGTCAGCCTGCAAGCGGCCAATGGCCTGCTGCCGCCCACAGGAATACATCAAGCCCAATAAATCCCATCGTGGAAAATAAATCAATCTATTTTCGGACTGGCGCCGGGAGACGACCGATCAAATTTCTTGTTTTTTTCGTTTTTTTTGTGCACGTTCAGGCGATTAACACGAACAGGATACGAAGACGAGGACGGTTCATGGATTCGGCCGACGACATTTATCTTGAAATAACGCGGCATCGCTCGGCGATTATGGCCACGGTCGTGGCCATGGTCCGCGATTTCAACGATGCCGAAGACGTTTTCCAGAACGCTGTTCTGGAAATCATGCGCCATGGCGACCGGTTCGATTCTACCCGCGAATTTCTGCCGTGGGCGCGCGGAATCGCGCGCAATATCGCCCGCCGCCATTTCGCCGCGAAAAAGGCAGGCCCCCAGATTGTGGCCATGGACGACATCGAGTTCCTGGCCGATGTCGTGGACGAGGGCGAAGACGATGCCTGGGAAGAAGAGCGAAGCAGGCTGCGGCACTGCCTGGGCCGCTTGAAAGACGATAACCGCCGCCTGCTCCTGTTGCGATACGGAAACAACCTGAAAGGGCCGGCTTTGGCCAAAGCCACCGGGCGCAACGTGAAATCGCTGCGCACGACCCTGTTCCGATTGAAGAATTTCCTGATGAAATGCCTGAAAACAGTGCAGCCGGAACCCGAGTGGGCCGGCGCCGAACCCGCGTGACATTTTTCGCGTATATCTTTCGGAATGCGCACCATGAAGAGCATGAAGGACATGAAGGGCTGCCGCATACACGTGTCCTTCCGCGTCTTCCGCGGTAGAAAAACTAATGGAGTTACGGGCGTCAGCCCGCCTTAAACTGTTCCGCTACGAGATGCTGCGCATTTGCTCATTTGAAATATGAATTTGAGATTTGGGATGCGGGCGAAGCCCGCGTTAGGGAGCAACGGTGAATCCGAAGTTCGACATGCTGCTGGAAGCGCTCTACGAGCGGCCGGACGACGAACGCATCGTGCGCAGCGTCGCGCAGGCGCTGCGCGCAGACCCGGCCTTGCGCGAACACTATCGTCAGGACCTGTATGTGCGTACGCTGCTCCGGGAATGGGCGCAGGAGAATCAGGCCGCAACGGCGGGAACGGGCCGTACGAGCCGTCGGCTGCGGTTCGGCGCGCCGCTGGCCCTGGCCGCCAGCCTGCTGGCCGCGCTCGGCATCGGTCTGTGGCTGAACCGTGACCGGCTCGAACCGCTCCCCGGCGCCGCCATCGCCCGCGTGGAAAGCGCGCAGGGCTCCGTGTTCGGCTTCGCGAACGCTGCCGCTACCGAACCCCGTCCGCTGCGGCCTGGCGACGACATTCTGCCCGGCATGCGCATCGAGACCGGCGCCGACAGCGCCGCAACGTTGGCCTGGCTCGACAAGACAGCACAACTGACTCTCGCCGAATCGTCCGTTCTCTCCATGCCAGTCGGTGTTCCGTCCGTGTCTCTCCAGAAACGGATGGTTCTCCACCAAGGCGCTCTGACCGCCACCGTCGCCCAGCAACCCACCGCTCAACCGTTCGAGGCAGAAACGCCGCATGCGCGGGCCACGGTGCT
>SLKS01000227.1 GCA_007134465.1 Kiritimatiellia bacterium | reverse complement strand
GAATTTCGGATTTCGGGTTTCTTTCGGGCTTGGGTATTTCGTCATTCGGATTTCCGGGTGCATCTCACCCCCTGAGTCATTCTTGCCTCTTTCTCAACACCGCCAGAAGTGAGATGCACCCGTTTTGAGCGTGCCCCGCGCTTTCCTCTTGTCAAAGCGAAGGAGAACCGACTATGCTTTTCGTTCATTTCCGCAACGTGTATCCATACCGGAGAGGCGCTATGACACGAAAAAGGATGATTCATGCGGCAACGGGCTGGACGATCGCGGCGCTGGGCGTTCTGGCCATGGCGAGCCGTGCGCACGCGTCGCTGCACACCCGTGTGTCGCTGCGGTTCGACAATCGCCCGGCGAAGGAAGCGCTCGAAGCTCTGGGCAAGCAGGCGGGCGTCCAGTTCCGTGCCGACGACGAGCTGTTCCGCGGCGCGGCGGCCGTGCATCTGGAGGTTCAGGATGCGGAGGCCGGCCGCGTGGCCGACCGCATCCTGCGTCCGCGCGGGCTGGGCATGGACCTGTCCGACCCCAAAACCGTTCGTATCGTGCGGCTTGAACCGACAGACGAGTTCCGGGTCAAGCGCGAGGAAGATTTCCGGTTCAAGCGCGCGCCTGTTGTGACACGCCATGGGGACGAGGTGACCATTGCGTTCGAGACGGAAGGCTGGTGCGATGTCACGGTGGCGATCGAAGGGGCGGACGGGCGCATACTGCGGCATCTGGCCAGCGGCGTGCTCGGGCCGCGCGCGCCGGAACCGTTCCAATGGAATGCGAAGGCGCAAACGCTGGTCTGGGACGGCAAGGACGACCGGGGCGCCTATGTGGACAACAAGGACGCCGCGACGGTGCGCGTGTCGCTGGGGCTCAAGCCCCGGTTCGAGCGCACGCTTTTCTGGAGCCCGAAAAAGAGGATTGCCACGGCGCCGCCCCTGTTGCAGGCCGCGCCGGAAGGCGTGTACATGTTCGAGGGGTTCGGCGTGGACCATCTCCGGCTGTTCACGCGCGAAGGCGAGTATGCGAAGACGATCGTGCCCCCGCCGGCGGAGGCGATTCCGAAGATTGTCGGGCTGCCGAGCCATGTGGCTCCGCAAACGGGCCAGACGCTGCCGGTGATGCAGGGGTTCGTGCAGTCCACGCTGCTCACGTCCGGCGACAATGCCTTGTGGGGGGCTGGCAATATCAAGTTCGGCATGACGGTGGGCGCGCGAGCCATGGCGGTGCGGCCCATGGCGAAGGGGCCCAGCCGCATCGCCCTCGGGTTCATCAAGCTGAACCGGCTGGCGGGCGACGGGACGAGCGGCGGCCTGCCGTTCGAGGGGCCGACCGTCTCTTTTCACACGCGTCTGGGCGGCATGAGCGGCGCCTGGGAAGGAAACAGGAAATTCCATATTTCGCCTACCAGCATGGCGTTCAGTCCGGACGGCCGTTATCTGTACCTGACCGGCTATCTTTGGACGCGGTCCCGCGCCGGCGGCGCGGCCTATCATGGCGTGTATCGGCTCGATTACGAAGCCAACGTCGAGCCGGAAGTGTTTGCGGGGGTCATGACGCAGGAAGGGGCCGGCAGCGGCGACAGCCAGTTCAATGTGCCGACCTCGGTGGCGGTGGATGGCCAGGGGCGCGTGTACGTGTCCGATTACCTGAACGACCGCATTCAGGTGTTTTCGCCGGACGGGACGCTGCTGCGCTCGCTGCCGGCGAATCGGCCCGCCCAAGTGTCGCTGCATGCGAAGACGGGCGAAATCCATGTGTTTTCCTGGCCCGTCTCCGGCTACCCGTTCAAGCGGGACGGCAAGGAAACCATGGATTTGCGCAAGATCCCGGCCACGCTGACCCGGCTGGGCACGCTGGAAGAACCGGCGGCCAGGCCGGTGTCGCAAACGCTGCCGCTGGGCCATTACGACGGCAATCACATGTACATGTTCGGACAGATCTATTCCGTTGCGCTCGATTCCTGGGCCGAGACGCCCACGCTGTGGGCGGTGGGCCGCCGGCATGAATTGACGGTGGCGGCCATGAGCTGGAACCCGGCGCAAGCGCAAGGCCAGGCGCAGCGCGGCTGGACGGAATACGGCGCGCGCATTCTGCAGGAACAGGACGGCGAATGGAAGCAAATCCGCCATTTCGGGGAAGATGCCGCCGCCGAGGTGGCCCGAACACGGCCTCCATGGTTTTCCGCGCAGCGGCTGTATGTGAATCCGCGAACCGAACGCCTGTATCTGGGCGAGCCGATCGGATTCCAGAAATCGTTCCGGGCGCTGCTGGAAATCGATCCGAACACCGGTCGCCAGCGCGAAATCCAGCTTCCGTTCGATCCGGAAGATGTCGCCTTCGATCTCGACGGCTACGCCTACTTGCGCACCGATACGCTGGTGGTCCGCTACGATTCGACGAACTGGCGGGAGATTCCGTGGGATTACGGCGAGGAACACCGCGGCGTGGGCTTCGCGCGCGGCGGGGGCGGACGCAATGCGAATGTCATCTCGGCTCTGCCGCTGCCCGGCGGCGCCCGGCCCGTGAACTGGAACATGGGCGGCTTGCATGTGACGCCCAAGGGGTTTCTCGCCGTTTCCGTCACGAGCCGGGCGCGCGAACGAGGGCCCGGCGGCCACAATTTGTCCGGCTTGCGGCGCGGCGTGCATGTTGTCCACGAGACGGAGGTTGGCTACGAACCGTTGTCTTTCCCCGGTCGCTGGCGCTGGGGCGAAGTGCATGTGTGGGACAAGCACGGCAAGCCGGTGCGGCAGGATGTCGTGCCGGGCTTGCGACGGCTGGACGGCATCGCGCTTTCCGACCGCGATCACAGCGTGTACGCGCATGCGCATGCCAACCGCATTTTCCCTGACGGCACCCCCTACTTCCGGGGCCTGACCGGGACGGCCATGAAATTTCCGCCGGAACATATCCGCGTGCTGTCGCCCGGAGGCGCGACGATTCCTCTCCAGAAGGGCGAACATCCCGCGCGCCCCATGGAGATTGACGAAGGCTGGGTCGAGGGCGCCGAATGGTTCTATGGCGGTGTCGGCTACGCCGGATTCAATCGCGCGGCCGCCGTGATCGGCGGGGGCTGCGTCTGCTGGAATTTTCGCAGCGCGTTCGACTATTTCGAGCGCTCGTTCCTGCCGGAACTCGATCATTTCAGCGTGGCCGTGCTTGATCCGGCCGGCAATCTGATCCTGCGCGTAGGCCGCTACGGCAACGTGGACGACGGCGTGCCGCTGGTCAAGGAAGGCCCCTCGTCGGGCCCGGGACAAGCGAGTCCGCCAAATCCCCGCTCGATTGGCGGGGACGAAACCGCGTTCATTCGTCCGGCCTATCTGGCCACGCATACGGATCGCCGTCTGTTCGTGGCCGACCATGGCAACGCGCGCATCGCCAGCGTGCGGCTCGGCTACCATGCGGAAGAAACCGTCGCGCTCAAGACGGTTCCCGACCAAGCTGCGGCGAAGCGGTGAACCCAGTGTTCAGTAACCAGTGATCAGTGACTTTCGGCAGAAAGAGCCTTTGCCATGCCGAATCCGGGGAGAAAAAAAAGAACCGCGCCTGAAAACGGCGCGGTTCTTTTTTTCTAAGGAAATGTCAGTCGCTTACTTTTTCAGGACGGCATCCTTCGCGGCTTTGGCAATGCGGAACTTCAGCACGGTCTTGGCCGGAATCTTGATGGTTTCGCCCGTTGCCGGGTTGCGGCCCAAGCGCGCCTTCCTCTTCACCAGCACGAGTTTGCCCAGGCCGGGGACCATGAAACCGGCCTTGGCGTTCTTGTACGCCATGGCGACCAGCGCTTCGATGGCGACGCCAGCCTGCTTCTTCGAAATTTCCGCCGCTTCCGCGACACCCGCTACGATCTGACTTTTCGTGACCTTCTTGGCTGCCATACGTTCTTCCTCCTTATGGCGGTTAATGAATTGATACGGATTACTGCAAAAACAAATTCGGCGCATTAAAGGGGTTTCCGGAGAATAACGCAACAAATATTTGCTTTTTTTTCCATTTATTTTTCCGGGTCGAATCCGGGTTGACAATCGTGTACGGCCCGCTACCATGCGGCGAACGAAATCGGAATAGACCCCTTTGGGCGGGCCGCGTCCGCAATCCCGAAGATGGGAACAGAAGACAACGAAGGAAACGAACGGCTGCGACATTCTTTGTTCTTTTCGTTCTCTTGAGCGAAGCGGGTGTTCCATGGTCCGGCGTACATGGGGTTAGGGGAGAAGAAAATGCTGGCGAACGTACTGACCGAAGACACGGCGTTGCCCGATTCGGATGCGACATCGAAAGAGGAGGTCATGCAAGCCTTGCTGGACATGTTGTGCCGCACGGGCAAGGTGAGCGATCCCGAACAGGCGCGGCTGGATTTGGAGGCCAACGAGCGCCGCATGTCCATGGGCATGGAGCACGGCATCGCCATTCCGCACGCGAAGACGGACACCGTACGGGAACTGATCGCCTGCGTGGCCGTCACGCGGAACGAACTGGACATCGGGAGTCTGGACGGCCGACCGGCGCGCATTTTCATCATGACCCTGTCGCCCAAGGGCGCCACCGGCCCGCACATCCAGTTTCTGTCCGAAATCGGCAAGCGGCTCAAGCAACGGGCCGTGCGCCAGGCCATGCTGGACGCCCGCACGCGCGGCGAGCTTCTTCAAGCGTTGCTGGGATAGTTCGCTTTTTTTCAATATAGCGCTTGCGTTCGGACCGGTTTGCCTTTAGATTTCTTCCGGTCCCAGTACATAGGCGAAACGAATGTGCGGCAGGAAAACGGGGCGGTTCCCGCAGGGGAGCCGTGCTCGCAAGGAGACGACTATGCCAAGAGCATGCGAAATATGCGGGAAAGGCGTACGATTCGGCAACCGAATCGTACGGCACGGGTTGGAAAAGAAGAAGGGCGGCATCGGGCTTCATACCACAGGCATCACCCGCCGCCGGTTCGAACCCAATTTGCAACGAGTGAAATCGCTGGAAAACGGCGGCGTGGTTCGCCGCAAAGTGTGCGCAGCCTGCATCAAGTCCGGCAAGATTGTCAAGGCCTGAACGGCCCGAGCCAGCCATGGACAGCGCCGATCCGGAGGTGACGCGATGAGCGAAGAAACGTCGGCCGAAGCAGCGGAAGAAAACGCGAGCGATGTCGCGGACAATGCGGACGACACCTCCGAGATCAAGGAGACGGATATCGTCTTCGACTGTCCGCAGTGCGGCAAGAGCCTGGCGATCGACTATCGCGGCGCCGGCCTGAGCATTCCCTGCTCCGATTGCGGCAGCATTGTGGAAGTGCCCATTCCCGAAGGCCTGCAAATCACCGACATCGACAGCGCCGAACAGGATGCGGGCGCGGCCATTTTGAGTTTGCGCCGTTCGCTGGCCGCCGCCGATTTGCGCATTCGCCAGCTTGAAGCCGAAATCGCCGAGATCAATGAACGGCGCGAGACGCTCGAAAAGAGTCGGCGCGACAACATCTACCAGTTCGGTCAGATACTGGAAAAGGTCGGGCTCACGGAAAAGCATCTTCGCGATGTGGCGCAAACCCTTGACAAAATCGCCGTCATTGCCAAGGAATCCAGATAGCGGTTGACAAGGCGCCGGCGCCATGATACTAGACCGGCCTTTTGCGACATTCGTGGGGGTATAGCTCAGTTGGCTAGAGCGTCTGAATGGCATTCAGAAGGTCAGGGGTTCGACTCCCCTTACCTCCACCAGCAAGGGGCCGCGCCATGAACGATTCCCTTTTCGAAATCGGCGCGCCGGGCGTGGATGTCGAGGCGCTGGTCGCCCGCATTCGCGAGCGCGTGGCGGAAAAGAAACGCCAAGACGTCTATGCCGACACCCGCATTGTTCGTGCCGAACGCGCCAATCTTTCCGCGCTCAAGGACGACGACGAATTCCTCGCGCTCTATCTCGAATGCCTGCGCGACGCGGTTTTCGTGGACATCAACGACTTCGAGATAGTCGAGCGCCGATCCCGCTTCGCCTGCTTTTTCGTTTCCGTCAAACGCCTGATCTGGAACGGGCTGAAATTCTACACCTATCGCATGTGGACCCAGCAGAACCAGGTGAACGGTCTTTTTCTTTCCGCGCTCGACTGTCTGGAAGCCCGCCACCGCGAGCGCGTGCAGGCGCTGGAAAAGCGAATCGCGGAACTGGAGAAGGCGGCCGCCGAATCCGCGCGCAACAGCGTGTAGCGATGGATGCTTCTTTTCGTCATTGGATCAAGCGGATAGCCTGTGGCCAAGAGACGATCGAAGGTGCGGCCTATCCCCCGTAGGATTTATGGAACTTGGGCTGGCGTCCCGTCGTATCTTCTTCGGAGGCGGCGGCCGACGTTTCCGCGGACGCCTTGCCTTCGGCGGGCGGCTCGGATGCGGCGTCGGTTCCGGCCGCCGGCTCCGGCGCGGGCTCGGCCGGCTTCTTTTTCATCGTCTCGGCAGCCTGCACATAGTTCATTTGCAGCGAGGCGAGCAGATCGCGCAGCATCTTCTCCTCTTCGGCGTCGAGATTGCCCTGCGTCTTGGCCTTGAGCATGTCGAGCAAATCAATGGTGGACTGCGCGCCTTCCAGACTGACCTCGGTCTTGCTCGTGGCCGGATCAATCAATTTGCCTAACTGCTGCATGGCCGACGAGCCCAGCATCATGATCAGCCCGGTAAACAACGCCTTCTGTTCCTGATTCCCTGTCGCCGCGGTTTTCTCTTCGCTCATGTGCCCTCCTTCTGTTTCCCGATTGTGGATATCCCGGTTTGTTTCATCGCAAACGACGAAACAATTCGCCCCGCTTAAACCTGCCGTTTAATGTGGAGAATCTTGAGAAAATCGGCAACGTTTTCGCAGAAATCGCTGATGTCGCCCACCTGCAGCACAATGTCCCGGATCAGGATCTTGTCCGCCTTGTCCAGCGGACTTCGGAACAGTTCGCGAATCAGATTCTGCTCGATCTTGTCGCATACGCTTTCCTTGTGATCCACTTGCTCGATCCGTTCGATGATGCCGCGGTTCGTGCCCAATGTCCGTTGCGCGGTGTCCATGACCAGATCGTACGCTTCCAGCGAAACGCGAACCAGTTCGCGTACGCCGTCTTGCAGAAATGCGGGCATGACAAGCTGCTGCGTTTCAATCTGGTTCAGCACGGATTCCGCCCGGTTCGGAATGTTGTCCGCGCGTTCCAGAAGAATGAGGATTTCGCGACGCGATTCCGGCAGCAGCGTTTTTTCGTAGAGCATCGTGTCTATTTCGACCCGGATGTCGTCCGCCTTGGATTCCTGCGAATGGGTATCGTCGAAAAACGTGCGCAGCCGCGTATCGCAGCCGTTCGCGAACCAGTATTCGATCGCGGCTTGAAAGGTTGTCAGGGTATTGCGAACGCGCGAAAAATACTCGTCCAGTTTTCGCTGAATAATCTTGTTGCTGTTTAACATGAACATGTCAGCGCTTCCAACCCCATGCGCACGAGAGAGGTCTTCTCCTTGACACCCGTGATGTCGGCCGCCTGCTTCAAAACTTGATCATCGATGTTGAGCGTTGTTCTCATGCAGGCATATATGCCTTTTTCATGTGTCTTTTGCAACAGTTTTTTCTGTCAAGAGCCATGCGCCCTAAAAAAACCGGCTTGCATCTTTTCCGGGGGCGGCGTAGAAAGAAATTGTATCCATAACCGACTTTGCTCGACACGTTTCCCCCATGAAAACCGTTTGTTGCGCCAACATGCCCTATGTCGCCGAAGCGTTTGAGACGCTGGGCGAGACGGTGGTCAAGGACGGCAGGGCGCTCGTCGCCGCCGATGTGCGCGACGCGGACCTGCTGGCCATCCGTTCGACGACACGCGCGAATCGCGCGCTGCTGGACGGCAGCCGGGTGCGCTTTGTCGGCACGGCGACCATCGGCACGGATCATCTGGACATTCCCTGGCTGGAAGAGCAGGGCATCTGCTGGCGCTATGCGCCCGGCTGCAACGCGAACAGCGTTTCGGAGTATGTGACCGTTGCTCTGCTGTGCCTGGCGAACCGGGACGGGCTGACGTTGCGCGGCAAGACGATCGGCATCGTCGGGGTCGGCAACGTGGGCGGCCGGGTCGTGGACAAGGCGCGGGCGCTCGGTTTGCGCGTGCTGGCGAACGATCCGCCGCGCCAGCGCGCGGGCGAAGCGGGGCATGCGTCCCTGACCGAGCCGGGCGAGACGGTTCCGTTTGTTGGACTCGACGCGATTCGGCGCGAGGCGGACATCGTCACGTTCCATGTGCCGTTGATTCGCGAGGGCCCGGACCGCACGGTTCATCTGGCCGACGCGGCCTTCTTCGCCGGTCTCAAGCCCGGCGCCATTCTCGTCAATAGCGCGCGCGGGCCGGTTGTGGACAGCGAGGCTTTGCTGGCGGCGCTGGACAGCGGGCTTGTACGGCATTGCGTGCTGGACACATGGGAGGGCGAGCCGGCCTATCGGCGCGATGTGCTGGCGCGCGCCGCTATGGCTACGCCCCATATCGCAGGCCATTCGTTCGAGGGCAAAGTCATGGGCACGGCGATGGTCTATCGGGAAGCCTGCCGTTTTCTGGGCCGCGAACCGGATTGGACGCCGGACGCTCTGCTGCCTGCGCCAACCGTGCCGCGAGTGGAACTCGATGTTGACGGGCGATCCGACGAACAGGCTCTTTGGGAACTGACGCGCGCGGTGTACGATATCGAGGCCGACGACCGAGCGCTGCGCGCAACGGCCGCTCCCGGTTTCGCGCCGCCGGCCGAAACGCCGCCGGACAAGCCCGCGCATGCGGCCGGCTTCGATTGTTTGCGCAAGAACTATCCGATCCGCCGCGAATTCCGTTTCACGCAGGCCGTACTGCGCCATGCCGGGCCGGCGCTGCGCGAGACCGTTCGACGGCTCGGATTCGCCATGGCTGACCAGGACGGGGCCGAACCATGAACGGATTGCGCATGTCCCGGCATGTTGTCTTCGCGCTTCTGTGCCATTCCCTAATTGCGTTGCCGGGCGCGACATGGGCGAACGGCTGGACGAAGCATGCGGAGATTCCGGACCAGGAAGGCAACCTGACGCTGATCGCGCCCTGGCATGCGGAGCGGGGCGCGACGTTTCGGTTCACAAGCGCCGACGGCGCGCGCGCGGCGACAGTTCGCATCGAACGCGCAGGCGGCCATGCGACGGCGACCGGGTCGGGATCGGATGGCGCGCCGCTTCGCGCGCGTTCGTTTGCCGCCGCGCCTGCGCGTTCGCTTGCGCAGGCGGAATGGACTTGGACATTCCGTCGCCGCCATTGGACGCTGTACTTAAAGAATCGTCCCGTCTTCGCCTGCGAGGCGCCGTTCGCGTTGCCGGCCGCGCTGAAACAGCCGTCGGCGGAGCTGGCGGCCGAAGCCGGGCGGCGGCCCCGTTTTCAACGGACGAGCCCGTTCACGTTTCACGACAATTTCTTTCTGCCGGGCGACACCCGGGATCCGCTGGCCGAATGGGAGCAAGTGTCCGGCGAATGGGCCTTGCGCACGGCCGCCGATACGGCGGCCGAACGCGGCGAGGAAGGGCGGCCGGGGCGGCGGCCGCGGCGCGCGCCGGACCCGGAACGCAGCGCCAATTTCTCGCGCGTGAGCGGCCGCGGCGAGCCGGCCGTCCTGCTGACCGGTCACGAGTTCTACAACCGCTACGTTCTGGAGGCCGCGCTCGAGCCGGCGCCGGGCGAAGCCGGGCTGGTGTTCCTGCATACGGACCAAGGCGCCTGCCACGCGCTAACCTTGACCCGGCACGCCGACGCGCCCGAGGCGTTGCTGCGGCTGTGGCGCGTCGGTCCCGGCCCGGACACCGCGCGCCAAACGATGGCCGCCGCGACAACGGAACTGACGGACGGCCAATGGGTGAAGCTGAAAGTCGTGTTGCACGACAACCGCATTCTCGCCTTTCTCGACAACACGCTGCTGGCCGATCTCGCCGCCGAACTGCCGGCTGGCGGCCGGTTCGGCCTGTACGCGCACGCGGCCGACGGCGCGCTGTTCGACGATGTCCGCGCGCGCTCGAATCTCGACGTGCCCTTGGACGAGCCGGAAGACATCCGCTGGCATACGCTGGCCCGGCGAGGCTCGTTCGAGACCGCCGAGCCGCCGGCTGGCAACCAACGGCGCGGCGCCGTGCGCGCCGCGCCCGCCGCGCCCGCCGAAAAAGATCAATGGCTGGTCTTCGGAGAGCCGGATCACGCGGGACAGGTCTTTTCCGCCGAGTTTCATCCGGAGCCGGACGACGGCCGGATCGGACTTGTGCTCGGCTACCGCAACGAAGCCGCGCCCGCCTGGCGTTTCGTCCGGAGCGTGGAACAAAACGAGGAGGTCTTGCGGCTTGAAAGCGCGCAAGCCGGGGCGAATCGCGCGGTGGAAGAATTGCGATTGCCGCTGGACGGTCAACCGTTGTCGGATCCCGTAACTTTGATGGCCGACATGACGGCGCCTGGCCTGTGGCGGCTCTATCGCAACGGCACGCTTGTTCTGGCGCATCATCACGATGGGGAACGACGAGGCGCGGCGGGTGTCTGGATCGGGGCGCGCACGGCCGCGACCGTCGGTCGGCTCGGCTACCGCTTCGCGCGTGAAGGGCTCCATCACGATCAGTTCGAGAAAAACCGCGCCTTTCGGGAAGACCCGTTCATGCGTAACTGGGCGTCGCCGGAAGGCGAATGGGCGCAGGACGAACGCGGACTGACCTGGCACAAGGGCGATTTCTACGGACGCTTCCTATGCCGCATGCCCTATGTCGAGGGCACGGAAATCCATCTCGGCGTGCCGGACGGCGCGGCGACGGGCGAATGGATCGTCTCGGCGTCGGAACGAAACATCCGGCTGGAATCCGTCTCGGAAACCGGGCGCCGGACTGTCGTCGCTTCGGCGTCGGCGGATTCGCTGGCGAAACAAGTGTGCGAGCAGACGGAATGGGCTACACCCTATTTCGACATTCATTATGAAGGCCATGCGTTGTGGATTGCCAGCGGGTCGGCCGTTCCCGTTCGCCATTCGCTGGTTCGGCCGCTTGCCGGCCGACGTTTGCGCATCGAAGGGTTCGGCCTGGCGGATTTGGCGCACAGCTTCGTGAAACGGCACCAGGTCAAGGATTTCCTGTTCACGGAATCGCCGCACGAATGGGTGCGCAACGGCGGGGAATGGGCGGTGATCAACCGCTTCCAGTGCGATCCGCGCTGGTCGCACATGAACGGCGAATCCGCGAGCGGGCTGGCGGCGCTATGGTCGAAATACGATTTCTCCGGCGATTTCTGTCTCGAAATGTATGCCGGCATGCGGCATGGCTTCTACGAGCGGGCCGGCGACCTGAATCTGACGGCCATGAGCGAACCCGCATCGCCGGGCCGCGGCTATACCGTGACCTGCACCGGCTGGGACCGCGACCATTCCCAGTTGCATACGCGCCTGTACCGGGACGGCCGGCTGCTGGCGGAAACCGACGAAACGCTCGTTCCGCGCCGGCGCGAGGGACAGCGACGGCGCATTCGCGATCCGCTTGTGCGGGCCGGCCGCGACATGCACGGCGCCTGGTACTATCTCAAACTGCGCCGGATCGGCGACCGAATCGAATACTATTTCGACAACGAACTGATCTTCTCAGAGACGGACCCGGATCCGGTCGGCTCCGGCACGTTCGGCATCTGGACCTTCATGAATTCCATGATGGTGGCCCGGGTCAAAATGGCGGCCGAACACATGGCTCCGCGCCCGCATCGGCTGCGGCATGTCGCTTTGGAAACGGCCATCGAAGACCTCGTCCCGCCGCTCGCGTACCACGCGCTGGAACGGCGCGGGGTCCTGGCCAGAAACTGGCGGCCGTCGGAATCGCTGCTGCCGAATCAATGGCGCGCGGACGATCCCACCGGCCAGACCCGACTGTCCTGGCGCGCGGAGCGCGGCGACGCGCCCGCCTTCGTTGCCACCACCCTGCTGGGCGCCGGCGAAATGTTCGCGCGCGCCGAGCTGCCGCCGGATTTGTACGACGAGCTGGTCGGCTGGACGTTCGAAGTCAAGCGCACGGCGGGCGCGCGCTTCAATTTCCATTTCTCGCTGGGAACCATGGATGCGACCGGCGTTTTCCATCCGAGCATCCACGGCTATCATCGGTTGTCCGGCGACGATTTCTGCGGGGGCGAACACAAGAAAATCGGCAGCACGGACGTGCCCGGCCACGCGCCGCCGGGCGAACGCTGGATGGACGCGACCGACTGGACCCCGGTCACGGTCTGGCTGCCGGACGCCGCGGCGCTCGGATGGAGCGGCAGCGACCGGCTGTGGGTTCGGGTCGAGGGATTCGGCAACCGCAAACCGAGCCTGACGCTGCAAGGGCTGGCCGGGAACGCGCCCGGCGAGGCCTATGCCATACGGCGATTCACGGACATCCGCAACCATCCACCGCGCCTGGACGGAACCTTGCCGGGCGCCACTGTCGAGGTGACGAACCTGGCCGCCGACCCGCCGCTTGCGCTGGGCGAATGCGCGTCCTTGCACGAATTGTCAGCGCTGATCGGCGCCATGGACGCTTTCGGCCACACGCGTCTGCGCCTGACCCATCGCGCGCCGGACGCCGACTGGACGCACGATTGGCATTGGCTTCGCCTTCCGCCCGCTGCCGATCTCGCCCTCCAGGCCGACTGGCATCCGGACATTCCCGACGCCATTCGCGTCGAACAGACGGACGCCTGGCACGACCGCCGCTTTTCGGCCGCCACCCTTCGCATCGGCGAAGAGACGGTTTCGACCTGGCACGAAGAGACGGGCCGGCTCGCCGCCTTCGTGCCGCGTGTCGAGAGCCTGACCCGCACGGCCACGCCGGTCGTGCCGGTCGAAGCGCAGCTCGGCGGCGCCGTCGTTCCGTTCACGCTGTCCTGGTCAGACGCCCTGCGCGAAGGCGCGCCAGTTCTTTTCG
Organism: Kiritimatiellia bacterium; assembly: GCA_007134465.1. Lineage (GTDB taxonomy): Bacteria > Verrucomicrobiota > Kiritimatiellia > UBA8416 > SLMC01 > SLMC01. Next base: position 2,717 of record SLKS01000227.1, on the reverse strand, counting down.
GGCTGGGCAAGGAAAACCCGTATTTCCTTTCCTTCGAGAACCGGGAACCGGTGCGGGACATCCGCCAAAACGAAGCGCCGGCGCGGCTGAAGCATCTGCATCCGCAGCAGGGCACGTTTTTGCGCGTAGCCAACGACGGCAAACTCCAGCGATTGCGCCGCACGCTGCTCAGTCGCCCGGCAACCCTTTCCCGATATCCGCTTGTCCAATTCCGTTATCGCGCATCGGCCATGGCCCATATCTCGATGGAAATCGGCTGGCCCCATTCGGCAGTCCGACTCGGCGAAGACCATCGGTTCGTCGTGCCGGTGCGTGGAACCGGAGACATCGTCATGGACGATACCTGGCGAACCTGGTACGGAATTGTCAGCGATGCGATGGGCAGCATGCCGCTGGCGCAGGGCATGATGAACGCCCGCAGCCTGGTGTTCGGTTCGCATACCTTTGTCGAAGACCAAACCGGCCTGTTCGCGACCTGGGACGTGGACGATATCGTTCGCGGCCCGGTAGTGTCGGAGCATCGTCCGCTGATCCTGCGCCCCGAATACTTCTCGTTTCACAGCGTGGAAAAGGTTCTGTTCGCGCTGGCGCAGGGCGAAACGCCCGCCGCCGAGCGGTCGCCCGAGGACCTGGCGCAGCTCGACTGGCAGGAGAGCGCCAACCGCGAGCCCGTGCGTCCCGACACGAGCCGCCTGCCCGAGGGCATTCATCGCGTGTTTCTCCAGGCGCGCAGCGGAACGGGCATGGACTCGGCGGTAACGGACATTCCGTTTCTGGTCAACAATGTTCCGCCCGTCGTTTCGCACCGGTTCATCGAGCCTGTCGAGGCCATTCAGAACGGACCTGTTCTGGAAATCGAGTTCCGGAACGAAACCGGCGTGCCGCTCGAATTCGACAGACTGGCCATGAAATGGAACGACGAACCGATTCCGGGCCATTATTACGGCGATTGGACTCGGGTCTTTCATCGGAAGGACAGACGTCATCCCGCGCTCCCTCCGAACAGCAGACCGTCCCATGCCGCGCGTACCATGGGCACCTGGTATCGGCACGGCCGGGAATCCTCGCGCATACAGATCAACTGGGCGTTTCTTTTGCAGGACCGGCTCGCCTCGCTCGAGGACGGTTCCGCCTTCACGCTTTCGCTTTCCGGCCTGCGCACCGGCGCCGGCCACGAGATCGGGGACATTGTCGTTCCCATGCGTCTCGACTACCGTCAGGACACGTCCCCGCCCACGCTGTTGTCCACGCAGTATCCGAACAACGTCTATTGGCGCACCAACTGGGACCCGCTGGAGACGCCGGGCACGTTCTTCGGTTCCAACCAGCCGTGCCAAGTGGCGCAGGATCCGCATCTGCCCCCGCACTTGGAACACACGACCGAAACCGATACGGGCGTTTTCTTCGCGCATTTGCGCGGGCAGGGCGGCTGGCGCATCGCGCGCCACCCCTACTTCGCCTTCCAGCTTCGCGTGCCGGACGAACCGGCCGACCGCGTGCGCATGTTCGTGTCGTTCCGCCGCAATCCGGACCGGGATTTCATTCGCATTCCGCTCAATGGGCCGGACGGGCCGGCCATCTACCGGGACGAACCCGGCGTTACCGCGCCGCTGCCCGAGCCGGCCGTCTGGCAGGCCGGAGTCTGGCAATCGTTCGTATTGGACATGCGCGAGATTCTGGCCGACAAGATTCCGGAGGAAGAATTCGAAACCAAACCGCTGTATCTGATGATCTTTTCCACGGAAAACGACAGCGGCCAGCCGATGCGCGTGCACATGCGCAACGGCTTCATCTTCTCGGCATGGGGGCCGGAAGACTCGATGACTTTTCACGCCTACGACGCCAGCGGCATGGACGGGTTCGTCTGGCAGGCGGACGGGCGCTCGGTACGCGCGCCGACCCTGGCGCCGGCCGCCGAATTCGCCGGCGCAGGCCTGAACCGCTGGATGAAGGTGCAGGCGCTCGACCGCGCGGGCAACGCCTCCTATCCGCTGCATGTTCCGCTGGGCCCCATCGGCCAACAGCAACCGTAACAGCAAACTTCAGCCGATGGCTCGATCCCGCCAACCTTGCCTGTGCGCCGTAATCCGCCTCCAGAGATTCGCGCCGAACGGGATAGTGGTTTCCGTATAGAGCCCTCTGGCATGAATGGGCCTTCGACGATGAGCTTGACCGGACAGCCATGCCTATGATATGTCCTCGCCGATGATTCCGATGGCCAAACAGACTGTTCGCTTCATCGACCTATTCTGCGGGATAGGCGGCTTTCGCTATGCGATCGAGGGGGCGGCTGAGAAAACGGGGCGGCGCGCCGAATGCGTCTTGTCTAGCGATAGCGATCCAGGCTGCCAGAAGGCCTACGAAGCCAATTTCGGCGAGACGCCTAGCGGTGACATCCATGCCATGGACGTGAAAGACATTCCCGATCACGAAATTTTGCTAGCCGGTTTCCCTTGCCAGCCGTTCAGCATTATCGGACATCGCAAAGGCTTTGAAGACGCAAGAGGAACCCTGTTTTTCGAGATAGCCAGAATTCTTGAGGCGAAAATGCCGCAAGCCTTTGTTCTCGAGAATGTGAAGCTTTTGGCAGGACACAACAGGGGGGGGACTCTCGCGCGGATTTTGGAGATTGCGCGCAATGTTGGATACCAAGCGGAATGCAAGGTTTTCAACGCTTTGGATTTCGGCCTTCCCCAGAAACGGGAACGCATTTTCAT